>JAFGPI010000061.1 GCA_016926065.1 Candidatus Krumholzibacteriota bacterium
ATCGGCGGGTACTGTCTGCCCAAGGACGGGGGCCTGGGCTACTGGGCCTACCGGCATATTCTGGGATTTGAGGATGGGGACGATATCTTCCAGATCACGCCCACCGCCATCGATATCAACGACACCCGGGCGCTGCACGTGGCCGAGCTGACCCGCGACGCGCTGCGCAACATGGGCCGTTATATAGCCGGAGCGGAGGTCCTTATCTGCGGGGCGAGCTACCGGCAGGATGTGGGGGACACGCGCTACAGCGGTAGCGAGATGGTGGTGCGCAAGCTGACCGAAATGGGAGCCGAAATGCGGGTGCACGATCCTTACGTGGCCCATTGGCACGAACTGGAACAGCAGGATACCTACCCCGCTCCCGGGCATTCCTGGAGCCGGTTCTTCCGCAACCAGGAAGGCCTGAAGGATATCCGGGTCCAGAAAGATGTGCGCCAGGCCATTTATAAAGCGGAGGCCGTTATCTTCGCGGTGCCGCACATGGAATACCTGAATTATAATCCCGCTCATATCGTTAAATGGGCCGGCGGGCCACTGGCGGTGATCGACTGTTTCGGCATATTGTCCGATGAGCAGATACGGGCCTATTTCAAGCTTGGCTGCGAGGTGAAGGCTCTCGGCCGCGGTCATATTCAGCGGATAAAAAAGGAAATGCTGAAATAGGTTTACCGGGGTAGTAATTTCACCCCCCCCTCCGGCCGCGGGGGGGGATATCGTTGCCACGCGAACCCGCCCCCAGTGAATCAGGGCGGACCCGGCGGCATAGATGTCTGGAAAACGATTTTACCTCTGGCTGATCCTGCTATTCCTCCTGGCCAATATAACCCGGGGAGGGTACCGGGCCCGGGTGGCCGGTGAACGCTTCTCGGCGGAGGGCGCCGCCCATCTAAGGTATACCACGCTTATCGCCCGCGGCGAGGAGGTTCCCTCCCTGGACCGGAAGGCTCAGTGGCCCGAGGGATTGAGGGTGTTCCGGGAAACCTCCATCGGTATGGAGTACCTGTATGGTTTGATATACCGTCTTTTACCCCCGCCCAAACCGGAACTAGCCGTTTTTGTGCGGTATTTCACCGCTTTTTTCTTTTCCCTGGCCATCCTCCCCCTGGCCCTGCTGGCCCGCGGACTCTGGAAAAGCGGGTCCGCCGGCATGCTCACCGCCCTGCTGTTCGCCGTGGCCCTACCGCTGGTGGGACGGTCCTGCGGATTCGAGCTGATCCGGGAAAATATCACCTTTCCCCTGTTGATCTATCATGTCTACTTTTTTGTTTCGGCCTGCGGGGGAGAAGGAGTAAGGATCAAAGCGGTCCTTTCCGGCCTGTTTATTTTTCTGGCCCTTTCCACCTGGCAGGGCACGCAATTCTACCTGGTGCCGTTACTCCTTCTTTTACTGGCCCGGCAGGTATTGGACCGGGCCGGAAAGGAAGAGAAACTGACCGTACAGGTACTGATCCTCTTTATGGTGGGGGCGGGCCTGATGATACCCTTTCTCCGGGAAGGGAGGTTCTTGCTTTCCCTGCCTTCGGCCCTGGCGGCCGCCTGGTTGGTTCCCGACATGATTTTCCGCGGGTCCCCCCACCCCCGTTCCTTGAACCGCCAGGTCCGCGGTCGCCGGTTCTTATCCGGGCGTTCCGGAGTAAGGGCGCTGGTTGCCACGGCCGCCCTGGGGTGCGTGCTGGTCCCGGCCCTGCTGGCGCGGGAGCACTTTGTCTCCTACTCCCATTTTTTCCGGCTGATCCTATACAAGCTGAGGTATATCGCCAAACCTTCCGACCCCGGAATTTTGCCCTTTGACGTCAGGGCGTTTTGGGTGGGCCCCTTTCTATCCCCCGATCCCCTTCATCTTTTTGTCTTCGCCCTGCCCCTGGTCCTGTTCCTTCCCGGACCGGTCCGGAAACTGTTCCGGCGGAGCGGAGAGAAAGATTTCCCCGCCCTCTTCACCCTCTATTTCCTGATTGTTTTTTTCGTTCTCTTTCTGATGATGCAACGGCTGATTCCCCTCTTCGGATTCTTCGCCGTTATCGCGGCCGGGGGAAACGCCCCTTTCAGAAGAACCGGAGGAAGAATCCTTCTCCGGTCCGTGGCTCCGGCGGCGTTGACCGTGATCCTGGTGGTAATCATGTTGACCCAGGATTTTTTCTGGGCCGGAAGGGGGGATATCTGGCGCCGGGCGGGAAGGTTGTGGCGCGTTCCCTCGCGAAACAAATTCGTGGTGTATCCCTACCGGGGGGATGTGGAGGGAGCCCTGTTGTCCTGGATAGAGGGCCATACCGCGGAGGATGCGGTGATCTTGAGCTATCACTATCTCTCTCCCCAGGTCTTGACCTATACCGGGCGCGCCACCAATCTGAACGATTTTTTCGAATCTCCCCGCTTGAGGGATAAAGCGGAGCGCTATCTGCGCTTACTCTATTCCGGCGAGGAGGAGCTCTTCGATTTCTGCCGGGAACAGTCCAGTGATTACCTGTTGATCAGTATCACGGCCGGGTGCGATCCCACGCTCGATTCGCCCCTCTATCAAGCCGGATTCATGGCCCTGCCGGACGGGTGCGCGGCGGCCAGAATGATGTTCATGCCGGAGACGCTGGAACGTTTCAACCTCGTGTACGAGAATGAGATGTACCGGCTCTACCGCGTGGGTCGGCCCGGGGGGCGGCGGCAGTGGCCGCGCTCGCCCCTTTTCTACGAGAAAGAGCTGCTGCTAAGGTCGGGGGGGGAGATCCAGATTTTCTACGACACGGTAATGCATATCTACGCGGTGACGGTGCGGGCGCAAGCGTTGCGCCGGGCCGGCCGGGACCGGGAAGCGGAGGGAATGCTGAGGGAAGCTCTGGGCACCTTTTACTACTACCCGGCTTGGAGTATGCTGGACCGCCTCTACCGGGAGGAGGGAAGGGATCCGGAGCGCCTGTCCCTGGCCGAATTCGCTTACCGCTACGATCCCTATAACCTGTCCGTTCGCCTATCCCTGCTGGATGGCCTCCTGGACGCGGGACGGATAGAGGGAGTGGCCGAAATCCTGACCGGTTGTGCCGGTTTGTCCCCCTCCGGCCGCCAGGGTGAAAGGCTGCGGGAGCTGCGGCGCCGGTGGGAAGAGCTCACCCGTGATCCGGGCGAAGGGGAATAACAACCGGGAAAGCTTAAAGTTGGTAGCTGATGGAGATACGCGTCTGCCGGCCGAAGACGTCTTCCGGGTCGAAACTGAAGGAGAGGGAGATATCGGCCCCCCGGTACATGGTGGAGATGCCCAGGTGGGGTATGGTCCGCTGTCCGTTTACCAGGCGCATGTCCAGGCCGCCCAGGATATAGAGCAGGTCGCGCGCCACCATGAGCTCGGCCCCGGCCAGGAACCGGTTTAATTCGCCTTCCCGGTAGACGAAATCACACTCGGCCGAAGAGCGCTTCAATATATTTTCCCAGGAAAGGGCGAAAATCAGGGAAGGATCGATCTCCTCGTCTCTTCGCGGATAATGAATGGCGCTATACATATTCCTGGCCACCAGGGCGAACCATATATTTTGGCGCAGGCGGGCCGTCCATCCCAGGTCCAGGGCCATTCCCCAGGAGTTGGCTTCCTCCAGGTCGGTCCAGCTCCTGAGGAACCTCCAGCTCAATCCCACGCTGTTGTAGTTATTGGGGCTGAAGGCGGCGGATAGGCCGACCGTGCTCTCGTTCCATCCCGACCCGGCGGCCAGATCGAGCCCCAGGTGGGTCATGGTGAAAGCGGCGCCGAATCTTTTGAACTGGGGACCTTCCGGATCGGATTCCCGGGTATCCAGGAAGCCGGTTCCGATAGAGAGGATGCTGTAGCGGTTATCCATATCCGGGACCGGTTTCAGGGTGCCCAGCGTGGCCCGCGGGGTGCGCAGGAATACCAGATTGGCTGGATTCCAGTATGCCGCTCCGTCGTTTCTGACCAGCAGGGCGGCGGCTCCCGCCAATCCGTCGCCGCGCGCGTCCCAGCCCAGGGGAAGAAAGGTGCCTCCCCGGGAACCCTCCTGCGCCAGCAGGGGGAGGGACGAGCCGGTCAGCGTCAGAAGGAAGAGGATCGATATGGCCGCGCGTTTTTTCATGCTCATCTTACTACCGCGATAAAGTTTTTTTCCACTGTTTCATAGCTATCGTAAAAAACCGTGATTACCAGCAGATAGGGGCCGTTGCGCAGATACTGGCCCGCGCCGTTTTTCAGGTCCCAGCCGATCTCGAATTTAGTGGAGGGACCCCAGGCGGTGATCTTACGCGCACGCTCTCCCCTCAGGTCGTAAAGTTCGATGTCGACCTGGCGGGCCGTCTCCACGGTGATGATCTGGAAGGTGCCGGGGGCGCGGAAAACCTCCGGGTAGCTCAAACCGGTGGAGAGGTCGAACACCACCGAGACGGTATTGGATTTTTCGCTGGTATTCCCCGCCCTGTCCCGGGCCTTGGTCCAGATATCGTTCCGGCCCAGATTTAACGAGACGGTGGGGTCGATATAACGGGTGTTGATGGTGCTGTCGGTCACGCCTTCATGCAGCCGGTAGATGATGATTGAATCCGTATCCTGGGTGTTGAAGGAGAGGGAAAGATCCAGGATCTGCTCGATTACCCGGGCCGGCGGTGGAGCTATCACCGGGGGGGGAGGGGCGGTCCGGTCCAAGGAGAACGATTGATCTTCATCGGTCTGGTGGTCGTAGGCGTCCCAGCAAATTACCCGCAGGGTGTATTGTCCCTCC
>JAFGPI010000062.1 GCA_016926065.1 Candidatus Krumholzibacteriota bacterium
GACTGTCATGATCTATCCTCCTCGCGTGGATCCGCCAGCTCGCCCCGCAGGGCGGAGGCGGCTACCGTTTCCGGGCTGGCCAGGTATATCTCGGCCTCCTTGCAGCCCATCCGCCCCCGGAAATTACGGTTGGCCGTGCTGAGGCACTTTTCTCCGGGAGCCAGGCATCCCTGGTGCGCTCCCAGACAGGGTCCGCAGCCGGGAGGCAGGATCATGGCGCCGGAGGCTGAAAGTTGGGATATAATTCCTTCCCGCAGGGCGGCTTCAAAGATCTCCTTGGAGGCCGGAAGCACGATCAACCGGCACCCGGCGGCCACTTTTTTCCCTTTCAGCAGGGCGGCCGCGCTCTTCAGATCGTTCAACCGGCCGTTGGTGCAGGTTCCCAGAAAGAATTGATCGATAGGTACGCCTTTCACTTCCGCTACCGGTTTTACGTTGTCCACGGCATGGGGCCAGGCCACCACCGGCACTATCCGGCTCAGATCGTAGCTCAGTTCCCGGCTGTAGGCGGCGTCGCCGTCCGCCCATACCGGGGAGTATGAATCTTCCGGGACCCCGATCCGGGAAAGGTAGTGGCGGGCAATTTGATCAACCGGAAAGACCGCTATCTTGGCGCCCATTTCCACCCCCATGTTGGCAATGGTGAAACGATCTTCCAGGGTAAGGGAGGCGATATCCCCGTGAAACTCCACCGCCATATAGTTGGCTCCATCGGCGCCTATATCCCCGATAACGGTCAGTACCAGGTCTTTGGCCGATACCGGAGACTTGAGCTTTCCGGTCAAGGTGATTTTGATCGTTTCCGGCACCTTTAACCAGGTTTCTCCCCTGAGCAGCAGGGCGGCGGCTTCGGTCCGGTCGATCCCGGTGGAGAAAACTCCCAGGGCGCCATAGGAGCAGGTATGGGAATCGCTTCCCACTATTATTGATCCGGGCCGGGCGAATCCTTTCTCCAGCAGCACCTGATGGCATATGCCGTGGCCCACGTCAAAGAAATTGCTGAGGCCGTAGGCGGACACGAAATCCCGGATGATCCGGTGGTTGGTGGCGGTTTTTTCATTGGCGGCCGGAATCACGTGATCAAGAATTATAACCGGCAGGTCCGCGCGGGCTATGCCGAATTCCCTTAAATCTTCCTGGATCTTGCCCACGATGGCCGCGGTATTGTCGTGGGTGAGCAGGTGATCCGGCGCCACCATCACGATCTGGCCCGGCACCACTTCCGGTTGACCGGATTTTTCCGCGAGAACTTTTTCGGCGAATGTTTTTCCCATAATTCACTTCCTTGTTTCCCGAGATGTGTCTCCGCAGCGTTTCTACCTCTGCAGCAGTCCTCCCTGCCGGTAAATGCTCATCTGCACCGGGGAGAAGACCCCCCTGACTTCTTTACCGGAAGGCAGCTTGATGATCTGCTTGTCCAGGTCCACTTCGATTTCCTGATTATTTTTCAGTCCGGCCGATATCAAATCTGCGGTGAGGATGGGAAATCCTTTGTTGATGGCGTTTCGTTCGTAGATGGCTCCGAAAGATTCGGCGATCACCAGCGAGATACCCAGGCT
Source organism: Candidatus Krumholzibacteriota bacterium (assembly GCA_016926065.1). Classification (GTDB taxonomy): domain Bacteria; phylum Krumholzibacteriota; class Krumholzibacteriia; order Krumholzibacteriales; family Krumholzibacteriaceae; genus JAFGPI01. Next base: position 1,560 of record JAFGPI010000062.1, read on the forward strand.
CTTGAAACAGTCCACCGCCTGTTGCCGGGATGATCCCGCGCCGAAATTTTTGCCGGTGACCACCATATCTCCGGGCCGGGCCCGTTGGGCGAAATCTTCCCATCCTTTGAGATTATCGAAGGTATATTGCCCCATTTCCATGATGTCGGTGATGGTCAGGTAACGGTTGTGGTATATCATGTCGGTATCGATATTATCCCGGGCGATGAGCCATACTCTGCCTTTGAATTTGACCGGCTTGGGTTCCGCCGGCTCGGCGGTCCGGGCTCGTTCCCGGGCCGGGGCGGGCTTGCCGGAGGGAAAGGTAACCGGTTTCAGCGGCAGGGAATCGGGGAGGGCGATTACGCCGGCCACGGCGGAGGCCGCCGCCACCTCGGGGGAGGCCAGGTAGACCTCGCCTTTACCCTGCTTTCCGGCGAAATTCCGGTTGCCGGTACTGACGGTCACCTCTCCCGGTCCGTTCTGTCCGATCTGTCCCGCCGCGCATCCCGCGCAACCGGCGTTTCCGAAGAGGGTGCCGGCTTCCTTGAATATTTCGAGGAGACCCTTATCCAGGCACTGCCGCCACACCTGGTCGGTGCTGGGCACCACTTTCAATACCACTCCCGGAGCCACCTTCCTCCCTTTCAGGATGGCGGCCGCCGCCTCCATATCCTCGAGGCGGCCATTGGTACAGGACCCGATAAAGGCCGAGCCTATCTTCACTCCCGCCACGGAGGACACGTCCACCACGTCTTCCGGGTGCCCGGGACGGGAAATCTGGGGGGTCAATCCCCCGATATCAATTTCCATGATTTTTTCGTAGGAGGCGTCCTCATCCGCCGTGACCGGCTCGACCTTTTTATGGCTGACCGCGGAGAGGTAGTCCAGCACCGCCCGGTTGGGGGTGAAAAGAGCGATGATCCCTCCCATCTCCGTGGCCATGGAAGCCATCGTTATCCTGCCGGAGAGACCGAGGTCCTCGATCACTTCCCCGTACACCTCGGCCGCGAAACCCAGCAGGCCGTTGGCCCCCAGTACCTTGAGCATGGCCAGCACCAGGTCCTTGGGAGCGGCCAGGGGGGAGGGAGTGCCCTTCAATATCAGTTTTATGGTGGGGGGTACCTTGAACCAAACCTTTCCATAGGCGAAGGCGTGGGCGATATCCACGTCGCCCATACCCTGCCCGAAGGCGCCGATAGCCCCCAGGATATTGGCATGAGAGTCGGTGGATACGAAGGTCGATCCGGGAACCGCCAGCCCCTTATCGATGGCCAAGTGGGTGCCGATGCCGGAATCTATATCGTAGATCCTGATGGAATGCTCGCGGGCGAAGTCGCGGCAGATCTGTTGATTGGTGGCGTACTTCTGGTCGGAGCCCCCCGGATTACAGTCGAAGGTAAAAGCGGTCGCAGCGGCGTCCTCGATGCCCAGGTTGTTCTCCCGGATATTCCTGGCCACGTTGGCTCCTCCAAAATCCCGGGCCACCCGGACATCGATCCTTATGTCGACTATCTCGCCCGGGGAGACATCCTTGCCGGCATGGGAGCCGATGATCTTTTCGATAATGGTTTTTCCCATCGGACACCTGCCTTTCTATATAATTAGCTGTCCCTTGCTTAGCATCACCAGGGGATCGAAGGTGGCGAAATCGGCTTGATGAATGAAAATCGTCTCCACCACCTGGGGGCGTCCCTCCCCTTCCTTGGCGTGACAGATGATCGTATTCAGGAGTTCTTCGTCCGCCCCCGATTCCGCCGCCAGGATGGCCCCCGATATGGGATGGCGGGCGCATTTGCCGGAGTGACTTTTTTGATAACCGCCCCGCCCGTCCTTTTCGATTTCCAGCAGTTTGCCCACGTCGTGAAGCAATCCACCGGCCACCACCCGGTCCAGGTTTATGGGGTAGGGGAGATTTTCGTAACCCTCCACCTGCGCTCTGGCCAGGGCCAGGGCGCCCGCGGTAACCGCGATGGTGTGTTCCACGAAACTCACCCCCCGGGTGTCGGTCAACAGGGTGAAGGGCATTTCTTTCAGCTCTTCAATGCTTTTCCAGTCTCCCCGGCGGCAGCCGGCCACCCATATTTCGACTACCTTACCCCTAAGTTCCTGATCCTGGATCATTTTTAACTGGTCGGCGAACAGACCTTCAATGTCAGACTGGCTGATCATGGTGGACTCCCTTTCTCGAATATATGATTACGGAACTTCGAGTTGCCATCCGTTGCTTACTCCGTTGACCGGCAATGTCGCGGCGCTCGCCCTTTACCCTCACAACTTCTCCATTATGGCCGCGGTTACCTGATCGGTGGAGGCGGCGCCCTGCGCCAGCACCTCCGGTCCGCCCCGGAGTTTCAACATATCGTAGGTGTACGTTTTCCCTTCCTGGATAACCTCCGCGATGGCCTCGCGGATCCTCCGGGCCTTATCCGTTTCGCCCACGTGATCCAGCATCATGCAGGCCGATAGGATCATGGCCATGGGATTTACTATCGCGGGTTTCAGGTGCTGGTACTTGGGGGCGGATCCGTGGGTGGGCTCGAATACCGCCACTTCCTCTCCGATATTGGCGCTGCAGGCGAATCCCAGGCCTCCCACCAGTCCCGCGAATCCGTCGGATACGATGTCTCCGAACATGTTACCGGCCACGATTACGCCGTAATCTTCGGGATTCTTGGTGAGCCACATCATCTGCGCGTCGATATTGGTGTTCCACAGGGCGATGTCCGGGTAATCCTTCTGAATCCGTTCGGCGGTTTGCAGCATCATGCCGGAGGTCTCCCGGATCACGTTTGGTTTTTCACACACCGTCACCGATTTATAACCGAATTTCCGGGCGTATTTAAAAGCTTCCCCCACGATGCGGTTGCAGGCCTTCTGGGTGAAGATACGGGTGGAGACCGCCAGTTCCTGCGGGGGGGTGGAAGCGAAGTTCATGAATTTGGGGTGCGATTTCAAGGCGTCCATCACGATCTGGGGCGGATTGGTCCATTCCACTCCGCCGTACAGCCCTTCCGTGTTCTGCCGGAAGATAACCACGTCCACCACCGGTTCCTCGATCGTGTTCCCCGGTCCTTTTCTCACGAAGTTAAGGGGATTATGGGGAAAGGAACGGCAGGGGCGGACACAGATATCCAGCTGAAATTTCTGGCGCATGGCGACGATCGGACTGTAATAAACGTGTCCCTTGTCCCGCAGGGAAGGATCCAGTTCCTTGACCGCCTCCGTTTTGGGCTTGGAGGTAATCGCGCCGAACAGTCCGATCTTGTGCTCGGCCAGTAATTCGATGGTTCGATCGGGCAGCGGATTACCTTCCCGGCGCCAGAATTCCCAACCGATGTCGGCGTGGATGTAATCGGCCTCGAAGCCCACTTTGTCCAGCACTTGCAGGGAAGCCGGAAGGACCACTTTGCCTATTCCGTCTCCGGGCATGGTGACTACCGTTCTCTTACTCATATTTGACTCTCTCCTTTTATTACGATGCATTGGTCTCCGAGGCGGGCGGCCTCCGGGAGATCGGTTCAAACTCAAATCATAAATACTATAAATTTGAAGGGAATGCAATTTATAATTAAATAGCTGGAGTGCTAATTCATCTTAATCCGGAACCGGACCGGCTAGATGAATTTTTCCCGTTTTTGAAGATTGAACAGTCCGTAGAGCAGGGCCAGGACGATGCCCGCGGTCAGGAATATCCGGTTCTTGAACACTATACCCGCCCAGGCCGCCTGATTATCGGGAGTGATGAAGGGATTGAGGAAGATATTCCAGCGGTTCTGTGCCAGGATACCTCCCGCTATCCAGAATCCCATCCCGATTATCACCATGATCACGGCGGAGCCGTTACCGCTGCGCACCACGGTGGAGAACATGAAACAGAGGCTGCCCAGGAAAAATATGGGGAACATCAATTGATATACCATCTGCAGGATCGGCACGTTGACCAGGGAGACGGCGCTCAACACGGTGAGCAGGCAGAGGATGAAGAATACGATCAACCAGATCAGCACCATTCGCACGATCCAAACCTTGTAGCGGTAGTTGGGGATTCCGAAGAGAATCTCTATCATGCGGCTGTCCACGTCATTTTGAATTCCGAAGGCCATGGGATAGAACACCAGCAGAATGCCGGGAAAAAGCAGGGTGTTATAGATGGTGTCGGCATGGGGATCGGAATCCGGATTGAAAAATATAATGACGGTAACCAGCAGAAAGAAGAGGAAGGAGGCCAGCAGGAAATAGATGAATTTGTTGGCGAAGATGATCTTCAGGTTGTATCTGGATATCCTCAGCGCCAGATCTATTATATTACGGACTCTTGCACCCTGCTTCATTGATACCTCCGCTTCCGCCGCGGGGAGTTAGCCCGCCGCGTTTCCTTTCTCCACCTGTTCCCCTTCGATGCCGTTACCCAGCAGCCATAGGTAGGCGTCCTCCAGCGTGGGGCGGAGCTCGCGGGCGTCTTCCGTGGGCCGCCGGGCGGAAAGGCATCTCACCTTGATCCTCTCTCCGTCTCGCATGTGATGCACGATCTGCCGGTTTTTCCGCACTTCTTCCAGCTCCCCCGGCTGCACGTGAAATTGCCAGACCCGGCCCCGGGCGATTTCGGTCATGCGCGAGGGGTGATCGTTATAAATGAGTTTTCCCCGGTCCAGCACCGCCACCCGGGTGCAGGAACTGTAGATATCCTCGATAATATGGGTGGAGAATATCACCACTCTTTCCCGGCTCAACTCCACCAGCAAATTACGGAACCGGATCCTTTCGCGCGGGTCCAGACCGGCCGTCGGTTCGTCCA
>JAFGPI010000063.1 GCA_016926065.1 Candidatus Krumholzibacteriota bacterium
ACGGGTTCGAAATCAAAACGGGATGAAAGGGTCGCCTGACGAGGGAACGGTCGTTGAGAGTTTCAACTAAGAATGGGATTGACTCGTGAAATCGGCCCAGTAGGCGCTGTGAAAGATATCTTTCTGCTTTTCCATCTCCCCGGCCAGGGCCGAATCGTCCACCCGCACGTTTTCGATCAAACATTTGGTCCACAGGGAATGTACATCCTCCCGGGGCGGCTTGGATGCCAACCCGTGGATCATGACAATTTTCTTTCCGCTTAAATCGATGCTCATGCTCTCCTCCTGGATTCAAATGATCTGTCTAAAAGTGGATGGTTATTCCGCGCCGCTTAAGCTTACTGCTCTTTTAGCCGGTCTAGGGAATTTTGTCAAACCATTAACCTCGCTTCCCATCATGTTCCAGCTATGCGGGGAATTACAGTCGGTGTATATCAGCCAACGACAATAAGATAATTACTATTATTTCCCTGGAATTCCGGAATGACCTATGATATAATGGATAAACTTAAGGGTAAAACAAAGTGTCCATAATCTAACTAAAATGACGGTAACGGCTGAAAACCGTTACCATTCGTGTAGAAAATCCTGAAGGGGGAGCCGCCGATGTGTAAACTCTTACGGAAGTACCTAACGTTGTCTTTAATCGTAATTACTCTTGGAATACTGAGCTGGATACCTTACGGTGAAATCTCCGCTCAGGAAATTGGTAAGATCAAACCCCAGCCGGGCCCAATATTGAAGTTGGCGCCTCCCCGATCCGGTATGGATCGAGCGGCGACGGCCACTTGCGTGAAGAACGGAGACCCGGCGTTTTTCTTTGGATTCGGCGGCTCCCCTGTTTTCGCCTATCCGGGTCAGGATTTAGAACTTACACTGGCGCCTACCAACTTCGGTTTTGTTTCCGCCACCTGTCCCGACGCCGACACCTTCTGCGTGCATTACTACGATACCGGGGGCTGGACGATGACCAGCAACCCGTTGGCGGATGGCGAGTGCTTCATGTTGGATCCCGGATTCTACCTGATTATGGATTTTACCATCAGCGTTCCCTGCTCGGCCGAGCTCGGAACGATCGACACGGTGGCCGCGGTCATGGCATTCTGCGATGCGGATTTATACTGCGATCCGGGTTGCGGCGATTGCGAGAATCCGAACTGGTGGGGAGGCACTCCCTTTTACAACACCACTACTCTGTACATAGTGGTGGAAGCGCCTCCTCCATCGCTGACCATCCTCCAGGATACCTTGACCTTTATTGATGAAGGCTGGCCTGCGGCCGGAATCCTTTTCTCCCTCTGCAACAGCGCTGCCTGCGCCCCTGCCCAGAGCTACAACTTTAACATTACCAGCCGGGGACATATCGGCTCGGCTCTGGATACCACCGGTACCGTTACCGACGTGCCGGGAGGAGAATGCGGTGATGTGATAGCTATACTGGACGGCAGCGCCTCGATCGTGGGAGACATGGATACCCTCACCATTATCGCCTGGTCGATCGCCGAGCCGGTGGCATACGACACCTGCGTGCAGGTGGTGCAGGTGATTATTGGCAAATATGTGCCGGTGGTCAGCACTCCGGTAATGGTACTTATGGTAACCCTTATGCTACTGGCGGCGGGGGCAATTATCCACCGGCGATCGAGTAAGAACCTTAAAACGGGGATATTTATTTTTCTCTTTCTGCTGGCCGCTGTGATGTCCAACTCGGTCAAAGCGACAGGGACCGATCGGGAAAGTGTCAGGTCGGCCCCCAAGCCTCCCAAGCCGAAAAGGACGGTCATCTCCGATCGCCGGGCAAATTCCAGCCCCCGTTTGCGCTCGGCCGGCGGATACACCGCCGCGTCGGTCGATACCTACAATCTGGTTAAATTCGATTTTGAACCGATGGACTGGCAGGGCTGGATCCAGGTGGACAACACCCTGCAGCCCGACACCTTTTTCCATGTGGCCGACGGGAGCGAACTGGACGGGGGCACTTTCGGATCCCTCCTGCCGTTGGAAGGAAGCAAGTCTATGTGGTGCGGCGCCTATCCTGATGGCTCCGATCCCTATCTATGCAGTTGGATAGCGGCCCCCGGCTACGGATCAAACTGGGACCAGGTCCTGATCAGCGATCAGATGATCCTAGCCCCCCCCATATCCCTTTCCTATCTCGGTTTTTTCGACTCGGAAGAGAACGACCAGACTAAAATCTATTACGACCAGGGCGGCCTGGATTGGGTCGAGCTGGCCGAGTTCGACGGCACCCAGTATGTAGACACCACCCATACCATTGATCCGCTTGCCTGGAGCCGGATGGTTCTCTATACCGGCACCGACGATCTACTGATAGATAAGGCCACGGGCGGCGGATACCTTTTCAAGACCAAGTTCAAGATCCATTTCAAATCGGACGGAGGCTGGAACGATCAGGACGGGCTCTGGGACACCGACGGAGCCTGCCTTTTAGACGATATCACGATCAGCGACCAGAACGGTATATACGATCACGAGGATTTTGAATCGGCCGCGGCGGGGGACAAGAGATGCGGTATCTGGAATGCCGATTTGGGCCAGGTGCCGTATGGAATCTACTCCGGGCTCCATAGTAACCTGATCGATCTCGATCCCTGCGCCAATAATTACGGCACCCAGATCGTATTTTTCATCGGATCCGCTTACCCCGCCCCCAGTTACCCGAATCCAGGCATGTTCACCACCCCCTTCTGCTATGGACCGGGGGCAAAAGAATATCCCTGCCAGGACGAGATGGTCGTTTCCCCCCCCATAGCCCTGGATAGATACTCGACCAATAACGACGAGGTGCAGGACGGTGTCATTCCGGGCGGGGAACTGGGCGGTTTGAACGGTTATCTCCTCCGCTTCGACGTCTACCGCGATCTGCCGGTTATAAATTGCGTCTACTATTACTGGCACGTGAGGACGATTGAGGACGGTTGCCCCGGTCCCTGGCAGGATGGGGGATCCCTGTACCACGGCGATTATCAGGATTACTACGAATTCGTGCAGGATATCAGTTCCTATCTGGGACCGACCGTCGATGCGATCCAGGTGGCGGTGGGTGTCGTCGATATGTGCGATACATGGTATATGCTATACTGCACTTGCGCCGAACACACACCCGCCCCCTACTTCGACAACATCCGGGTACAGCGGTACCAGGACACGGGGCCCAAATGGAGATACTACGCGCAGAACCTCTTCCAAGATAATTTCCCGATGTTTGCTTTCGACTTGGAATCCTGGGTGCGGGCCGATGTGGCGAACGATCTAAAAAGCTCTTCGAACCCTCAATACCTGGCGGGCGATTCGGCCACCGTTATCGTCACCTCTCCCTATGGAGGGGGGATACGCTACAGCGGGGAATATCCAAACGAAGTGTATGATGTCTTCATGTACGTGCGCTGTTCCTATATTGGCGATCCCGGCAGCCCCAAGCCGCCCCTTTACGGACCATCCCTGGAAGGAAACGTGGGGGAATACGTGAGCGACGACGGGAGCAGCTGGACATGTTTCCGGGGGAAAACATATTTATACGGGTACGATTGGTATTCGTTCGATCTGAACGACAGCCTACTCACCCGCGGGTACCTGGTGGAGTATTATTTCAAGGCCTACGATTTTGACAACGAAAGTACCACCTTGCCCGACCGGGCCGAGGAGGAGGGGATCTATTTCGAGTTTACCTGCCTGCCCACCCTGGCCAGCGATATCCTCTATGTCGACGATTACCACGGGATCGGGGTGAGCGGAGGGGATGTCGAAGTATATTTCGACCAGGCCTTTAAGGCGGTGCTGCCGGCCGGCAACCAGCCCGACCGGTACGATGTAAATGCTCCCACCGGTGGGCATGGCAACGGCCTGGCCAGCCGGGCTACTCCATACCATTTGGAAACGGCGTACCAAAAAATCATATGGGACAGCGGCGATCTAGACAACCTGACCATAACCGATGGATCAAGTACCAGCGGGAAGGCGGATGACTGTACCCTCCTCAACGATTGGTTGGACTACAGCCCTCATGACTGCGGGCTGTGGATACTGGGGGATAATGTGGCCCTGGATCTATCCAACAATCTGGGAGCATCAGCCATTGCCCTGATGAGCAAATGCGGCATTAGCCACGTCGGAGACAGCTATTTCAATCTGAGCGGCAATATCATTCCCGATGTCAGGGGATCCTCCCCGGGGATATTCTACCATGCCGGCACGCCGGACACCTTGTACCTTTTCGGCGGTTGTCCCGGCCTGAATAATTTTGACCTCCTGGAAAAAGCAGGCTCGGGCCAGTACGCCCTCCGATATCCCGACCATCTCGTCCTCCCCTACTACGCGGGGATTCAGTCCACCGGTATAAACTACGGAGGTTATGACGTCAAGACGATGTGGTTCGGATTCAGCCTGATGTACATCCGCGACATGGAGAATGGAGCGCCCCTGGTCAGGAACAAGCTGGTCAAGGCCGTTATCGACTGGTTCGATAACGATACCAACCCGGATATCACCGGCGATGAGACACCGGTAGTATACCGTTACTCCCTGGCGCAGAACTATCCCAATCCCTTCAATCCGGTCACCACCGTCAAGTTCATCTTGCGCCGAAAGGGCCCGGCCACCCTGAAGATATACAATATCGCCGGGCAGCTGGTTAATACCCTGGTGGACGGCACGCTGGACCGGGGACCGCATGAGATAGTCTGGGAGGGTAAGAACAGAGAGGGCGCTCGGGTGGCCAGCGGAGTATATTTCTACCGGCTGGTGGCGGGGGATTTCGAACAAACCCGCAAGATGGTTCTTTTACGGTAGTACATCTCTCTTTTGAGTGACGAGAGTTGTTGGAAGATCCGGTTGTCGAATTGTTCGAGACTTGGCAGCCGGATTTTTCTTTGGCGGTTAGAGAAGCATAGTTACTATTCGTGATGCAGGGCCTCGATCGGATCGAGCTTGGAGGCCCGCAGGGCGGGCCAGAAGCCGAAGGTCAAACCGACCGCGGTGCAGAAGAGGATGCCCACCAGGGTCCACTCCAGGGGCACGTGGGCGGCGAAGGCGATCACCAGGCTGATAATATTCCCCAGGCCGAATCCTATGGCCACGCCGATGATACCCCCGATATTGCAGAGGATGATGGCCTCCAGGAGGAACTGCAGGAGGATATTGCGGCGCTTGGCCCCCAGCGCCTTGCGGATGCCTATCTCCCGGGTGCGCTCGGTGACCGAAACCAGCATGATATTCATGATCCCGATACCAGCCACTATCAGGGCCACGATACCGATCACGAACGAGCCGGTCTTGACGCCGGCGGTGGCGTCGTTGAAGGTTTTGATATTGCTGTCATTGGTGAAGATGGTAAAATCGTCCTCTTGGTGGGGCTTGAGGCCCCTTTCCATCCGCATCACCATGCGGGTTTCGTCGATGGCCTGCTGCAGCAGTTCGGGGGTCTTGGCCCGCACCGTAATGTTAACCGACCTTTCCTCCCCGTTCGAGAAGCGCAAACCGTGAATCTTGACGAAGCAGGTGATAGGAATTATCAGGTATTGATTGAATCCGGCGCCCACCGCCGAGCTCTTGTCCTCCAGCACGCCCACTACCCGGAATTTGCGGCCGTCGATCTTGATCGTCTTCTGTAGGGGATCGGTCCAGGGAAACAGCTCCTGAGCCACCCCGTATCCCAACAGCACCACGTTGCGTCCCACCTTTATATCTTCCTGGGAGAGGTTGCGTCCCAGCTGCACGTAGTGGGTGTTGTTGGTGGTGTATTCCGGCGTGCCGCCGCAAACCGTCTGGTTACTATTGGTTTCTCGATCCCGAAATCTAGCTTTGTGCCCGAAGCTCCAAAGCTCCGGTCCCACCAGGTCCACGCTCCGCACCTTATCCCGGATGGCGTTGGCGTGGGCGATGGTGGTGGGACGGCGCTGGCTGATCTTACGTCTCTCCTCCTCGCTGATGGCGCCCCCGGCCGCCTGCTTCTGCACCTGGAAGGTCTGGGTTCCCAGCACGCTGATTTCTTTTTCGATAGCGGTTTGGATAACGGAAATCCCCGTCATTACGGCGATGATCGATGCCACCCCGGCAATGATACCGATCATTGTCAGAAAGGACCTCAGCTTGTGGGCGGTTATGGCGGCCAGGGCCATTTTCAAGGCTTCCAGGAACAACATCCGCTATCCTTCATTTTAATATTCAAGTATCTCCCCGTTTACTTCCCGGGTCCCTCCCGGGAAGGGGAATTCTACTCATACTGCAACGCGTCTATAGGATTGAGGCGGGAGGCCCGCAGGGCGGGCAGAAATCCCGAGGTTATTCCCACCGCGAAAGAAACCAGTATAGCCGCTAATATCACCGGCAAGGAGACCGAAGCCGGCATAACGTGTTTGTCAATCAGGGCCGCCACCCCGTAGGAAAAGAGCAGCCCGATTAATCCTCCCACCAGGCAGAGGCAGCACGATTCGAAGAGGAACTCCATCAGGATCATTTTCCGCCTCGCCCCCACCGCCTTGCGAATACCGATTTCCCGCGTCCTTTCGGTTACCGAGACCAGCATGATGTTCATGACCCCGATCCCTCCCACGAAGAGAGAGACACTGGTGACGATAAATCCGATCAGGATCACCACGCCCATCACGTTGTTGTAGGCGTTCATCAGGCTGTCCATGCTGTTGATGGAAAAATTATCCTCCTCGGTGGGACCGAGTTTGCGGATCTTCCTCATCTCCCCCACCAGCTCGTACCGGAAATCTTCCATCGCCTCGTGGCTGGGCGCCTTCACGGCGATGGTGAACTCCCGGTTCACGCTACCGTAGGCCTTGGTGAAACTGGTGATAGGGATCATGATCCGTTTGTCAAAATTGGGTCCGCCGAAGAAACCGCCACTCCCCTGTTTTTCCATTACTCCGATTACCCGGAAACTGTGGCGGCCGATCTTGATATCTTTCTGTAGAGGATCGAGATCACCGAAGAGACCTTCCCGGATCTCCGTGCCGATAACGCAGACGAATTTTTTATTTTGCACGTCGGTGGCGCTGAAGAAACGGCCGTGCTCCGGTACTCCGCTGGACACCATCATCTGCTTATCGGTGGTGCCGATTACTATCACGTTCTCCAGTACCTGGGATCGGAATTTGACGTTACGCGCCGTCCCGGTGGAGGGATTAGTGGCCCGCGTATGCTTCATGCTCTGGGCCAGTTTTTCACACTGCTTATAATCTATGCGGGGGCGGTTGCGGTACCGGAAGAAGTCACCGGTGATGATCCAGGGTATGCGGGACACATAGAGTACGTCCGAGCCGACGGCCGAGATGCTCTCCTTAAAATTATTAGCCAGCCCGGTGGAAACGGTCATGGTGGTGGCCACCGCCAGGATACCGATCACGATACCCAGGGTGGTGAGTATAGCCCGGCTCTTGTTGACTTTCAACGCCCGCACGGCGATACGGAAAGACTCCAGCAAATTGTTGATCAACACCCCCATGGTATCACCCTTATCTATTTTTAGGGCCGTTGTTTTTCACGATTACCGGGGTCGCATTTTCCAGGATTTGGCTGATGGCGCGATAATTACCGGTCACCACATCGTCCCCCTCCGAGAGACCGGAAATAATCTCTATATGGGTATCACTCTGAATGCCGGTCTTCACCTGCATTGCTTGGGCCAGCCCCCCTTCAATAACGAAAACCACCGGCACGAAACCGTCCTTGTCCGGAATATACCGGGGCGCGGCAGTACTATCCACCGGGCCTTCCTCCTTGCCCTTGACGGCCGGACTCCCTTTTTTCAGCTGCTCGGGGGTGCGCACGGTAACACACTGCAGGGGAACGCACAGGGTGCTGTCCCGCGTTTCGATAATGATATCGGTGCTGGCCGTCATCCCCGGCCTTAATTCCTCCACCGCGTCGATAATCGATAGTTTGACTTCAAACTCGGTTTTCTGCTCGGTCGACCCCAAGCCACTGATGCGGGCGCTGCTGGCGATTTCTCTAACCATCCCGTGGAAGACCCGGTCCGGCAGGGCATCTATCTCGATGGTGGCGCTGTCGTTCAGGCTCACGTTGACGATGTCATTTTCATCCACATTCACCAGGGCCTCCATCTGGGATAGATTGGAGACGATCATAATAACATCTTCCTGAAACTGGGATCCCAAGGCGATCTCTCCCACTTCCTTGTTGAGGGTACTGATGGTACCGGCCATGGGCGAGTATATCGTCGTCTTGGACAGGTTATCGCGGGCCTGTTTTACCGCGGCCTGGGCCTGATCGACCAGTTCCAGCGTGGACTGATAACGGGCTTTTTCGATCTGCACCGCGGAAAAGACCTGGTCGAAAGTAGCCTGGGACTCAAGGTTCTGATCCATCAGCTGCTGGATCCTTTCAAAGTCCTTTTGGGCCTTCAGCAGATTTTCGTGGGCCAGATTGGCGTTGGCCTTGACCGAACGCAGGTTGGCCTCGGACTGTTCCAGGGAAGCGATATATCTTTCCTGATCGAGCCGGACCAGCAGATCGCCCTTCTCCACCCAGTCGCCTTCCTTCACGCCCAGGTGAATTATCTTGGCCGCCACGTCGGCGCTGATCTTCACCTTGGTGCGGGGCTCGATCTTGCCGTTGGCGGTCACCGTTTCCACGATACTCTTTTTGCCGGCCGCCTCGGTCTGAACCGTAGTTCTGTGATTTCCATTCTTCTTGGCCGAGATCACCACGATGGCAATGATGATCACCGCGGCCACGGACAGCCCCATGATTGATTTTTTCTTGGATAACGCCATTGCCTTATTTCTCCTTATTTTTCTTCCCTCGAAGAGATGATCTTCAAGGGGAAATTAACATTGTCCCCTTCTCCCATACCATTATTTATACGGGTGGGGATCGTATTTAGTTGCACGGTTTAATTATCATCCCGCCTTCTCCCCGCTGCTTCTCCGCATTGTCCCCGGAGAGGCATTCACCCTTCCCCCGGCCCTGGTAATAAAGTCCTAAAGAACGGCCCGCGATCTTCCGTTATTAGTATTGCCGGGGATAAACGCCTGAATGGCTTAAACCCGCTCCGGTACAGCGGGCGCTCCGGTACGCCGGGAAAGAGGCTGAATGTCGGCGCCGGCCGGAACGGCCCGGCGAGAACGATATTTATGCATATATTGATGGTAATCAAAAGGTTCCACCCGCGTACACTGTTCGGCGGCGCGGAAAAGTCCGCCTGCCGGTTGGCCCGCGAGCTCCGCGGCCGGGGAGTGGAAATAGAGCTGATGGGAGCCCGCCTGAAAAAGGAGTGGCGGGCGGAAGAATCGCTGGAAACGGAAGAGGGGAAAATCCGGATAAGGCGGCTTTTCCACCCTTCCCTCAGAATGGCCGGAACCCTGGTATTCAACCTCCTGCTTTTCCTGCACATACTGCGGCGGAGAAAAAGGTACCATTTGATCCATGTCCATTTCGCCGGATGCGAGATGATTAGCGCCGTGCTGGCGAGGCTGCTGGGCGGACCACCGGTGATTTGCAAGGTGGCCTGCGCCGGAGAGGCCGGAGAGATCGCCCTGGGGCGGAGCCGTTTTTATTCTTCCCTCTTTCTTTATTGCCTGCGGCGGGTGGACCGGTTCGCCGTTCTCAGCCCGGTGATCGAGGAGGAGCTGGCGCGATCCGGCGTGGCCGCGGAAAAGCTAATTCCATTGCCCAACGGAGTGGATACGGATATCTACCGGATTCCCACCCCGGAGGAAAAAAGGGCCGCTCGGGAATCGGCGCGCATCCCGCCGGGCAGCCGGGCGCTGCTTTTCACCGGCCGCCTTTCTAGACAGAAGGGCCTGGATATACTGCTGCAGGCCCTGTCCACCCTGAAAGACCTTCCCTGGGTCCTGCTCCTGGCCGGCCAGGGCCGGGAGAAGGAATCTCTTCTAAACCTGGCTGAGACCCTCGGTCTGAGCGGCCGGGTACGGTTTCTGGGCCCGGTCGACGACGTGCTGGCCCTCTACCGGGCCGCCGATATCTTCGTCCTGCCCTCCCGGGAGGAGGGACTCTCCAACTCCCTGCTGGAAGCCATGTCCTGCGGCCTGCCGGTAGTGGCCACCCGGATCAGCGGCTCGGCCCAGCTGGTAGCCGATGGCGTTTCCGGGATACTGGTTCCCCCGGGAGATCCCTCCGGTCTGGCTTCGGCCCTGGAGAGAATCCTGGCCGGACGGGGAAATTTGGGGAAAGAGGCCCGCCGCAGAATCCGGGAAGGTTACACCATAGGCTCCACGGTCGACCGCTACCTGGAACTGTACCATGAGCTATCCGGCCCGCCGTCCCGGTCCGGCGGGGGCGGCGATTCCGTTCCCGGCTCCGGAGACCACCTGAGGATTCTGACCCTGATCAACAGTTACCCTCCCCGCCTGGGCGGCGCCGAAAGGCTGGCCGAGGCACTGGCCGCCGAATTCATCCGCCAGGGAAACTCCAATCTTATCATTACCCGCCGGGTGGAAAATTCGCCCTGGCTGGATAGGCGGCCGGGAATAACCGTATACCGGCTGCCGGTCTTCGGACCGCGGATGTTAAGGTCTCTTCTTTTTCGCGCCGGCTGCCTTCTCTTGCTGCTCCTGCTGCGCCGCCGGTACGATTGCATCCACGCCCATTCCCTGGACTCGCCGGCCTTCATCGCCGTCTGGGCGAAACGTTTCCTGGGCAAACCTGTTTTCGTGACCATCCACAATATCGGCAAGGTCGAAGGGCTGCGGGAACGGTTCTCGGGAGGTAAGAAGTTCCGTAAGATAATCGGGGGATGCGATAAAATCATTTCCATCAACCGGCAGATCAGGGCCGAGCTGCTCGCGGAGGGATGTCCGGCGGAAACGATCGTCTTCCTGCCCAACGGCGTGGATACGGAATTTTACGCTCCCCTGCCGGGGGATAAAAAAAGCTATGCCCTCGTCCGCATGGGTATCCAGGACAGGGTCATCTGCCTCTTCGTGGGTAATTTCCATAATCAGAAGGGGATCGACATTTTGTTGCGGGCCTGGCGCTTATTTAAAGACCAGTCCTCCGCCGATACCTCCCTGCTCTATCTAATCGGGGACGGAGTGCTGCTGAACGATCTGCGTTCCCTGGCCGGCCGTCTGGGAATAGAGGATACGGTGAGGTTCCTGGGAAGGCGGGCGGACGTTCACCACTACTTGAAACTGGCCGATATCTTCATCCAGCCATCCCGCTGGGAGGGCCTTTCCATCGCCCTGCTGGAGGCCCTGTCCTGTGCCCGGGCGGTCATAACCACGCCGGTGGGCGGAAATGTGGAAGTCATCACCGATGGTTTCAACGGATTGTTCACCCCGGTCGATGACATCC
>JAFGPI010000064.1 GCA_016926065.1 Candidatus Krumholzibacteriota bacterium
CCGGTCCGCCCCACAATCGGCCCACGCGGCACAGTTTTTCCGCGGATTCTCCCGGTGGCCTCCTTCCCCTGCCGCGGCCGGTCCCCCGCGGGAATTTAATGTTGCATCGAGGTCCGATCTATGAGAGAATGCCTTCCTACGAACGACTTAAATACGATCGGTTTAACCAGTGGATCCCGGTCCACATCGACGAATAGAGAGGTGAAGGAATGGTCAAACGAGTCGCTATTGTTGGCATCGGGACCACGGGATTCCGTCCCGTCACCCCGGATGTCTCCTACCGCGAGCTGATTTTCGAAGCCGCCCGCAAGGCGTATACGGACGCCGGGATAGAGCCGAGCGAGATCGACGGGTTCATCACCACGGCGGAGGACTTCATGGAGGGGTACTCGATCGCCGATGAGTACTGTCCCGACCAGATCGGCTCCGTGCTCAAGCCGACCCAGACGATCCCCGGAGATTTCCTGCAGGGTCTGGCCACCGGATACATGATGATCATGACCGGTGCCTTCAAAACGGTGGCCGTGGAGGCCCACAGCAAGGTCTCCAACGTCAAAAATGTCGGCGAATTGATGGGATTCGCCCAGGATCCGGTCTATAACCGGCCGCTGCGCGAGACCCCGCACGCCATCGCCGGGTTGGAGATGACGCGTTATCTCTTCGAGACCCAGACCACTCCCGAGCACTGCGCCTCGGTGGTGGTGAAGAACAAGTGGAACGCGCTGCGCAATCCCTACGCCGCCTTCGGCGCCGATATCACCGAGATCGACGTCTTGAGTTCCGAGCCGGTCGCCCTGCCCCTGCAGCGGCTCGACATCGCCCCCCACGCCGACGGCGCGGTGGTGGTGGTGCTGGCCGCCGAGGAGACCGCCCACGCTCTCTGTGATATTCCGATCTGGATAGAGGGCCTGGGCTGGTGCACCGACACCCCCACCCTGGAGATGCGCGACTGGGGACAGGCCGGTTACGCCCGCCTGTCGGCGGAGATGGCCTACCGCATGGCCGGTATCGCCAATCCCCCGGGAATGATCGATTTCGCCGAGATCTGCGATGAATACTCCTACAAGGAGCTTCAGCATATGGAAGCCCTGAAACTCTGCAAACCGGGGGAAGCGGCCGCCATGCTGGAGAGCGGCGCCACTTCCTATCAGGGTGAATTACCGGTCAACATATCGGGCGGCGCCCTGGGCGTCGGTCATCTATTCGAGGCCTCCGGAGCGCACAAGATACTGGAACTGGTCGAGCAGTTGCGCGGTGAGGCGGGTGCCCGCCAGATCCCCGATGTCAACATCGGCCTGGCGCAGGTCTGGCGCGGCGTGCCGACGGCCACCGGAGCGGTAGCCATTCTTTCGAACATGTAGGAGGTCTTGATAAATGGGAATGAGGAAAGTAGCAATTGTAGGCGCCGGCATCACGAAATTCGTGCGCCGGGCGCAGGAAACGGGAAAGGAGCTTTCCTGGCAGGCCTCCAAGATGGCGCTCGATTCCTGCGAACTGACCCTGGACGACGTCGACATGGTGACCATGGGCACGGCGCCCGACGCCTTCGACGGAGTCCACATGAAGGGCGAATACCTGGCCGACGGCGCCGGGGGGATAGGAAAACCGTACATGCGTCATTTCGTGGGCGGCGGCACCGGAGTGTTCAGCCCCATCCACGGCTGGTTCCACGTGGCCAGCGGCATGGCCGATATCTGCCTGGTGGTGGCCGAGGAGAAGATGTCCAGCTGTCACCCTCATCCGCAGGGGGCCTTCCTGACGATCTTCGATCACACCACCGAACAGCCCCTAATGCCGACCCTGATCTGGATATTCGCCCTGGAGATGAACCGGTACATGGAGACCTACGGCATCTCCAAGGCCGATATCGCCAGGGTTTCGGTGAAAAACAAGCACAACGCCATGGACCATCCGGCGGCGCAGATACCCCAGGAGATCACCGTGGAGGACGTGCTGAACAGCGAGACCCTGTGCTGGCCGGTCAACCGGCTCGATATCTCCCCCGCCTCCGACGGGGCGGCGGCGATCGTGCTGGCCAGCGAGCGGGTGGCCCGCCGGATCACGGATAAGCCGGTCTGGATAGACGGAATCGGCTTCTCCATCGACACCGCCTACTGGGCGACGCGCGATCTGGCCTACCCGCGGTACGTGGAGACGGCCGCCCGCATGGCGTACGATATGGCGGGGATCAAGGAGCCTCATAAAGAGATCCACATCGCCGAACCGTACGATCCGTTCGACTACAAGGAACTCCACCACATGGAGGGACTCCAGCTCTGCAAGCGCGGCGAGGCGGCCCGGCTGACCGCCGACGGAGTCACGGCGAGGGACGGCAACATGCCGATCTGCCCCTCCGGAGGCGCCCTCGGCGTGGGCAACCCCATCGCCGCCACCGGCCTGATGAAGATCATCGAGATCTTCCTGCAGCTGCGCGGTGAGGCGGGCAAGCGCCAGGTGCCGGGTGATCCGCGTTGCGGACTGGCCCAGGCCTGGGGCGACCTGATGCAGATGGGCACCGTGGTGGTAATGAGGAAATAAGACGCGGCGACAAAAGCCGCTGGAGAATAAAACGAACGGAACGAAGAAGGAGTATGGAAGATGAAACTTGAAGATTACGAACTCGGAGGGATAAACATCAAGTCCTCCGACTTCAAGAAGGGGAAGGTGCTCACCACCGAGTGGGAACCGAACCTCAAGTACGCCTGGGACAACGGGGTGGCGATCGGGCGCTACCTGGCAGGCCTGAAGGAGGGCAGGATCATCGCCCGCATCTGCTACCAGTGCAAGCGGATCATGCTCCCCCCGCGGATGTTCTGCGAACTCTGCTTCCGCCCCACCGATGAGTGGATGGAGGTCAAGGACACAGGCACCATCAACACCTTCAGCATCGCCCAGGTCAACTGGGACGCCTCCCGCCGCGGCAAGGACGAGCCGCCCCTGCTGCCGGCGGTGATCGAGATCGACGGCGCCTCCCCGGGCATGGGCATCATGCACATGCTGGGAGAGGTGGAGCCGGATCAGATCAAGGTGGGCATGAAGGTGCGCGCCGTGTGGAAGCCCCGGGAGGAGCGCACCGGAGCGATCACCGATATCCTCTATTTCAAGCCGCTGCGCGCCCCGGCCAAAAAGGCCGGCGCCCGGAAGAAAACCAAATCCAAAAACGCCGCTCCGGCCCGGGGAAAGAGGTGATTTTGTCATGGCGATAACGGAGAAGATTAACAATACGACCGTTCCCACCTTCTGGGAGGGCGAAATCCCCGTCCGCTACGTCTACACGTACGGCCTGGCCGGTGAGAAGTTCTTCCGGGCCGTGAAGGATAAGGGGACTTTCCTCGGCACCCGCTGCGAGGACTGCGATATCACCTTCGTCCCGCCCAAGATCTACTGCGACCGTTGCTTCAACAAGCTGGATAAGTATATCGACGTGGGGATAACCGGCTACGTGGAGACCTTCACCATCACCTTCCATAATATGGACGGCTCGGAGAAGAAGGTGCCCCGGGTGCTGGCCATGATCCGCATCGGGGATACCGACGGCGGCATCATCCACTACCTGGACGAGAGCATCGACTACGAGCAGATCGCCATCGGCATGCCGGTCAAGGCGGTCCTCAAGCCCAAAGGGCAGAGGAAGGGATCGATCGAGGACATCGTAGGCTTTAAGGCCGTGTGAGGGTGTAGCTTTTAACGGTTAGCCAGGAAGAATTGCCAGATCGGCGATCCGTTATGGATACCTGCCTACCATGGCATGTAAATAATCCCCGGTGTTTCGTTTACGAGACACCGGGGATTTTGTCCGTTCCTAAACAAACGGTTAATAATATTTGTCTATTTTTATTGTGGCTCCACTTCCATTAATATTAAATAACCTACCATTGTTCGTGATGAAGAAGAGCCCATTTTATAAATTTTATTCCCTCTTTTCCCAAATTCCAGAATTACAGCTCGATGGATCCTTCCTCATACAATCTTGTCACTCCTGCGCAACTTTGAATAAAAACTGCAGCTACAAACAATAAACAGCAAATAGACAAAGGATAAGTATCTTTCATGTTTCCCCCTTGTTACCAAACCGTTGAATTTGGAGGGATTCTATAAAAAGATACCTGTTTCTTCAATAAGATAAATCAGATTAATACACTCTAATAATTCCATGCCTCACCGCACATCGTACCGCAGGAAGGCCACGAAGGCTCCGCCCAGGACGGCCGCCGCGTACAGCACCAGCAGCGCCAGGTCGGTCAGGGTGTCGGATAGCACCTCCCTCCCCGACCGGAGCGGTGGCTGGAACAGGGGCATATCGACGATGTCTATGGTTTTTCTGTCCCGGGGTGTCTGGACCGATAATCCCTTTTCGGTGTCGAAGTTTATGTTGATCCCGCCCATGCCTCCCCCGCTCTCCCGGTCCTTGCGCTCGGTATACTGGAGGAAGGTCTCCCGGTAATCCTCTATCGCCTGCTGGTAGCGGGATTTCAAGCCGGTATCGGTTCCGGCGATATTCATGGCCGAGAGCTGGTAGGCCGAAGCGGGTGATATCCGGGTCAGCCTGAAGGCCAACCTCTCCCGCTGCGCCTCCCGGTTCAGGTGGTCTTCCTGCACCCGGCGGGTGAAGTCCTTGATATCGGACTGCACCGCCTTGCGCAGCCGGTCGTTCTCCTCCATCCAGGTCCATTCATTATCGTCCCGGAAGGCTTCCTTTTCCGCTTCGGTCATACCGGCCATCAGATCCCTTCTCTCCCGTCCTAGTCGGATCAGGTCGTCGGTATAGCTTTTCCACCGGTCTTTGGAGAAGGTGTCTATGCGGGCGTTCACCTCGGCCGCGGAGGGGACGGCGATGATCTTGCCCGCGGCCATCACCCCGATGCGCGGGATTATCAGGGTGAGGGACACCCAGGCCACCAGCAGCACCAGGAACGACACGGACGAACGCCGCGTCAGGGAGGAGACCAGCAGTCCCAGCCCGATGAAGAACGAAAAGTAGACCAGCGAGACTCCCAAAAACAGTACCAGACGGACCGCCCGCCCATCGGCCAGGGGTACTCCCGTAAGGACGATGATCAGCGCCGAGACCAGCAGGGGGATTAAAAGGGGAATAACCAGGCCCAGCCAGGCTCCGGCGAACTTGGCAACGATATATTTCACGCGGGGAACGGGATTGGAGAAGGTCAGCCGGAGCGTCCCCGCCTCGCGCTCGCCGTTAACAGAGTCGTAGGTGAAGAGGATGGCGAACAGGGAAAGGACGGCCAGAAAGATAAAGTTCAGATCGAGCAGCCGGAAGACGGCGAAGATCGGATCGTTCGAATAGGCGCTGCTGCGCAGGCCTACCGCATCGGTGGCGCTAACCGGGGAGAAGCGGCCGATATCGTTGGTGATCCCGGAGGATAGGATCTGCATCGGATCGGGCACTATGAAGGCCCGGGTGCCCAGGAAGGCCCAGGAGGTCCGCTCCTCCAGCATCTGCCGCTCCAGCTGCCGGGCGGTCTGGTACCGCTTGAGATCGCCCTGGTAATCCTGCACCCCGATGGACACACTCAGTATGATCAGCACCGAGCAGGCGATGAAGGTGAATAAAAATTTGGGGCTGGTGAAGTAGACCTTCAGTTCCTTGATAACCAGGGTTCGAAACATAATGTTCCTCCGTGTCGCGCGGCCGTTCATCTTACATCGTAGCGCAGGAAGGCGGTGAAGGCTCCGGCCAGGAAAACAATATTGAAAAGGGCCAGCAGTCCCAGGTCGATGGAGGCCTCCCACAGATCCCCTTTTAAACCGCTGGGATGATAATCGAATAGCGGCAGTTCTCCGGGGTCGATGGTAGGCTCTTCTTCATCCGCGCCGTCGTCGATCTTGATGACCACTAGGCCTCCCCGGGGACTCATGCCGGTCTTGTCCTTGATGAATTCACAGTAAGATTTCTGATAGCCGTAGGCCTCAGCGATAAAATGCTCCTTCATCCCCAGCGAGGTCCCGGCCAGCCG
>JAFGPI010000065.1 GCA_016926065.1 Candidatus Krumholzibacteriota bacterium
CGACCGGGTAATCACTTAAGAAATATTCACCGCATGATACTCCCCGGCGGTTTTGTTCGGTCATGGTCCAATGCAGGCGGGCGAACCGGTCCGCCCGGAGAATAGCCTCGCTGCGAGAAACCGGGGGCCCGATTTCCGGGGATCCGCCGGTGGCGGGTGCGGCAACCTCTTCCCGGCCGCAGGCGGAGAATAATGTCAATAGGAAGAAAATCGTGATAAGGAACGGCATAATCTTCATATATCCCCCTCGTTTAAATATAGTAGGAACGGTTATCGCCGAACAAGCCCCATGTTGATGTAAATCCGGTCCGCGCCGCGGAATCACCACCGCTCCCCCGGCAGGCCTTTCAGGAGCTGAATCCCAACCAAAGCTGATATACCCCGAAGCAGGCCAGTCCGACGACCGAGAGTCCCAGCATCACCCGGTTCACCCGGGGACCGAGATTACGGGCAAAAGCGAACACGGATATTATTCCCACCAGGGAGAGGGTCATGGTGAGGTAAAAAGCCAGCAGCAGGGCGATTCCATTCGCCGGAGTTTCCCGGAATCCTTTCAGAAAAAGGGGTCCCAGGACCAAGGACCAACCCAGATAGGGAGCGGGATTTAAAATATTCACCAAAACGGCACGGAATAGTGCCTGCCTCCCGGGATGATCGTCCCCAGGGGAGTCGGCGTCAAACCTGCGCCAGGTCCTAAACGTCTTGAAGGAGAGGAAAAAAATAAAAAGCGCTCCGGCGAAGTGCAGGAATTTTATGAGCTCGGAAGGAACGCGGCTCAATACGAATAAGGCTAGAATTATTATCGGCACGTCGCTGAGCAGGGGGGCAAGGGCGGCCGGCAGGGTGCGCCGCCAGCCCCGGCTCAGGGTCTGGGATATCAGAAAGGTCATCAGCGGTCCGGGTTGGGCCGCGGCGGCGAAAGCGTAGGTGGCGCCAAAGATAATGTATCCAATCATATTCCAATGTTTCCGCTAAGACATCCGGTCCGGCCGCGGGGCCGCCTACCGGTCAATCCTTGCCGGAGGAGGAGAAACGGTTATACCCGATCCGGTCATGGGGCAGGTCCTTCGAAGCTATCCCCGGTTTCTCCTCGGCGGGGTATCCCAGGCTGATAATCGCCTCCACCCTGAGGGAGGAAGGGATAAGCAGCAATTCCCGGATATAGGACTCGGCGGTCAGGGCGTCATCGTGCATTCTGTTCCGGATCTGAATCCAGCAACTCCCCCATCCCCGGGACTGGGCCGTTAATTGAGCGAAGATCGCGGCTATGGAGCAATCTTCAATCCAGGTATCGGATTTTGCCTCCTCGCCCAGGATCACGATCCCCAAGGCGGCGTCCCGCAGAAATCCGGCGCCCTCGCGCTTTGATTTAGCCAGTTGGATCAGCAGCTTTCTATCATCCACCAGGATAAATCGCCAGGGTTTAAGATTGCGGGAGGAGGGTGAACGAAGCAACGCCTCCTCCAGAATTTTGACATCTTCCCCTTTCAGGGATTGATCGGTGTACTTTCTTATGCTCCTTCTTTTTCTGAGCAGATCGATGATCATTATCCCTCCTTGATCTGGTCTTCAAAGCGCTCCCAGTCTATCATAGAGGGGAGAAAAATAAAACTCCTCCGTTGCTTCAACAACACAGAAAGCTGTGAACGAATTATCTATGCCGTAATCGTTTACCAGAACGCCCAGGGAGAGGGAAAACCCTTACTCAAATTTGCACACAATACTTGACGCTACCCTAGCCCCCACCCGCTTCCCCTCCCCCGATTTTCCACCTCCTTTATCACACGGGGATCTAAAAGGGTTTTCGTTACGGGCCCCGCGCCCGGATCATAAAGAAAACAATTTATTATTTATATCTGAATTGAAAAGGTGTATATTTTTACCTCTGTAGGGCAAGTCGGGCGATATCCAAGGAGGCTTCGAAGATGCCAGAAGACCGCGTCTTAAAAATGAAAAAAGCTCACGAAATCCTTACTGAAATACCCTTTGAAGTGGTGACGCTGGAAAAAGGATACGCCCATCGATGGCTTCGGGTCGATCTGATCAAAAACGAAATCACCCTGCATCCGGTTTCCCCCCGGATGAAAGAACTATGGACCGGGGGCAAAGGTTTCGATCTCTGGCTGATGTTCCAGGAAATCCATCCGGATACCAAATGGAACAGTCCCGAGAACCCGATCTGCTTTTCATCCGGGCCCCTGGGAGGAACCACCTCCTTTCCCGGTTCCGGTAAAACCCTGGTCACCGCCCTCTCGCCCCTCACTCAATCGGTGATGGACTGTAACGTGGGTGGATACTTCGGTCCCTACCTGAAATTCGCCGGATTCGACGCCCTGATGGTAATCGGTAAGGCCAAGGAGGATATTATCATCCTGATCGACGCCGTAAAGGGGAAAATTACGGTGGAGAAATCTCCCCTGGAAAGCCTGGACACCCACCTGCTGGCCGAGGAACTGACCGATATGTATTCCGACGATGAGCTGGACCGCCGCAATATCGCCTGCGTTTCGGCCGGCCGGGGGGCGGAACATACCCGGATGGGAGTGCTCAACTTCTCCTTCTGGGACTGGAGAAGGGGCGGCGCCAGGGTCAAGCAGGCCGGGCGCGGCGGTATCGGCACGGTATTCCGGGACAAGAAAATCAAGGCCCTGGTGATCAAGAACAGGCAGATTACCCCCGCCTGGAGGATCGAGGAAAATAAGGCCGCCAAGCTTATCACCCCCGGGAAACCCTCCCTGCAAGCCTGTGCGCAGGAAGTGAGGATCATCGGCGAAATTATCGATAAATGGGATCGTGACCCTGAATACGTGATAGAGATGATGCAGGATATTCAAGATCGTTTCCGTCATGTTTCCAAAACCGCGATCGAAGAGATAAGAAATAAAACCGGCAAACCCCTCTCCCACCTCTACCATATAGCCACCTTCTACAAGGCCTTCAGCCTCCAGCCGAAGGGGGAAACGACCATTCAGGTATGTATGGGCACCGCCTGCCACGTAAAAGGATCGGCCCGGATACTCGACTCATTCGAGAGGGTCCTGAACATAAAGTCGGGTGAAACCACGGCCGATAATAAATACAGTCTGGAAGCGGTGGCCTGTCTGGGAGCCTGCAGTATCGCTCCGGTGGTGAAGATCGGCGGGGAAATCTTTGGAAACGTACAGGCCCAGGAGGTGGAAACCCTGCTGGAAAAAGCCGGCGCCGGTATTGACCGGGAGAGCTGGCCGCGGAAGGAAGCAGCGGAGCCGGCTTCCGCCCGCTTGAAACCGCAAGACCTCGAAAAGATCGTTCGCCGGGAAAAGAAAACCGCCTCCGGTTACCGGGCCATGCTCATGGTATGCACCGGGACCGGCTGCGTTTCCGCCAAGGGATTTGACATCCGCAACCGGCTAAACGAGGTAATCAAGGAACGGAAACTGGAAAAAGACTACCTGGTGGTGGGCACCGGGTGCAACGGTTTCTGCGCCATGGGACCGATAGTGGTGGTTCAACCGGAGGGAACCTTTTATCAACAGGTAAGGAAAACCGACGTCGAAGAGATCGTCCAGGGCCTGGTGGAGGGCCAGGTGGTGGAACGTCTCCTGCACCGGGATCCGGTTTCGAAAAAAGTGAATGAAAAGATGCAGGATATCGCCTTTTTCAGCAAGCAGCAACTTATAGCCCTGCGCAACAAAGGCCTGATCGATCCGGAAAACATAGATCACTATATCGCCCGGGGAGGATATCAAGCTCTTAAAAATGTTCTGGCCGGGATGCCCCCGGAGGATGTCCGCAAGGAAATCATCGCTTCCGGTATAAGGGGGCGCGGCGGAGGCGGATTTCCGGCCGGAATAAAGTGGGAGTCTGGATCCCGGGCCGCCCGGGAAAGAAAGGAAGAGATATTCGTGGTCTGCAACGCCGACGAGGGCGATCCCGGGGCGTTCATGGACCGGAGTATAATCGAGACCGATCCTCATTCGGTAATCGAAGGCATGTGTATCGGGGCCTATGCCACCGGAGCGCGGGAAGGTTTGATTTACATCCGCAAGGAATACCCCCTGGCCATGGAAAGACTGAAAAAGGCGATCTCTCAGTGTAGAGCCTACGGCCTGCTGGGAAGGAATATCCTCCACTCCGGATTCGATTTCGACATCCACATCCACCGGGGGGCGGGAGCCTTCGTGTGCGGAGAGTCCAGCGCTCTGATGGCTTCCCTGGCCGGGAAGGCGGGAGAACCGCGCTCCAAGTACGTACATAGCGTGGAATACGGGTTCCGGGATAAGCCGACCGTCCTTAACAACGTCGAGACCTGGGCCAACATTCCGGTGATCGTCGACAAGGGGGCGTCCTGGTTCGCCTCCATCGGGACCGGCGACGTGAGCGAAAATCCCTGGAACGGTTCCTCCGGCACCAAGGTCTTCTCCCTGGTGGGTGACATTAGAAACACCGGCCTGGTGGAAGTTCCCATGGGAATCACCCTGCGGGAGATAGTCGAGGAGGTAGGCGGCGGTATTCCGGACGGACACCGCTTCAAGGCCGTGCAGACGGGCGGACCCTCCGGCGGTTGCCTGCCGGAAAGCAAGCTGGACATGAAGGTCGATTTCGATTCCCTGACGGAAGCGGGATCGATGATGGGTTCGGGCGGTATGATCGTGATGAACGATAAGACCTGCATGGTGGACGTGGCCCGCTATTTCGTGGATTTTCTGATCGACGAGTCGTGCGGTAAATGCACCGCCTGCCGCGAAGGCCTGCACCTGATGAGCAACCTGCTGGGGCGCATATGCAACGGCGAGGGGCGGGCGGGAGATATTGAAAAACTGGAGGAGCTTTGCGACACGGTGCGGGAGACCAGCCTCTGCCAACTGGGAGGTTCGGCTCCTAATCCGGTGCTCAGTACTTTGAAGTATTTTGGAGATGAATACCGGGAGCACATAGAAGACAAGAAGTGCCGGGCCGGAATTTGTAAGGCGCTCATCACCTACCGGATCAGCGAGACCAACTGTACCGGCTGCACCCTATGCGCCAAGCGCTGCCCGGTAAAAGCGATTAGCGGAGAGGCGAAGAAAGTGCACACCCTAGACGGCGGTAAATGCATCAAATGCGGCATCTGCTACGAAGTATGTAAATTTGACGCGGTGGAGGTGATATAATGGCTAGGGAAAAGATCAATATTACAATCGATGGCCGGAAAGTTGCCGTCACCAAGGATACCTATCTGCTCCAGATTCTGCGCGACCATGGCATCCCTGTTCCGACTTTGTGCCACCACAAAGATCTCACCCCCGCCGGCAGTTGCCGGTTTTGCATCGTGGAGGTGGAGCAAAAGGGCAGAAAGAAGCTGGTCACTTCCTGCAACTACCCGGTACGGGGAGAAATAAAAGTGGAAACACAATCGGAACGCGTCCGGAAACACCGTAAAACCCTGGCCGAAATGTATCTGGCGCGTTGGCCGAAGGTTCCGGTCGTGCAGCAGTTGGCCGCCCTCTGTGGGGCTACCGATGCGGACAAATTCAAGAGCGAGCTCACCGACGAAAATCCCCAGGCCTGCATTCTGTGCGGACACTGCGTGCGCGCCTGTGAAGAGTTTATCCTGGAAAAGATAATCGATTTCGCCGGAAGGGGCATAAAGCGGCACCTGACCATGCCCTTCGGGGTGGTGGACCCGCATTGCATAGGCTGTACCTCCTGCGCCTACGTTTGCCCCACCGGAGCCATCCAGATCATCGATGACATGAATCATCCGGCCGACGCCAAGTTAATACGCGATTACGGAATGAAGATCAACGCCGAGATGGCCACCTTGGACAAGGACCAGTGCCGCATGCGGGAAGTGGGAACGGCCAATATCGTGGACGTTATGGACGCTTACGATCTCCTCCCCGTCCATAATTACAAGTTCGGTTCCCATCCCGACACTCCCAAAATCAACTCGGTGACCCTCAAGGAAAAATATTTCACCCAGCATATGCCCGATGGTTGCTGGAAGGGCTGTTCCATGGCCTGTGCCAAAACCATTGACGGATTTGAACTGAAAACCGGTCCCTACCGGGGTCAACGGGTCATGGTGGATGGGCCGGAATACGAAACGGCGGCGGCCTGCGCCAATATGGGTTGTTTCGATGGTGATTTTGTGGCGGAATTCAACTTCTATTGCGACACCTACGGAGTGGATACCATCTCCGTGGGAACCTGCATGGCCTTCGTGATGGAATGTTATGAAAACGGAATCATCACCCAGAAGGAAACCGGGGGCAAGGAATTAAAATTCGGAGCCCGCGAGGAGGTGCTCCAATGCCTGCATGAGATGGCAGAGGGAAAGGGCTTCGGCGTGGAAGTGGGACAGGGGATCCGCCGTCTGAAAGAGAAGTGGATCGGGGAATTGGGAGCGGACCCCGATTTCCTTCAGGATATCGGGATGGAAGCCAAGGGTTTGGAATACTCCGAGTACATGTGCAAGGAATCCCTGGCCCAGCAGGTTGGATACACCATGGCCGTGAAGGGCCCGCAGCATGATGAGGCCTGGCTTATTTTCATGGATATGGTCAACAACCAGATACCTTCTTTCGAGGACAAGGCCGAAGCGCTGTATTACTACCCCCTGTGGAGAACCTGGTTCGGTCTTCACGGCCTGTGCAAATTGCTTTGGAACGATGTGGTTCCCTTGAGCAATAAAAAGTATAAACCGCAGGAAGCGGCCAAGGTGCCGGAGCACGTGGAGGATTTCTTCAAGTTCCACGAGGGAATGACCGGTATCCCCCTGGATGAAGAAAGCATGCTGAAGCAGTCCGCCCGGGTCCATAACCTGCAGCGGGTAATGTGCCGGATGCTGGGCTTCGGCACCCGAAAGGACGACCTGCCCCCCTATCGGGCCGTGGGGCCGGTAACCAAGGAAGAATACGAATCCCGGGCGGAAAAGTATTACGACAAGCAGTTGAAGGAGATAATGGGCGTGGATCCGGAGGGAAAAAGCACCGAGGAGAAGATGGAAATCACCCGTAAGTACCGCATGGATCAATATATAAAGGCGATGAACGCGGCCTATAAGCGCCGCGGCTGGAACGAAAATGGAATCCCCACCATAGCCAGACTTAAAGAGCTGGGGATCGATCTTCCGGAATTGGTGGAAATAATCCAGGGGGATCAATAGCAATATTTTTCGTCCCCGGATTTGCCGGCGGCCGTTTCCCTCCGGAGCTGAACGCGATGAGGCAGAACTCAAACATATTCGAACGCAACGTTCCCGGCACTACCGCACTGCTGCAAAAGGCCGTGGTCGGTATAGCCGGATGCGGCGGCCTGGGTTCCAACGCGGCGGTCGCCTTGGTCCGGGCGGGAGTGGGCCGGCTCATCCTGGCCGATTTCGATCAGGTCGAGCTCTCCAACCTGAATCGTCAGTACTACTTCCGGGATGACGCGGGGCGGGATAAGGTGGATGCCCTGGCCGGCCACCTGCGCGCCATCAATCCCGACATCAAGCTGGATCTTCACCGCCGCAAACTCACCCCCCGGGATATCCCGGAAATATTCGCTCCGGCGGGTCTTTTAATCGAAGCCTTCGACCGGGCCGAAAGCAAGCACTGGCTCATCGAGTCATGGTGCCGTGCCTTCCCCCGCCGTCACCTAATTTGCGCCAGTGGAGTTTCGGGAAAGGGCGCCACCAGCGCCATAAAAATACGTTCCTCCGGATATATTCACCTGGTGGGGGACGAGCAGACGGATATCAGCATGGGATTATGCTCGGCCCGGGTGGCCATAGCGGCCAACATGCAGGCCAACATCGCCATAGATATCCTCACCACCCAGAAGGACGGGTAAATGATTACCGTTAACAACCGGGATAAAATTGAATGGCGGGAGGGCCTGACGGTGCAGGCCCTGCTGGATAAAATGAATTATGATTACGCGCTGATCACGGTAACGGTCAACGATGAACTGATTCCCGAGGAAGAATACGAAAGCTGCGTCCTGAAAGATAACGCGGATGTATGCGTATTTCATCTGGCGCACGGAGGATAATCCCCGCAATCCGGCTCGTCCGAATAGTGCAAATATCATTCTCCCGGATACGAATTTAATCCCGTTTCCGATTTATAATCAGGCCCCCTTCCCCCCCCGGTGGAGATCGGCTTTTTCCCTGCCGGCTGTGGATAATAGGAATCCAAATTGCAGTTTTTCCTCACCGGTAGATTATAGATTTGGAAGAGTATTTCATTAGGCTGGGTAATCATATATATACCAGCAAGTTATAAAACAGGACCAGCTGCGTGCCGTTGCTGCGGATAGATGGATTCCGGTGGGCGCCGGATATTTTGCGTCCCCCCTGTCGCATTCTGCAACGGTGCAGACAAAAAGGAACGTGATGCACTCTATCACCCTCAAACGCATTGACGCATTCACCACCAAACCGTTTAGTGGAAATCCGGCCGGAGTAATCACCGAGGCGGATGGATTAAGCAGCGACACCATGCAACAAATCGCCAGTGAGATGAAGATGAATATCATCGAACTGGCGTTCATCACCTCGCCCTCGTCCCCCGGCGCCGATTTCCGGATCAGATTTTTTACCCCCAGCCGGGAACTTCCCTATAGCGGTCACGTATTGATAGCCGCCTGTTACGCCCTGATCGAGGAGGGGCGGATCGATCTGCAGTCCGGTCCCAACAATATTATTTTCGAAACCATGCTGAGCGAATTTCCGGTAACGATATATTTTGACGTGGAACAACGCGTTCCATCCGTGATCGAAGGTCAAGGCGACGGCGTAATGCTGACTCTGCCTAAAGGAGTAAAGGGCACCCTAAAAAGAATCATGATGCAATCGCCTCTGAACAAATTCCATCCCTGCACCATCCCCCCCGGGGAAATCGCCGAAGTGCTGGGTATCAAGGAGACGGAAATAAATACTCCCAATCTACCCCTGGTGATATCCGATTCCGATTTATACGGCCTTATCATCCCCCTTAAGAGCAAGGAAACGATTCAAGAGATGCACCCGGATTTAATCCGTCTGGGGATGCTAAACAAAAAATACGGTATCGACATCAATCACGTTTTTAGTCTGGACACCTACCATAGCGAAAGCACCACCTACTCCAGGTTCTTCGGACCAGCCATCGGATTATGGGAAGATCCCGCCTCGGCTTCCGCCTCGGCCATACTGGGTCAGTACCTAACCACCTACGGATTGGTTTCATCGGGTTATCTGATCCTGGAGCAGGGCAAGGAAATTGAATGCCTCACCCGCATCTTGGTGGAAATAGAAAAGACCGGAGACGAGATTTCCACCGTCCGGGTAGGGGGACTGGCGGTGAATTCAATCGAAAGGAATATAGATTTGAATCTCCCGCAATCCGTCCCCTCCCTCGATTAAACCCTCACCGGCCGGATTACCAGCGACCTTCCATGACCGCAGGCTTCATTCACCCGTCGGCATCCAACCGCCCGATCCCGAATTCGCCCGGGCTGCATGAAATTTCTCCGGACCGTGCCGCTTCCCGGCGTTCCTTTCCGGCCAGTGGCAAATTACTTAAAGAGGGGGACGATTTGCTTTTAGAAAGCTTCATTGAAGGAGATATACAATCCCGAGACGCCGTTGCCAAATCCGAAATCCATACGAATACTAAGTTCCTCCTTGGTGTTGATAAGGCCGCGTAATCCCGCACCGTATGTCGTACGGAACGATCTCCTGTGGAAATTCCTCAGTTCGTCCGCCACATCTCCCAGGGAGGCAAATCCCGCCATTCCTACCCTCCACCAGATCTTGACCCGGTACTCGGCCTGAAATACCAAGGCATGCCTGTCCCGGTACCTACCTTCATAATACCCGCGCATCAGGCTCTGGCCCCCTATCCAGGAAAGCATGTAGAAGGGAGCGTTTCCGGTAACCATCTTCATGTAATACCGGAAGGCCATGGTATGCGAGGGGGTAAAAGAATAATATCTCCTCAAGTCCAAATTATAGGTGTTAAAATCGAAATCGCTTCCCGTCAATCCGGGATAGTAGTACGCGGTCAGCATATAATATCCGCCCTGCCGGGGATAGAAAAGGTTGTCGCGCGTATCCCAGTTGACCAAGATTCCCGCTCCGGACACTGTTCCCTGGTCGCTCCCGGTGATCCTTTTAGCGGCCAAGAGTCCCCCCCTCTCGGTCTTTATGATCTTTTTACGGATATACCGGTAGGCTATTCCGGCATAGAGGTCCCGCCAGATTTTCTTTTTAATATTCGCGGATAACTCCGCGGAGCGGGGGGTGTAATCCTCTTTCGAAGCGGCGGGAGTGTCCCTGCCGATACCGTAAAAAACATCGGGAAATTCCAGGTATCCCAATCCGGCTTGAAGGCAGATCGAGTCCCCTTTCCGGTAGAATTCGCCCCCCAGGCTTGCGATTATCTGCTTCTTCTCCGTATAGATGAAAACCGGCGACACGGTGGACGGACGGGAATTCTCCCTCTCCCCCCGGGCTCGGAACAATCTTGCCGCCGCCGCCCCCCCGGCCAATTTGGTCTCCGGAGTGTAGAACAATATGGGCATGATGTAGGATTTGCCGCCCTTTCCGGACAGGGTATCCTCCTTCTCCCCGGCATAGGAGAAAGACGGCGCGGGAGTGAAGAAAATCAACCAGCCGCATCCCGCTACGGCCGCGAGGAATACTCTGAACACGGTTATCCGTCGGTATCCGGCCGCCCGACCCTTAACTGGTGCGATATTTTGCATGCTTGCTCTCCACCCGAACTTCCGAACAGATAGACCATTAGGTGGGGGCTCGACCAGATCGTTGCCCTCCGCACGCTGACCGCCGAAAGAGCGCTCGCCGTTATATCCTTCAGCGGTCGGCTTCCGGTTAGCGATTCGTTCCCATCCTGGATCCCTATTTCTCGAACTTGAACGATACTTTGACCTTGGCCCGGTAGGCTTCGACTTTTCCATCCTTGATCTGCAAATCAAGCTCCGATACCTCCGCGATCCTTAAATCACGCAAGGATTCGGAGGCCCTCTTGACCGCCGTTTCGGCCGCCTTTTCCCAGGACTCGGAACTCGTCCCCACCAGTTCTATCACCTTGTAAACACTGTTCGGCATAATACCCTCCTCTCTCAAATATCCGCTTTAATCCCGGCCCGCGAAGGAACTAAGTCCGTACCAAAAAACACCAAGCATCCGCACCCGCGGGGCTCTCATATAGGAATGGACAAATATCCGCTCGAATCCCTCTCCGCCCCGGTTATAAAGCCTTCACCGCCGGCCCGGAGTGATCCCCGGATCTTTATATGTCCAGGGCCATGCTACCTAAAAAACGCCCGTTATTCAATGTTTTTTGAATCGAGGTCTATCCGTTCCGCCGGCAATCCAGGGTGACGAAGGGAACGGTCAAGGACACTCCTCCCTGTGCCTCCGCTCCCCGGTTCAGCTTGTCTTCCACCCGGGTGAAGATTATCTCCCGGTCTCCGGGATCGATTATCTCTTTCCAGGGATCCATAAAAGCCAAACGGATTAAAAAGGAATGGAGCATGGCGCTCCCGTCGGAGAACCTTATATTGAAACTATCCCGGCGCAGATCCCGGAGCGAGAACCCGGCCCTGCGCACCGCTTCCTTGACCTCCTCCAGCGGTTTCCGCTTGGACCGGATGTGCTCTTGCATCTTCATTACCCCGTCGTTAAGACCATTTTCCACCAGGGTCTCCCGTAAAACTGCGTAGAATTCGGCCATGGTTTCTTCCAGGTTGAAGGTAAAGGCGAATTGAGCGTTTGGTCTGCTCACCCGGTAGCATTCCGCCAGGGTTGCTTCCAGATCCCCGACGTTGTTTAACCCGTTGTTCGACACGATCAAATCGAAGGAGCGGTCCCGGAACGGTAATCTCTCCCCCACGCCTCGGATAATCATAACGTTTTTCAGCCCGTATCTTCTAACCTTCAAGACGGCCCGCTCCAAGGCTGCTCCCCAGGGATCGATCCCGTAAACCTTGCCGGACGCCCCCAGCCTCTGGGCCAGTTCCAGAACTGGGAAGCCGCATCCGCACCCCACGTCCAGCGCCTGTATCCCCGGCTCCATTTTAATCGTATCCAGCAGTCTCAGGCCGAAAGGGGCGGACCACAAGGGAAGCTCGTCCATGATGGAAACAAGCTCCGGATCGTTCAGATCGAATTTCTGGTGCAGGTATTTTTTCACGGTGCCCGTCCCCCGTAGGCTCTCTCCCCCAATTCCGCCTCCCGCGCCCCCCCTAATCGATATCCAGTTGGTACGGCATCCTGGCCTGGACACCGTTGAGCGCCGTCAATTCCCGGAGATACCGGTAATATTTATAGTGCGGGCCAAGTTCGTTGCGGATTAAGCGGGCGCTCTTCTCTCCGGTGATTTCCTCCAAGATCTGATATATCAATTCCTTCTGTTTCGGCAAGGATATAATCCGGTAATCCTCGATCTCCGCCATTTCCGCCGCCACCTCGATGGCCTTCTCCAATCCGCCGAACTCGTCCACCAATCCTATCTCCCGGGCGTCGATCCCGCTCCACACTCTTCCCTGCCCTATCTTATCCACTTCCTCCACGGTCATCCCCCGGCCCCGGGCGACATGACCCAGAAAGGTCTGGTAGATATTTTCCACGTGATCCTGTATCACCTCCCTCTCATAAGCGGTCAAAGCCCGGTTGGCCGTAAGAAATCCCGCGTTTTCGTTGGTTTTAACGTTGTCCGTGGTTACACCCAACTTGTTATTCAAGAAATGTTTTAGATTGGGAATTAAGCCGAAAACTCCAATCGATCCGGTGATGGTGCTGGGGGCGGCGATGATCCTATCCGCCCGGCAGGCGATATAGTATCCCCCGGAGGCGGCCACGTTCCCCAAGGAAGCTACCACCGGTTTTTCCTCCTTGGCCAGGATGACTTCACGCAATATCACCTCGGAGGCCAGGGCGTCTCCCCCGGGAGAATTCACCCGCAAAACGATCGCCTTGACCTTCCGGTCCCGGCGGGCCTGGCGGATGGCGGCCGTTATTCTCTCCGAGCCGATGGTGGCATCATCCCCCTTTCCCCCCCTTATTTCTCCGGAGGCGTATACCACGGCTATGTTGTTCTCGGTGACCTTTACTTTTCCGGCCCGGCGCGGAGCATCGGTATATTTTTTCAGGGACATAAAACTTATCCCCTCTCCCGCGGCGATATCCAGCCGGCCGCGCAATTCCTCCAGCACCCCATCCTTGAATAAGAGCTCATCCACCAAACCGTTTTCCTTGGCATCCAGCGCCTTCCTGATGAGCAGCCTATCGGCGATTTGATTCAAACGCTCCTGCTCGACACCCCGGGAAGCGGAGATTTCCTCCGTTATCTGATCCCATATGGCCTGCACGAATTTTTCGGTCTGGGCCCGGCTGGCCGGACTCATTTTATCCAGGAAAAAAGGCTCCACCGCGCTCTTATATTTGTTTCCTCGGGGCCTAATTATCTGGGCCTCGATATCCAGTTTCTCCAAGGTGCCCTTGAAGAACATTAATTCCGCGTAGAGCCCTTTGAACAACAAGGATCCTTCGGGATTGAGAAAGACACTATCGGACACGGAGGCCAGGTAATAGGCTCCCTGCGAATATCTTTCCCCGTAGCTGACTATGAATTTTCCCGATTCCTTGAAATCGATCAGAGCGTTTCTGATCTCCCGGATGGTGGAGAATCCGGCCGGCACGTACTCCAGATCGAGGAATATCCCTTTAATGTGAGTGTCGTTTTTCGCCTTATCAATATTTATCAGGATGTCGTTCAGCCCGGGATCGGGATTCAGGGAAAAATCATTAGGATCTTGAAAGAACGACGGCTCAACCGGGGTCCGATCGGGGAGCGGCCGGTTTAGTCTCATGTGCAGAACCGAATTTTCCGGGACGACCACCACGTCTTTTTTGGAAAAAGACAACAACGACATGAACGCCATCATAAAGAAGAAAAAACTGATGATGGAAACCAGCAAGAAACCTACCATCGAAGCGAACATAAATTTAAAGAACTGTTTCATATCCGGACGTGCCTCCTTCAAAACTCATAAGACATTTCCCCGGGATCAAACGCCGGCCGAAAAATATCCCTCATCGTCCCCCCTTTCCAGACAGGGGGTAATCCGGCCCTCCCCGCCCCGCGATTTCTACCTGTCCGGTGCCAGTCTATAGGAAGCGGTCCCTGTCCGTCAATGTTCGATTAGGGACGCCCATAAGCGGTCAGCGAGGCGGGGTGCCGGGCACCTTTCCACCCGGATTGCCTGAGGGAACAGGATGATCTTGCGGTCACCATGAATTATGCTATAGTATGGGTAGAACGAAATCAAACCGGGAACGATTTGACGCATCCTTTCCATCGGGCCGGAAAAGGAGATTTTTCGCGCTCGGTAGCACTAATTCGAAACCGGCTGATGTTTTGCGGAGGTACAAAATGTGTTACATGAAAAGAAGATACTGGGCGATATGTATATTGTTGGTGGCCGGGGGCGTGATATATTCCTCTACCCATACGGAGGCCTCCCCCCAGCGCGCGCAGGGGAATGTACTATGCAATTCCTATAACGGTTTCGGATTCGACCTGTATTCCCGGGAAGTGGAGCAGGGGAAGGGGAAAAACACCATAGTCTCCCCCGCCAGCGTTTCCCTGGCCCTGGCCATGACCCAGAACGGCGCCGAGGGAGAAACCTATCAGGCCATAAGCGGCGTTCTCCATCTGGAGGAGATGCGAAGGATCGAATTCAACGAAACCAACCGTAAACTTTTACTGGAATTGGAGGAGATGGACGAAGGAGTGACTCTTTCCATAGCCAATTCGATATGGCTCCACCGCCAGCTGGCGTTTGACCAGATCTTCATCGAGCAGAATAAAAATAATTTCCGGGCGGAATTCTTCCCCCTCACCACGGCCGATAAAATCAACCAATGGGTGGAAACAAACACTCAAGGTAAAATCGATAAGATAATCGACAATCTGCGGGACGATGAAATTGCCGTTCTGATTAACGCCATCTATTTCAGAGGGACATGGACGCGGGAGTTCGATCCCGGCCAAACCGCGGAGGAAACCTTTCACCTTTCAGGCGGCGCTTCGCGGACGGTTCCCATGATGAGACGGTCCGGAGAATTCGACTATTACGAAGAAGGTTTCCAGGCCGTCCGGCTTCCCTATGGCTCCGGACGCATGGCCCTTTATATATTCCTGCCGGAAAAAGAATCCGGACTGGAGGAATTTCACCGGAAATTAAACCTGCCAAACTGGAATGGCTGGATTCAGGGTTTCCGCTCCCGCCGGGGATTTATCTCTTTGCCCCGGATCAAGGCGGAATACCAATCGAATCTCTCTCCCTCCCTGATCGACCTGGGGATGGGCATCGCTTTTGGGAATCGGGCCGATTTCTCGCGCTTGGTGAAAAACGCCGCCGCTCCGGTTTGCATCAGCAAGGTGATGCATAAAACCTATATCGAGGTTAACGAAGAGGGAACCGAGGCCGCGGCCGCCACCTCCGTCCAGATAATCCTTACTTCGGCCCGGCCGGAAACGAAACCTTTCAGCATGATCGTGGATAGACCTTTTTTTCTGGCCATACAGGACAGCCAAACCGGGATAATACTCTTCTTGGGTGGTATCCAAAGCCCCTAGGTGCTTTCCTTCAAAGCGGTTACGTTGCGGTACAAAACTTTCATCAACTCCGGCACCCCGGTCTTGTCTAGGGCGGAAATAAAAAATACGCGTTCGCCGTCGTCGCCGGAAAATTCCACTTCTTTTCCGCGTTCCGGCAACAGGTCTATTTTATTCAGGGCCAGGTAACGGGGGCGTTCCAGCAGCGCCTCGCTATAGAGGCGCAACTCGTTGACCAGCTGGCGGTAGGCGTGATCCGCCGGCATTTCATCCGCCGCGTCCAGTATAAATAGCAGCAC
>JAFGPI010000066.1 GCA_016926065.1 Candidatus Krumholzibacteriota bacterium
CAGGGCCGGTTTCCCATCCGGGTGGAATTGAAAGCCCTGACCGCCGCCGATTTCGAGCGCATCCTGCTGGAACCGGAAAACGCGCTCATCAAACAGTACACCGCGATGATAGAGACCGAGGGCTGCGCCATCAGGTTCACCTCGGGGGCGATCAAGGAAATCGCCCACATGGCCTACCGGGTGAACCAGAAGATGGAGAATATAGGAGCCCGCCGGCTGCACACCATTCTCACCACCCTGCTGGATGACATCCTCTTCGATCTGCCCGACAAGAAGAAGAGCCGGCTGACCATAAACGAGAAATCGGTCAAGCAAAGACTGGACAAGATAGTGCAAGATGATGATCTGGCCAAGTACATTCTGTAGAGAGGAGCGTACATGAAACTGAGCAAGAAAGATTTCCTTTCCCTGGGGGATTTTTCCCGGGAAGAGCTGCGGGCGATCCTGGACCTGGGGTTGAAGCAGAAACCCCTGGCCCGGGAGTTCAAATTGGAACCGACCCACCCGGGGCGGGTTCTGGCCTGCTTGTTCCATAAACCGAGTTTGCGCACCCGGATCAGTTTCGAGGTGGCCATCCGCCAACTGGGCGGTTCCAGTCTTTACTTAACCGATAAAGAGATAGGGATCGGGAGCCGGGAGGCCCCCCAGGATGTGGGCGAGGTGCTATCCCGGTACGTGGACGGAATAATGATTAGAACCTTTGATCAAAAGCTGGTGGAAGAGCTGGCCGAAAATTCATCGGTTCCGGTGATAAACGGCCTCACCGACCGGCTGCATCCCTGCCAGGTGCTGGGTGATATCATGACTATCATCGAGCACCGGGGAGGCATAGAGGGAAAGAAGGTCGTTTTCGTGGGGGATGGCAATAACGTCGCCTCCAGTTGGCTGAACGCGGCCGCGAAATTCCCGTTTAAACTGGTTCTTACCTCTCCGGCGGGTTATGCCCTAGAGGAATCGTTCGTCCGGGACGTGATAGGAGGGGGAGAGGTGGATTACCAGTGGATAGAGGATCCCCGTGAGGCTTTGACCGGCGCGGACGTGGTATACGGCGATGTATGGACCAGCATGGGACAGGAAAAAGAGAAAGAGCAGAGATTGAAGGCTTTCCGGAAATACCAGATAAATGAAGAAATCATGGGATTGGCCGATAAGGATGCCCTTTTCATGCACTGCCTCCCGGCCCACCGGGGAGAGGAGGTCACCGACGCGGTGATAGATGGTCCGCACTCGGTGGTTTATGACGAGGCCGAAAACCGGCTCCACATTCAGCGGGCGATTATCGCCCTGTTGATGCCCACTGATAAGGAACTCTGATAGTGGGGAAGAATATCTGGATAGGCCTGCTGATTTGCGCCACGGTCACCTGCGCGGTGGTCAAACCTCCCACCGGCGGACCGGAGGATAAGACTCCTCCGGATATCGGGCGGTTTTGGCCTCCTCCGGATTCGGCCGGTATCAGCGGCACCGAGACCATCGAGATAGTATTCACCGAGAAAGTGGACGGCGAGAGTTTCAAGGACCGGATCACCCTGTATCCGCCCGTCCCTTTCGACAAGATCGCGGTTAAAAACGATAAGCTGCGGATCAGTTTCAGCGAATCCTTGCCCGATACTACCATCTGCGTGCTGATTAAGTCGGGTTTCCAGGATAATCATCTGGTTAAGAATGAGCGGAATTATATTTTTTATTTTTCCACCAGCGCTACCCTGCAACCCGGTGAGATTTCCGGCAAGGTGATGTTCAAGCGGGAGCCCGATTCCACCGGGGTGATAAAACTTACCGAAGTAAAAGGCGATACCATCTCCAACATATATAACTATCCCGAGTCCCGGATAGCCTTCGCCGGGAAAAACGGAGATTTTACTTTCCGGGCCCTTCCACCCGATAGCGCTAAGTTTTTATTGTGGGCATTTTCGGATAAAAACGGCAACGGCAGGTACGATGCGGGGAAGGATTTTTCCCTGGTATTCCCCGACACCATTCTCTTGACCTCCAACCGTTACCGGATCAGGGATATCGAGATGAATATCATCGATCCCCATGAACCGGGATCCCTGGAGGGACGGGTAATCGATGAGACCGGTCTGGGTATATTACCATTGGTACGTTTGGATAATGTTATTCCGGCCGAAAAACCTGTCCTGACCCGGGTGGATACCTTAGGTTATTTCAAGATACCCAAGTTGCCCCCGGGGAAATATGCTTACGCCGTATTCGTGGATATGAAAGCCGACAGTCTTCCCGGCGAGTATACCGATCCGGCGGATTCGACGGTTACCCTCCGGGAACCGGTGTGGACCGCTCCGGACACCCTGGGTGTGATGCCGGGAGAAGAGAAGGTGCTAACTCCCATCAATCTGAAAAAGGAAGAAAATGGCGGATGATCTCGAATTCGTGAAAATGCATGGCGCCGGCAATGATTTCATAATGATATCAGATCTCGCGGAAGCTTTCGATGGATCCAGGGATTTGATTTCTTCCCTGTGCGCCCCTCACCGGGGAATCGGGGCGGATGGATTGATCCTACTGAGAGCGAGCGCGGAGGCCGATTTCCGCATGAGATACTTTAACCGGGACGGGGGGGAGGCGGACATGTGCGGGAACGGCGCCCGCTGCGCGGCGCTTTTTGCGTATAATTCCGGTCTGGCCGGGAAATCGATGGTATTTCAGACCAATGCGGGGAAGGTGGAGGCCGATATTACCCACGACGGCGTGCGTCTGCTGCTGGGTGAGGTCAATGATTTAAGGTTGAATATCGAACTGGAAGATCTAGAAGCAAAGGCCGGATTCGCGGTTTGCGGCGTGCCCCACGCCGCCGTGCTGGACGAGGCCGGGAGCGGATGGTCCGGGGATGAATTTCTATCTTGGGCCCGAGCCATCAGGCATCACCGGGCATTTCAATCCGCTGGGACCAACGTTAATTTGGTCACGGTAATAAGTAAACACAACCTGCAATACCGCACCTATGAGCGGGGAGTGGAGGCGGAAACGCTGGCCTGCGGCACCGGAGCGGCGGCGGTGGCGGTAATCACTTCCCATATGCATCTGACCGCCTCCCCGGTTTCTTGCCTCACCTCCGGGGGAGACGTACTATTGGTCGAATTCGAGCAGCGTCCAGGAGGTGCCGTCAACTGCCGCTTGACCGGTCCGGCGGTAACCACTTTCAGGGGTCGGTTATCGATCGGCGATTTCATCCCCTCCCCTTCCGCTAATTGATTATTTGGTTTCCGGGAAATAAATTCGGATTAAGGTTGTCCGGCGATCTATACGATAATACTTGATATCTATACCGGATAAGTACTTATTATTATAACAGGTAACTTGAACCGGTGGTCATGCCGCGGGGTGCCGTCCGGGAGCGGGAGTAACCGCCGTGATCTGGAGTTCGTTTTCTGGTTGCCGGGAGGATTTATGCGAGCGGTAAAAAAGCTGGTGCCGACGATTTTCCTGCTACTGATCCTCTTTCCCTCGTCCTCTCCGGCGCAATATCCATTCGGAAAGAACAAGATACAGTACCACAACCGCGATTGGAAGGTTATCGAAACCGAGCACGTGGATATTTTCTACTATCCGGATGAACTACCCATTGCCGAATTTATCGCTTATTGTACCGAGGATATCTACCGCGAGTACGCGGATTTTTTCAAGATCGAATTCGACCGTCAAATACCGGTAATTCTGTACGGTACGCATCACGATTTCAAGGAGACCAACGTGATTCCTTACCTGATTTCAGAGGGGACGGGGGGATTCACGGAGTTTATCAAGGGGCGCGTGGCGGTGCCGTTTACCGGATCGTACGCCGATCTGAAAGCCGTCTACCGGCACGAAATGGTCCACGTATTCATGCTGGAGAAGCTGCGACTGGTGATGAAGGAGCACCATCATTTCACCTATCCACACCCTCCCCTTTGGTTTACCGAAGGATTGGCGGAATACCTGGCTCATGGAAAACCGGATCATGAGGCGGAGATGTTTCTGCGCGACGCCGTTACCGGAGATAACCTATATTCGCTGCAGGAACTCTGGCGGATTCAGGGCACCTACCTGATGTACAAGGAGGGGGAAAGCGCGCTCCACTTCCTGGCCACCTCGTTCGGGGATGAAGCCATAATGGTCATCTTGGAGAACTGGTGGAAATCGGACAAGTTCGATTTGGTGCTGAAAAAAAGTATCGGGCTGGATGTCCGTGAATTTAGCTACCGCTGGGAGGAATCCCTGAAAAAGCGCTATTATCCCTCCATCCTCAGCCGGAGGCGCGTACGTGAGATCGCCGAGCCAATGTACGAACAAAAAAAATGGTCGTTCGAGAATCATCCCATCTGCCTGCTGGATGAGGAAGGGAAAGAACGGTATTTCTGCCTGGGATACGGACTGGGTAGCATCGACCTGTTCGAATTGGTTCGGAACCGCAGGGGGGAATGGAAAAGAAAGGCCGTTTTGCGGGGAGCGCGCTCCAGTAAATTTGAATCGATACCCTTGCTCCGCAGTCGTCTGTCGTCCCGCGGGGACACGTTGCTCTTTGTATCCAAAGTGGGCGAGATGGATGCGATCTACCTTTACGATGTCGGGGATGAAAAAATAGTGGGGAGAGTGAGTTACCCCCAGGTGAGGATAATAAATTCTCCGGCTCTCTCGCCCGACGGGAACCGGATTGTATTCTCGGCCATCGACCGGTTCGGAAAATCGGATCTTTATCTTTACCGCCTGGCGGAGGGTTCCTTTA
Organism: Candidatus Krumholzibacteriota bacterium; assembly: GCA_016926065.1. Lineage (GTDB taxonomy): Bacteria > Krumholzibacteriota > Krumholzibacteriia > Krumholzibacteriales > Krumholzibacteriaceae > JAFGPI01. The sequence continues at coordinate 4,727 of JAFGPI010000066.1, forward strand.
CCCGGTTGACCGATGACTATTTCGACGATACCGATCCGGACTGGCATCCCTCCGGTCACGTTATCGTCTTCAGCTCCGACCGGCTGTGGGGAGAGCCGGGGAGCAATAGAGCTCTTTACTCCCTGGACGTGAATTCGTTGGAGCTGGAACAACTCACCGCGGGGGAGGGAGAGGATATCGATCCCCGCTATCTTCCGGGGGACGAAGGGTTGCTCTTCTCTTCGGACCGGGAGGGCATATTCGACATCTATTTGTTGCGGGACGGCCGCCTCTACAGGCAAACCAGCGTTTTGGGCGGAGCCTTCGGTCCGGCGCCCTGCGGAGGAGGGGGAGCTTTCCTCACCGCCGCCTACAGCGATGCGACCTATCATATCTACAGAGGGCGGTTGAAAGTCGATACGCCCCGGGGGAACGCCGCTTTTCCGGCGCCGGTGCGGACCCTGAGCTGGAGACCGGAAACGCCGGATACCGGCATGGTTTTCTTGAAAAAAGATTACAAGTTGAAGTTCGGCATTGACCTGATCGCCGCCGCCTTTTCCGTCGATCCCGATTTCGGCTATATGGGTAACGGCGCGCAGATATTCCTCACGGATATTCTGGGTGACCATCAACTGGTTTTCCTGCTCGGCAGCGCCTCCGATGATTTCGCCGATTTCTGGGAAAACATTAACGCGGCGGTTACCTACATAAATAAAACCCGCCGGCTCAACTACGCCTTCGGAGCCTTTCACCTGGCCAGCTACGTGGGATCCCTGCATAACCTGCTGCGGTTCGAGAGAAGGTACGGAGTGATGGGCGGACTCAGTTATCCCTTATCCAAGTTTTCACGGGTCGATCTGCAATCGATCTTCAAGATGATGAAGCGGGATGATGATATAACTTACATCGGATTGGAGCAGGGAAAGAGCCTCCTCCTGTCCAATTACCTGTCCTATACCCTGGATAATATCGTGTGGGGAGTCGGTGGTCCCCTCAACGGGCACAGGCTTAACGTCGCCCTCGGCAGATCGTTGGATTTGCAGGGATCGAGGTACGAAAATAGTACTTTAAGTCTGGACGTGCGCAACTATCTCAATATCGGATCCCGGGTGGTGTTCGCGCAAAGATTCGTCAGCCGCAACGCCTGGGGCAGCGATATCCAGCTCTTCTACCTGGGCGGTTCCTGGGACCTGCGCGGTTACGGGTTCCGCGAGTACGCCGGGAGAAGGACCTTGCTCCTGAACAATGAGCTGCGGTTTCCCTTTATCGAACAGCTGGTGGTAAGATTCCCCTTTGGAAATATCGAGTTTCCCTCCTTCCGGGGAGCGATCTTCGTGGATGCCGGCAAGGTCGGCGGATTCGTCTACGATACCGACTGGCTGGGCAGCGTGGGAACCGGAGTAGAGATGAATCTCGGTTATCTCCCCGTGATCCGGGTCAATTTCAGCCGCCGCACCGACTTCCGCAGCATAGATTCGCAGCTCCACGTAGATCTGTTCCTGGGATTCAATTTCTGATCCCGTATCGTCCGGGGAGCGCAGTAGGCTGACCGGCTATTCCTCAAAGTATGTTTGGCACGTGGGCGGCAGGATGATCTACACCTAACGGATTGCCGGGAAGCGAACGTTTCCTTAATCGATCAGGCCGCTTTCCCGCAGCACCTCCAGGGCCAACTCGTGCCGGTTGAAGGGGGCGCTCACCTGCACGCCCTGGATGAAGGGGAGAAATTCCCGCAATACTTCAGAACAGATTTTAATCCCTTCCCGGGCGGCCTCTTCGCCGCTGGAGGCCTTTCTCATGCGTTCCATGATGGAGGCGGGGACGGATATTCCCGGTAGTTCGTTGTTCATGAATTCCGCGTTTTTATAGCTGGTCAGGGGCCAAATGCCCGCGATCACCGGGATCTTGGTGGTTTCGGTTTTTCGCAGAAAATCCTGCAGCTGGCGGGGATCGAAAACCGGCTGGGTGATTATGAATTCCGCTCCGGCCTCGATCTTCCAGTACAACCGATTTAGCTCCCGATCCAGATCGGCCGCTCCCGGATTGACCCCCACTCCGATATGAAAGGAGGTGGGGCTTTTCAGCGTGCGGCCGCCGATATCGTGTCCTTGGTTGAGCTGATGGATTACGTTGGTCAGGCCTATGGAGTCGATGTCAAATACCGCCGTGGCGTCCGGATAGTCGCCGGTTTTTATGGGATCGCCGGTGATGATGAGGATATTCCTCAATCCCAGAGCCTGGGCACCGAGGATGTCCGACTGCATGCCCAGGATATTTCTATCCCGGCAGCAGTAGTGCAGGACCGTCTCGATACCGCACTCCCTTTCGATCAGTACCGCCAGGGCCAGGGGACTCATGCGGGAGGAGGCCCGGGGGCTATC
>JAFGPI010000067.1 GCA_016926065.1 Candidatus Krumholzibacteriota bacterium
TCCATCTCTAGCGCGGCGGCGGCGGCGGCGGCCCCGTTCAGTATGTGGTGCCTGCCGTATACGGTCATTTCCATGGCGGTCCCGGCTATCCGGAAACGGTACCCTCCTCCCTCCTGGCGGTTTTCGATATCTTCAATCCGGTAATCGGCCTTCTCTCCTAAACCGAAGGTTTTGATCCGGGCCCGCGTCCGGTCCCGTAAAAACTCGATAAACTCGTCGTCGGCGGGCAGAATGGCCGTATCCCCCTCCTCCAGGGATTCGATCAGTTCCGCCTTGGCCCGGGCCACCCCTTTCAGATCCCCGAAATACTCCAGATGGGCCGGGCCGATATTAGTGATCACGCCCATCGACGGCCGGGCGATCCGGCACAGGGTATCTATTTCCTTCCGGTGGTTCGCTCCCATCTCGGCCAGGCATATTTCGGTGTCCCGTTCCATGCTCAGCAGGGTTAAGGGCAGCCCGATATGGTTGTTGTAATTTCCCGCCGTGGCATGGGTACGGTAGACCTTGGAAAAAACCAAATTAGCGATCTCCTTTGTTCCGGTCTTACCGGTACTGCCGGTGATCCCGATCACCCGGGGCCCCACCTCCTCGCGCCAGGAAGATGCCAGCCGCTGCAGCCCTTTCAGTGTATCCGGCACGGCAAAGATAACGGCCGAGCCGTTCAGGCGCTCCGTCTCCGCTTGTCTCTCCCTGGCAATCAATAGAGCCCCTGCCCCTTTCTCCACGGCCTGCTCCAAAAAATCGTGTCCGTCCCGCACCTCTCCGCTCAGCGCCACAAACATCTTTCCCCGGCAATCCCGCCGGGTATCTATCGTTATCCCATCTATCGTTCCATTGATCTCTTCGCGCCCCCGGTATCCGGCCTTTTTCAAACTTTCGGCGATCCACGCGAGTTCAACCTTGATGACCAACCTCCATTTTTTTCAGCGCCTTACGGGCCTCCACCAAATCACTTAAGTGCACCCTGCGCTCTCCCAATATTTGGTAGTCCTCATGCCCCTTGCCGGCCAGCACCACCAGGTCGTGGGGGCGGGAAATTTCTACGGCCTTCTCTATGGCGCGGGAGCGGTCCTGGATAACCTCCACCGGAGTGCGAGAATCCACGGTGCCCTGGAGGATGTCGCCGATTATTGTCCCCGGATCTTCGGTGCGGGGATTATCGTTGGTTATTACCACCCGGTCGCTAAGATCAACGGCCAGCTTGCCCATCATCGGCCTCTTTCCCCGGTCCCGGTCTCCCCCGCATCCGAATACGGTTATCACTCTTTCCGCTCCCAATTCCCGGCAGAAAATAAGCAGGCGCTCCAGCGCGTCGGGAGTATGGGCGTAATCTATAATCACCGTGGGGCCGGCGGAGGAGGTAACCACCTGGAACCTTCCCGGCACCTCCCGCACTCCTTCCAGGCCCGCCTTGATGCCGGCCGAGTCCATGCCGACGGCCCGGGCGGCCCCGGCTGCCAAAAGGGCGTTGGAGGCGGAGAACGATCCGAGCAGGTTGAGGTTTATCCCCACCCGCTGTTCTCCCTCCACCAGCGTGAAACGGGTACCCCGGAGATCGGCCTGCAGGGATTCACCCCGGACGCGGGCCGCGGGATCGAATCCGCAGGAGATGGCGGTACCGTCAAATCTCTCCGCGATGGCGGCCACCCTCGCGTCGTCCCGGTTGTAGACCAGAGTTCCCTCTTTTTTTCTTCGCCCTTTCTGCCGCAGGTTAAGAACCAACCTTTCCTTGGCCGAAACATACTCCTCCATGGTCCCGTGATAGTCCAGGTGATCCCGGGTGATGTTGGTGAAGACGGCCACGTCGAATTCCAATCCTTCGATCCGGCCCTGCACAACCGCGTGCGAGCTGACCTCCATCACCGCCGCCCGGCAGCTACCGGCGGTGAATCCGGCCAGTATCCGGTACAGAGCACCGAGTGAAGGAGTGGTGTGCATATGGGGCCGAATCTTTCCCTCCTCCATTCCGTATCCGACCGTTCCGATAATTCCGGTTGGTCCCAGAGTTCTCTGCAGTATCGACTGAAGCAGGAACGAAGTCGAAGTCTTGCCGTTGGTTCCGGTGATACCTATCAGGATCAACCGGGAGGCCGGATCGTTATAAAACCGCCGCATGATCCGCCAGGCGATGCGGGAGGAGTCTTCGACCAGCAGCAACGGCAGTTCGGTTTCTATTTCTCTCTCCAACAGCAGCGCCGCCGCCCCCGCCGTGGCCGCCCCCGCCGCGTAATCATTTCCATCAACCTGGATTCCCCGCAAGGCGATATACAGATCTCCTTCCCGCACCGACCTGGAATCGGTGGATATGCCGCTGATTTCCCGGTCGCTGAAATTCCGGCTCTCCCGCAGTTCGATTCCCTCTATCAATTCGGATAATTTCAATTACTTACTCCCGCTGTAACGCCAGACTGGTGTTTCCCACCCCTCGTTTATGGGTACGGGGATTACAGTTCAAAATCACCTCGCTGCCGGTTTTTATCTCCCGGCCCGGACTGGGATCCTGCTCCTGCACCGTTCCGTAACCCCGGATTATGCTTTTAAGTCCGCATTCGAGAAGCATCCGGCGGGCCTTACGGATGGAAAGCCCCCGCAGGTCGGGGACCCGAACCGTCCGGATGGTGGCAGGGGAGGGGGCGTGGAAGGCAAGATGCACCTCTTCATTATCATCCACCAGGGTTCCCGGTCCGGGCTCCTGGGCATATACCACCCCCTGCTGGTTGTTGAACTTCAAAAAGAGGCCGCAGCTGGAAGCCAAGCTCTGGGCCTCCGCCGCCTTGAGCCGGAAGAAACTGGGAACCACGGTTTTGTTCTTTTCTTTCTTGCCCACCGCGTACATGCTGTTTTCCTCGTTGGCCAGCAGATCGGTGGACAGATTTATCCCCTCCACGATCTTGCGGAAAACGATGGCCGAAGAACTGGCCCCGTAATGGTAAACATCCTCCGGTTCATCGAGTATCACCAGGCAAACCAGCCGGGGCTGCTTTACCGGAGCGAAGCCGATGAAACTGGCCACGTATTTACCTTGGATATAACCGTTGCGGTCTGCTTTCTGGGCGGTGCCGGTTTTTCCAGCCACCGGCAATCCCTCCACGGCGGCGTTTTTCCCCGTACCCTCCTTGACTACATCCCGGCAAAATTCGGTCAGCAACTTCACCGTTTCGGGAGAGAGCACCCTCCGGACCTTGATCGGAGGAAACTCCTTGACTACCTTATCCTTACCATCCTCGATCCGCAGCGCCACCCGGGGTACCAGCAGATTTCCTCCATTGGCCAGGGAACAGTAGGCCATCGCCATCTGCATGGTGGTCACTCCGATCTCCTGTCCGATGGCGATACTGGGCAGCGACCGGGCGGACCACTCTTCCGGAGGCCGGAGCTTTCCCTTGGACTCGGCGGGAAGACCGATCCCGGTCCTGCCTCCAAAACCGAAGCGCAGGATAAAATCGTAAAAATCGCGGGGATCGGAGTCCATCACCGCCTTTATGGTGCAAATATTGTTCGAAAAAACGAACGAGTGCTTGAAGGTCAACCAGGCCCGGGGGTGTTCGTCGCTGAAACTTCCAAAATCAAATTGGGCGGAGCCGTTTTCACCGTAAAAAACATCGTAGGGACCGACAACGCCCTTCTCCAGCAGGAAAGCGTCCGTGATCAACTTGAAGGTCGAACCCGGTTCGTAGATACAGCTGGTCGAGTACAGAGCCCGCTTGGAACCGTTTGGGAATCCATTATCCTTTTCCCGGTTGCATCGTTCCGCCAGAGCCAGCAGGTCCCCGTCGCGAGAGTCGATGACCAGGGCCACTCCACCGGCGGCGCCGTACCGCTCCACCGCCTGCCCCAACTCGAAATCAACGATAACCTGCACCCTCGAATCCAAACTAAGATAAAGATCGTTTCCGTTTCGGGGTTCCCGGCCGGGAGCGTTAAGAGGCCGGAATACGCGGTCCCGGGCATCCCGGTTCACCAGTATCCAGCCGTCGTCCCCCCGCAAATAATCCTGAAAGGCCAGTTCCACTCCCCCGGTTCCCACCCCCTTATCATTCACCGAACCGATGAACTGGGGGGTAACCGAACCGAAGGGGTACAGCCGGTCGGACACCGGATCTAGCTTGACCCCCGAAAGAGAGGACAGCAGGGCTTCCTGCTCTCCGGTAAGACAAAGATCTTTTTCCAGAAATATATAGCTCTCTTTTCTTTCCAGAATCCGGCGGATTTCCTCCGGCTTCCGGTTTAGAATGGAAGCCAGATACTTGTGGGCCTCTTCATCCGGGGGGAAATCCCGGGGAGTGACTCCCAACGTGTAGGTTTTATGGGTTACCGCCAGGGGAAGCCCGTTGCGGTCGTATATGGTGCCCCTGCGGGCGGGCCATTTGGCCTGCCAGTGCCACTGCCCGCGGGCGCTATTACTGTACATTTCATGCCGGAGGATTTGAATCTGAATTATTCGATAGAAGAGGAGACAGACAATTATCGCGAAAAACACGGAAACCACAGTCAATCGCCATTTTTGGAAACGTAGCGTCATCTGTTCTCCCATTTGCCCAGAGGGACTTCGGCGGACCCTCCGGCAAAGTAGAGCTGCGCCCACTGAGGGGCTTCTTTCTTGAACTGTTCGCTGTCCTCGTAATAAGCCAGCCTCAGGATCTCTATCGAAGAACCGGCCCGCATGCCGATTTCCTTCGCCAGAGGAATGATCCTTTCCGGGGAGACCAGCCGGTTATATTCGGCGGTCAGAAATATCTGTTGATCCAGGAGTACCTCTTTTTTCTTCTCCACTTCCTGGATGGATTCCGACAAGGTATAGAAATGCACATGCAGCGAGATATAAAGCAGTACCATACTGGAAAGGAATCCCAGTACCAGCAGGAATCCCAGGGGGCTGACCTTTCCTTCCAGGGCCCTTTTAACAATCATCGATACGCTGCCGATATATCCGGTATTAGCTTTCATAATACAACCTCTCCGCGGCCCGGAGCTTGGCGCTACGGCTTCGAGAATTTTCCTCAACCTCTTGGGGAGTGGGAAGAACCGGCCTCCTGGTTATGATCCTCAAGGTGGGCGTATTTCCACACACACATTGCGGAAAATCCGGAGGGCAGGTGCAACCCTTTTCCTCCCGCTTGAAAAAACGTTTGATGATGCGGTCTTCCAGGGAATGGTAGCTCAACAACACCAGGCGGCCCCCGGGATTAAGCAGCTTAACCGCCGGCGGCAAAAAATTCTCCAGGTTCTCCAGTTCCCGGTTTATAAATATGCGCAGGGCTTGAAAAACGCGCGAAAGTGAACCGATGAGTTTATGAGGAGAGACCACCCGTTCCACGATTGAACGGAGCTGCGCGGTACGGGTGATCTCTTCGCGGGCCCTCACTCTCACGATCTCCTTGGCTATCGATCTAGCTTTTCCTTCCTCGCCATAAGTCTTTAATACCCGGGCCAAATCTGCCTCGGACGCGGTGGCCAGAATCCGCTTCAGGGAAGGGGCCTGGGGATCCATCGCCATATCCAGGGGTCCATCTTCCAGGTAGCTGAATCCCCTTTGGCTATCCTCTATCTGCATGGAGGAAAGCCCCAGGTCGGCCAGAAACCCGTCCACTCTCTGGTCTCCCAGGTGGCGTTCTATATCCGCGAAATTTCCCTGTATGTAGCTCATTCTTGATCTATACCGGTGAAGTTTCTGCTGGGCCAGTTGGAGAGCCCGGGCATCCCGGTCGATACCGATGATCCGCAGCCCCTCGCCTCCCGCCTGGAAGAGACGCAAAGCGTGTCCTCCCAAGCCCAGTGTGGCGTCCACATAAATTCCTTCTGGTTTAAATAACAAAAACCTGATAACAGGTTCGACCATTACGGGTATATGCCGCACGACTCACCGGCTCCCCATTACCTGCTCCATACCATGCCGGCGGCTGTTGAATACCCCATCTTGCCCCGGTGGGCGATCAAGTGGCCCAGGGCTTTTCTCCAATTGGGGAAGACGGAATACATATTCTTCTTTCTTAAAAAGGAAAAGACATTCATCAGGTAGTCGTTCATTCCGCTGAGCATGACTTTTGTCCCATCCTGGAACCACTGGTCAAGAATCTCAAAGACCTTGTAATCGACGCTTTCCACTCCCTGAAAATCCAGGATATAGCAGCCGCGGCACGAATCGGTCGTTTCTTTCAGCGATCGCAGCAGCATCCTGGCGTCGTGCCCGTCCATCCGCCCCGATATCCTGAGTATCCCCACGCCCTCTCTGGTAGTCCGGTATACCCTCATCTCTGTTCTCCTAGTATTCCCAATCACCCTCGAGGAATGTCCTGTCTATATCTTGACTAATTTTCTCGTATTCGTCGGGGGACCAGATCTCCATATAGTTTAGCACTCCCACCACCGTCACCTTCCGGGGATTGCCTATCCCCTTGAGAAAGGATGAAGGAATAGCCACCCGGCCGGACTTATCGATGTTAAGGGTGAGAGATTTTTTACTGTAGAAACGAATGTACTTTCTTTTATTGAGCCCCGGAGGAAGGTTGTGAAGCTCCTTCACAACCATTTCGTTCCATTCCTGGAGTGGATAGAGGTTCAGACACTTTTCCTTGCCCATGCTGATTACGTACATCCCGCTGTTTTCCTCGGGCAGCTGGCGTCTGAACCTGGCCGGTATCATCAACCTGCCTTTGGAGTCCAGAGTGCAATCAAAATTTCCCAGAAAGTTCTGCATGGAGTTTCATCTCCGGTGTCCATATCCCAGGTTTATTGAGTCCGGAAGCCTTTCCCGCTTCCCATGATTCCCGGTCTTTTCTATCCACTCCTTTACCAATGTGCCCCACTTTATCCCACCTATTCCCACAGTGTCAAGTAAAAATATTTCTGTTCTATACTTTTTTACAATTTTAATGCTCTGTTAATAAATCAGTTAAAGAAAAACGGAAAAATTATTTGGACTTTTTTTCATTCATTTCAGATTTCCCACTACTTACCCCAGAGGAATCTATGGATCGGTCATTAATCCAGGTTAGGGACCGCTCGGGCAGGGTAGTCAAGCCGGGTGCCGACCGGATCGCGCTTCAGTCCGCCCCTCGACTCAGGCCGGGGCACTCCCGCGGCCCGCGGCTGCGGCGAGCCCCGGGCTTACCATCAATCATGTTTTGTCCACGGAAGAGGGAGAACGGGGCACTCCCGCGGCCCGCGGCTGCGGCGAGCCCCGGGCTAACATAAATCATGTCTTGTCCGCGGCAGGCGGATAGCGGGACTCCCCGCAGCCCGCGGCTTCGACGAGCCCATAGGAACCGGGGGGAGCAATCCCTGCCGGTATCCGGAGGAATGCTCTTAATTTTCCGTAATTTACCGCGGGAGCGGCTTTTATCCCGCCCTACCGCCGAAGAAAGTACAGAGCGGCTTGATGGCGGACAAAACCGCCAGTATCACAAACCACCATATATTCACGTGCATGATTTGCGGGATTAGCTTGATGATGATAAGAGTTAAAAAAATGGCGGCGCCTTGGGCCAGCTTCGTATCGAGAATACCAAGCCTTCTTGCCCGCTCATCAAAAAAGTCCCAGATGTACGTCACAACATACCTCCCCTTTTTACATTAATCTTAGGGCCTAAAATTCCACACCGGCGGATGCATACCGGCGGTTTTATTGTTATCTACCGGGCGCTCAGTTGGCGGCGGTCAGCGCCTTCTTGATCTCTGAGAGCAATTTCTCCGGCTCGTCGGTTCCGATGCGGTCCCGGCGGCCGTCTTTCATTTCCACCTCCACCGCGTCCAGGCCGGAAACGTTGTACAGCAAGCCCCGCTCCAGTAATCGGATTCCCCACCCGTAGTACCACCTGTTCCTGACTCCCCTTACCTCCCCGATCTTATTCAGCGGGAAACGTTTCCTGATTATTCCCAGGCCGAATTTCAACCGGATATCCTCTTCGGTCACTTCCACAGTTAGGGTGGGGAACAAGATCAGGCATATTACCACTCCCATTAATACGGCTATACCGACCGGATGAGGCTCCACCAGGATAAGGAGCGCCACCAGTAAAATCAGCATCAGGCCCCCGACGGTCAGGACCAGGATGCCCGGTTGTCTATGGCGGTATCTTATCATACTGTTCGATCTCCTTTGCTAGTTGTCGATGAGCGGCCACTACCTCTAATTCAAGATCACATTATTGTTCAAGATCAAATTCTTATTCAATGCCGCAAGTGACCAGAACCTATTCAAAAACTCCAATAACCGGAACCTTTTCAATACCACAAGTAACCAGACCCTATCACTCACTTTATAAGTTGTCAACCTGGGTTGGGAACAGACTTCCGATTTCACCGGCCCATTCGCCGGATACCCGCCTTTTGTTCTGGACACTAGATTCCTTATCTGGGAATATCGCGCAGGTATAAATTTCCGGAAGTTAAAATAGGCATTATCGAGTTGACTGGTGTGGAAAAACACTTCTAGCCGCTCAATTTGTTCAGCGGATGCGAGGGAACAAATTCGTTATCGATATGCCCCCATAATGGTCAACCGGGTGCAACCGGAAAGGCGAGCGGAAAATGTCCCATAAACCAGGGAAGATGTTGCCCCTGATGGTGGCGGTATTCTTCGTCACTTTCGTTATCGGATTCATTGCCGGGGATATTATTACCGGTGCCGGGATGACCGGCTCTCTGTTTTATCTTTTGCTTGCTTTGTATAAAAAAAGTCGTTTCCTGGCGATGGGAATCACCGCTGCCGTGGTCCTGATATTTGGAGCCGCTTTTAAAACCATCGGCCAGGCGGTTGTTCCGCGAAAGTGGAAAAATAGAAATGCCTCGTCCCAATCCCTGCTGGATAAGACCGATGCATATTCCCCTGCCGAACGCCTCGCCGCCATCCCCGAAAAGGATATCAGGAAATATCAAAAGAGTTATAGCCGCGAATTGAATCCGTTTGAGATCTTATTGATAGATGCCTGGCATAAAGCGCTATGCAGAAGAAGCACCCTCTACACCTTTCCCCGTATCCCCACCCGCAAACTGGAGAGCGCGAAAGCATCTTACGCCCCGGTGGATGAAGGTGAATTGATAATCGGTCTTCAGGATGATACCTGGGCTTTCTCGAGAACGGCGAAAAAAGGGTTCCTGGTCACCACCGCGGGGATATTCTGGAAAACTTCAGGGTCCCCACAAAGCGACTTTTTATCCTTCCGGGAAATCGA
>JAFGPI010000068.1 GCA_016926065.1 Candidatus Krumholzibacteriota bacterium
CGCTCGGCCCGCGCCCGGGCGGGGAAAATGGCGGGAGTGGAAATACAGGGTGTGTGCGCCGGAATTTCAGGACCGCATATAAGGAGTATAAACAGCCGGGGAATGGTTACCATCCCGGAAAGCCGCGGAGAAATAACCAGCGAGGATGTTTCGCGGGTGATCGAGGCGGCGGGGAACATCACCCTGCCGGCGGAAATGGAAGTATTACAGAATATCCCTCAGGATTTCATGGTGGACAAGCAAAGGGGGATCCAGGCACCGCGCGGAATGACGGCCCGGAAGCTGGGAGCCGAGGTTCATATTGTCACCGCCCAATCGGTTCAGGTGGAAAACCTAATCAAGGTAATTGAAATAACCGGGCTGGAGGTGATGAATGTCGTGTTCGAGCCGCTGGCCGCCTCCCTGGCGGTACTCAACGAGGAGGAAAAGGAGACCGGCTGCCTGGTTATCGATATGGGTGGAGGAGTGACCAGCTATGCGCTTTATTACGGGGGAAGCACCCGGGGCAGTGGGGTTATCGCCGCTGGCGGGACGAACATAACCAACGATCTGGCGATAGGTTTGAGGGTCCCCTACTCCATAGCCGAAAGGATAAAACTGGAGCATGGATTAGCCCTGACCTCCCTGGCCCGGGAATCGGATACCGTAATAGTGCCCGGAGCGCAGGAGAACGGCGGCCGGGAGATTCGCCGGGAAATTATCGCGGCTATTATCGAACCGCGTTGCGAGGAGATATTTTCCATGATTAAAACGGAGATTTCCCCGGAGCCGTACTACCGGATGATCGGGGGAGGAGTGGTGCTGACCGGGGGCGGGTCCAAGATCCGGGGGATGGAAAGCGTGGCGGGACAGGTTTTTGATATGCCGGTGAGAAGCGGCCGGCCGCAAGGCCTGGACGGCCTTTCCGAGATCGTGTGCGACGAGTGCTGGAGTGCCGGGGTGGGACTGCTTCATTATGAAGCCGGGAGATTGCTTTCCGAGAAGGCGGCCCGCCGCAACCGGGGAAGTTACTGGTGGATGCTTAATGGTATAAAAAAGATTGCGAGTATGTTTTAACAAAGGGGGCAGACATGAGATTTGAATTCGATGACTTTGGCGAGTTGGCTCGTTTGAAGGTTGTCGGGATTGGCGGTGCCGGGGGAAATGCCGTTAACCGCATGATTTCGGCGGGACTCCAGGGAGTTGAATTCGTGTCGGTGAATACGGACGCCCAGGTGCTGGAATTGTCGATGGCTCACAAAAAAATCCAGATCGGCAGCCGTTTGACTAAGGGGCTCGGTTCTGGTGGAAATCCCGAAATCGGGTGCAAGGCCATAGAGGAAGATTCCGACCTGGTGCGGGAGACGCTGGATGGAGCCGATATGGTATTCGTTACAGCGGGCATGGGAGGTGGCACGGGGACCGGAGCCAGCCCCATCGTAGCCCGGATGGCCCGGGAGCAGGGCGCTCTGACCGTGGGCATAATCACCCGTCCCTTTTCCTTCGAGGGAAAGCGCCGGGAAACCCAGGCACTGGAAGGGATCGAGGCCCTGAAAGAGGAGGTCGACACCCTCATCGTGATCCAGAATGACCGGCTGCTTTCCCTGGTGCCGCTGGATACTCCCCTGACCCAGGCTTTTTCCGAAGCGGACGGTATCCTGCACCACGCCACCAAGGGTATTTCCGACCTGATCATGATACCCGGTCTTATAAATCTTGACTTCGCCGATGTTCGTTCTATCATGAGAGGCATGGGCGACGCATTAATGGGAACCGGGGTCGGCGAAGGGGAGAACCGGGCCGTGGACGCAGCCCGGATGGCACTCTCCAGCCCCTTGCTGGACGATATATCGATACACGGTGCCAAAGGAGTGCTGATCAATATAACCGGCGACGAGAGGATGTCGCTGCATGAAGTCTCCAAGGCCACCGCCATCATTAGTGAAGAGGCCGGAGAGGAAGCCAACGTCATCTTCGGAGCGGTGGTAAACAATTCCGATTCGGACGAGATGCATGTAACGGTCATCGCTACCGGATTTGAAGCGCAGGAGAGGGAGATCAATCCCGCGGCCAAACGGCAGCGGTCTTCTTGGGGCCGGTTTGAATCGGCCGGAATGTTCCCGGAGAAGAAAAGCGAAAAGATGGAACCACTGGCGGATATTGATCTGGTAACCGCTGGCTGCGTCCGCCAGGCCAATCTGGACGTGCCGACCTTTTTGCGTAAACAGCTGGATTGACAGGGGAGATCCGATTGTCTATCTGGAGCCGTATTTTCGGCATGGAGAAAAACCCGGAGTACCAGCTGGGGATAAAATACTTTAACCAGGGTAAATACGGCCTGGCCGTGGAGCAGCTGGAAAAGGTGGTTAAGGAGTTGGGACCCCACGATCCGGTATACGCCCTGGGAATGTTTTACGCCGCCGAGTCGCACGTGCATCTGGGAAAGGCTCTCTTTCATGCGGGGGACCTGGACGCCGCTTTCCATCATTTCAGTATAGCCATAAAGGAAAATCCGACCTATCCGGACCTTTACTACAGCATGGGGGTAATCTATCACCGCCAGGACAAGTTGGATGAATCGATAGGCATGCTCCAAAGGGCGATCGAGCTGAACAAGGATTACTTCGAGGCGGTTTGTTATCTGGGTATCGTTCTCTTCGAAAAAGGAGAGCGGGAGGAAGCCGACCGCGTGTTCGAGCGGGCGCTTAAGCTAGGCGCCGAGAATCCCAGCCCCATCAGCAAATTCCTCAGCGATCATCTCTCCGGCAAGGAAACGGATATCCCCCCGCTGGCGGCCATCAAGGAAATCATAAAGACCGATTCGGACTATGACGCATATGTTCGGGAGGGGATCGACGCCTATAACACCGGGAACTTCGAACAGGCCTCCCGGGTGCTGCGGGAAGCCGTCAATCTCTATCCGCACTATGCCGATCTGCGATTCAAGCTGGGTCTTTCCTTACTACGGTGGGGAAAGTATGAAGCCTCCCGGGAAGAACTGCGGGAGGCACTGAAGATAAACGAGAATTATACCGAAGCCCGCTTTTACCTTGGAGTCGCCTTTCTGGAAGAGAAGATGTTCAAGGAAGCCCTGCCCCATTTTGAAATAGCGGTCTCGGAAAAACCCGGTTACGCCGATCTGCAGTGTTACCTGGGAGCCACCCATTTCTATCTGGGCGATTTGAAGCAGGCCCGGGAATCGTTGGAGAAATCGCTGGAGCTCTCCCCCCTCTACGCCAAGGCTCAGTATTATTACGGATTGCTGCTCTACACCCTGGGCGACTGCCACAGCGCGGTTGAACATCTGGTGCGGGGGAGAACCGGCGAGGGTAAACCCAGCCAGGAGAATTTAAGCTTGGCCCTGGTGCTCCTGCGCGAAGGCAATCTGGAAGAAGCCATGAACGTGCTCAATGAACTCCTGGAGGCGGGAGAGGAAAGTGCGGACATACTTTATTTTATCGGAGAGGTTTACCTGCGCATGAACCGGACCGCGGAAGCAGAGAATTTTTTCAGAAGGTCGTTAAAGATAAACGGAAATTTCCTGCGCGCCAGGGAAAAACTGGCGCTTATCCTTATCCGGAGGGAAGATTACGAAGGAGCCGAGAGGATCCTGGACTCGAACGGCGATAATTTCGCTGATCTATACAAGATCATGGGAGATATCCAGTTCTACAAGGAGAATCTGGATCAGGCGGAGGCTTACTACCTCAAGAGTCTGGAAGTCAACTCCGAGTACGGGGGAGCGATCGTCTCCCTGGCCCTGACCCTGCGCAAAAAGGGCCGGGACGCGGAAGCGTTAGAGCAACTTCAACACCTGCTGGAATTTGATCCGGAGAATGTCGTGGCCAGGAATCTGCTCGGATCCGGACCCCTCGATCTTGATCCGGACTGATTAGGGTGAGGTCTTTTTGGTATTTCCAGCTGCACCCAATAATTTATCCTTGAAAGTAAAAAAGGAAAGGTATCTGGAGCGTTATCCTCCGGCGGGCAGGCATGCCCCGAGGATTTTTGCCGGGTACCCGTCCTCCTACCGGGTGGGGATGTCGAACCTCGGTTTTCATTTTTTGTACGGCCGCCTGGCCCGTTCCGGCCGTTTCCGGGTGGAACGTTTCTTCACCGACAGCGCTCCCCGGACGGTTGAATCAGGTAGTTACCTATCCACGGCCCCGGTGCTTTTCTTTTCCATTTCCTATGAAGAAGATTACTTGAACCTGATCCGGATACTGCTGGCGGCGGGAATCGATCCGTTACGGAAAAGGCGGAAAAGGAAACCCCTGATATTGGTGGGAGGGGCGGCGGTGAGCGTCAATCCCTGCCCCCTGGAACCGGTGGTCGATCTAATCGCCTTGGGTGAAGGGGAAGGGAATCTTGATCGTATCATCGAGATGTTAACGGAATATGGGAGCGCGAATGCATCCCGGTTGCTGGGGGAACTGGCCGCCGCACCTGAATTTCTGGTCCTCGGGCTGGCCGAATCGGGCAGGATAAGGGCGCGGGGAAGGGAGCGGGAAGATTTTCCCCGCTCGGTTATCCTTACCCCGCAAACGGTTTTTTCGAACATGATGCTGGTTGAAATGTCCCGGGGATGCCCGGGGAAGTGCCTTTTCTGCGTGGCTTCACCGCTCTACCGGCCTTACCGTTACCTGACGGTGGAGAGATTCCAGGGAATATTGGAGGAAACCTTGGTGCCGGTGAAGAAGGTGGGACTGGTCAGCACCGCCATTACCGCCCATCCTGATTTCGCGCGGATACTGCAGTTGCTATACAAAAAGGATATCCAGGTGGGATTGGGGTCTTTCCGGGCGGAGGATATGGATGGGGAAAAAGCGCGTTTGATAGGCCGCTCCGGCGCCGGCAGCGCCACCCTGGCTCCCGAGTCGGGGAGTGAAAGCCTACGCGCCAAGCTGGGCAAAAAGGTGCCGGATGAAATGTATTTCCAGGCGGCCGGGAATCTCCGCTCCGCGGGAATAGGGATTTTCAACCTCTACCTGCTATCCGGTGTCCCCGGAGAAAACGAACAAACTCTGCGGGAAACCAGAAAATTTTTGGAGCGCTTCAAGTCCGCCGGGGGCGGAGCAAGGATATCGGTGCACCTTAACACGGTGGTCCCGAAGGCGGGGACCCCGCTACAGTACTATCCCTTGCCGGCGGAGGAAGAATTGCTGGGCCGCTTGAAGCAGATCAAAGCCCTATGCCGTGAGCTGGGAATAAGAACAAGGGTGAAATCGCTGCGCGCCTCCCTCCGGCAGGCGGTAATGTCCCTGGGCGGATCGAACCTGGGAGAGGCCTTGATCGATTACGCGGGGGGGGGTGTTTCGTGGAAGAAGTCCCTCCAGCGGCGGGGTATGGATCCTTTCCTGCCGCACCGGGAGAGGGGGATTGAGGAGAAGCTTCCCTGGGAGAAAGTTTTCAGGGAGGAGGGGGGCAGCGAGCTGCTGCGACAATACCGGGAGCTGGAAGTCGAGGACTGAGGCCTGCGCGGGAGGTATAATTACTTTGCCGGCCGGACAATACAGGTATCTAAATAGGAATAAAATGGGATTAGAGCACTTTCTTGGCCGCGCCGCTCCGGATACAGTTCGTGCAGACGTAAGCTTTTATGGGCTTGCCCTTGATCTCCACCCGGATCTTCTGGAGATTGGGGAGCCAACGGCGTTTGTTCAGGTTATGGGCGTGGCTAACGCTGTTTCCGGTCATCGGTCCTTTGCCGCATATGGCGCATTTTTTACTCATAACGGTCCTCCAGAGCAATATCTTTGTAAGACGCTATAATCTAGAGGATTGTTGACCGGTTGGCAAGCTAATTATGGAAAAAGGGAAAAAAAATAGTAATCCCCTTCATGACAGCAGCCAGTATGTCAAGGGAGTGGGTCCCTCCCGACAGGTTCTTCTTAGCAAGCTCGGCATATCCACGGTGGAGGATCTAATCCTCCATTTCCCGCGCAATTACTACGATCGCAGCACCCTGGTGACTATCAGCCAGATCGATCCGCACCGCCTCACCAGTTTCTGGGGCACCGTGCTGGCTGTTTCCAAACGCAACCTCGGTCCCCGGCGGTCCATCCTGACCGTGGCCCTGGGGGACGAATCCGGCATTACCCATCTGATCTTCTTTAATCAGCCCTATCTTGAAAAACAGTTCAAACCGGGATTGAAGGTCATCGCCAGCGGGGTGAGAAGGACCTACCGGGGACAAAAACAGGTGGTTGCTCCAGAGTTCGAGATCCTCTCCGGAGAGCTGGGAGAGGAACTGATTCATACCGGCAGGATCGTTCCGATATATCCTTTGACGGCGGGTATTTCCCAGCGCACGATGCGGAGGATCGTGCACGCGGCCCTGGAGAAGGCGGCGTGCCACATAATCGAGAATCTTCCCCCGCGGCTGATCGAATCGATGGATTTTCCCTCGCGCCCGGAGGCTTTCCGGGAAATTCATTATCCCTCCAGCGCCCGGCAGTGCGAGCGGGCCATAAACCGGTTCAAGTTCGAGGAGGTGTTCTTCCTCCACCTGCTGATTCACCGGAGAAGAAACGCTCTTTCCGGTTTCCGTCCCCGCCCCCCCATTCCCCCCCCTCATCCCCTCACGGCGCGGTTTATCAATACCCTTCCCTTTGAGTTGACCGGAGGGCAGAAGAGGGTGTTGGGGGATATCCGCAGGGACATGGAAAGCGAGAAGGGGGTATCCCGGCTGCTGCAGGGGGACGTGGGATCGGGCAAGACCATAGTGTGTCTGGTGGCCATGATGATGGCCATGGAAAAGGGATTTCAGGCCGCTTTGATGGTACCCACCGAGATCCTGGCCGTTCAGCATCTGGAGAAGATCAGAAGTTATCTGCGTAATTTTTCTTTCCGGGTGGAACTGTTGATCGGTTCGATGAAGATCGCCCGGAAAAAAGAGGTGCAGGGGGCGCTGGGAAACGGGGAGGTGGACCTGATCGTAGGCACGCACGCCCTGATACAGGAGGGGATAGCGTTTAAGCAGCTGGGGATGGCGGTGATAGACGAGCAGCATCGCTTCGGGGTCAAGCAAAGGGCCAGTCTGGGACAGGGAAACCTTTTGCCGCATTTTCTGGTGATGACGGCGACGCCCATCCCCCGCAGCCTGGCCCAGACCGTTTACGGTGACCTGGATCTTTCCGTCATCGACGAGCTGCCCTTCGGGAAGAGAAAGGTAAAAACGGAAATAGCCGGGCGGGAGGACCACCGGCGGGTCTACGCGGAGGTCAAAGAGGCTTTCCGGCGGGGCAATCAGGCCTTCATCCTCTATCCCTTGGTGGAGGAGAGCGAGAAGAGCGATTTGAAGGCCGCCACCGAGGAGTTCGAACGTCTGCAGCGGGACCAGCTGCGTGGTTTTCCCCTCGGATTACTGCACGGGCGAATGAGTTTCGAGGAAAAATCGAAGGCCATTGAGATGTTCCGTTCCCGGAAAATCCTAGGGCTGGTTACCACCACCGTTATCGAAGTGGGGGTCGATATACCAAACGCCTCCGTATTGCTGGTCAACCATCCCGAAAGGTTCGGGCTGGCCCAGCTCCACCAGTTACGCGGACGGGTGGGAAGGGGAGGAGGAGAGGGAAGCTGCCACCTGCTAACCGATGAAAATCTGAGTGGCGCCAGCGAAAAGAGGCTGGCTTTCTTCGCCTCCCATGACGATGGATTCAAAGTGGCGGAGGCCGATCTGAAGCTCCGCGGTCCGGGAGAGATATGGGGGTACCGCCAGTCCGGGTATCCCGCCTTTAAGCTCCTCAATCCTCTCAGCGATAGTAGCCTGGTGCAGCGATCCTGGGAGGAGAGCAGGATTATCCTGGAGGGCGATCCGGAACTCCGAAAAGAGGAAAACAAAGTTGTATCGAACTATTTCCATCTGTATTATAAAGCGAAAATGGAGTTGGCGGAAATCGGTTGACGGCCGAACACAAGGTAAAGGAGGAAAATTGATTTCTAGAGCGGAGGCGCTGTCCCTGGTGGAAAACCACCTGAGCAAGAAAAACCTGGTAAAGCACGTGCTCGCCGTGGAGATCATCATGAGGGCCCTGGCAGTAAAGTTCGGGGAGGATGAAGAAGTGTGGGGAATGGCCGGTCTGCTGCATGATCTGGATTATGAGCGCACCGAAAAAACTCCCGGGAAACACGGTTACCTCAGCCTGGAGCTGTTACGGGACCGGGACGTATCGGAGGAAATACTACACGCCATCCTGGCCCACGCCGGCCAGGTGGAACGGGTATCCCTGATGGATAAGGCGATATATTGTACCGACCCAGTTACTGGCTTGATTGTTGCTTCAGCCTTAATGCATCCCACAAAGAGCCTGGCCGGAATGGACAGGGTATTTGTGGAGAAACGCTATCGGGAAAAGAGGTTTGCGGCAGGAGCAAACCGGGAAATAATTGCAACTTGTAGCGAGTTGGGTCTGGAATTGCACGAATTCCTCGGGATATCCCTTGATGCCATGACCAGCATATCGGGGGTACTCGGATTATGATCGGCTCTTCGTTGACCCGCTTGCCGATCGACTGGAGGAATTTACAAATGATCGTCATGTGCAGCGGATGCGAGACCAAGTACATGCTGGGCGATGAGAAAGTGCCGCCGGGCGGAATACGGGTCAGATGCCCGAAATGCCGGTTCGTATGGAAATTAAGCGGCATGCGAATGCCCGACGAATCGGTTTTCGAGGTCACTTCCAGCAAGTTTGCATCGGATGTGCCCCTGGCCGAATCCACCGGCGGTGGATGGAATGCCATGCAACAACCGGCGGCGGCGGTATTAACCCAGCCCCAGGTAGATTCCGCCCCCCGGGAAGTGGAGATTACCTATTCCAAACCGCAACCCGCCCGGGAGGAAATTCAGGAAACTCCTGAAATGAAGAAGAACCGGGAAAGGGCGAAAAGGTTGGCCCGCGTTTTTGTCAGCGATCTTTTGGTTTACAACCAGGAGAAGAGGGATCAAGGTCTGGCCAATGGAGATCTGATGACCGTTCTGGGAGCGGAGATTAAAAAGGCCTGGGAGGCCTACAAGGAAAAGATCGGGACCGGAGTGGTTGAATCCAGCGACTATTTCCGGGAAGCCTTGAACGAAATATTAGCGGACGGACAAAAGATATTCTAGATACTGGCGTGAAAAATAGAACTCTATATATCCTCAATCTTCAACCGGCGCTTCACGCCGAGTTCTTCGCGGGAACCCGTCTCCCGGCGGACGTGACCGTCAAAAGCTATAAAACCTTTCCCCGCTTTCTCCAAAGCATCCAGGCGATAAAGGACGATTCTCCCAATATCGTCATGTTTCTCCCCGATCGAAAACTGGATCACTCCAAGACCCGACAGTTGAGATTGGCTCAGATAGATTCGCCGGTATACATAATCACTCCGGAATGCAATGAAAAGGACTATCTGACCTATCTATCCATGGGAGTCAACGGTATCATCAATCCACCCTTCAATCAGTGCGATCTGCAGGCGGTTCTCAACGGCCGGGAACAACTGGAAATACCTTTCCCCCGCAACAAAGAATTAACCCGGGAAGGACAGGTTCGGCTTGATTTTCTTATACCCAGCAAATTGTCCCGGATACTGGGAGTAAACCGGCTCATTTCCTTCCTGGCCTCCGAATTCGGATTTCCCGCCGAGGAATGCCGGGTGAATCTGCCGATGGTTATGGACGAAGCCCTCAGCAACGCCATTATTCACGGCAACCGGGGAGAGGAGGACAAGAAGGTCCACGTCAGGATCTATATCAGCTCGCGCCGGATCATCATCCAGGTGGAGGACCAGGGAGAAGGCTTCATTCCCGCGGAGGTGAGTGATCCCACGGCGCAGGAGAATATCTACCGGGGTTCGGGCCGGGGGATATACCTGCTCAAGGAGTTGATGGACAGCGTGATCTTCAAGAAGGGCGGGGCGGTGGTGGAGCTTACCAAACACAATCCCTTTTTCACGGAACAGTCGTGATCCCCGTGCCCAGGCCTTTCTGGCCCGAGAGGTATTCACCCGCGGTGAATTGACCAACGGCGTACCAAAAAGAGAAGGAAAACTGGCCCAGGGCGAAAAGTATACCCAAAGAGAATTGCGCGATCACCACCGTACCCAGCATGAATTGCCCCAGACCGAGTAAAATTCCTATTCCGAATTGAGCGATGGTGATCACTCCCAAGCCGAATTGCCCGATAGCGATTATTCCCCGGGCCACCAGTAATCTCCCCCGGTTAAGGTCCCATCCCAGGGCCACATGTATCAGAGGCCAGCCCCAGAGGGTGGTCTCGCTCTTCCATTCGTATCCCCAGAGGTTCAAGCGTAGGAGGAAGGGCAGGTTTTTTATACGTACCGGATGCCCGCAGTGGGGACAGGCCCAGGCCTGGTCGCTTACCTTTTTTCCGCATTCCTGGCATTTGCTCAGGGCCATCATATCCCGGCTCTCCTGAAGTGCCGGGTGAGTTCCGGCCGGGGATAGCATTTCCCCGGCGGATATTCCCCGGTCTGAATATAGGCCTCGGCCGCGGAGGAGGGGGGTAACCGGCTATTTGCTCTCTCCCCATTTTTCCTTGGATATCTTGTCCAGTAAATTATCGATCTGATTGCGTATCCTATAGTTCTGGTCAGGCTCGAAGAGAACTTTCTTGACCCTCCCCTGGGAGTCTTTCTTCACGTAGCGGAGGGCTTTGACGTTTTCCAAGGGGATCAAGATATCCTTGCTGACCCGGACCTCGATGCTCCTATCGTCCAGATTTTTATCCCGGTTATTGAAGGGGTGCATGCCCATCCCCCAGCCGTGAACAAACATGCTGCAGATAATCGCACGGAACGTATTCTGGCGCTGCACCGTATCAAGATTGAACGTTTCCTGGAACTTATCCATCATGCTATCGATTACCAGTTGAAGTTTGGACATCATCTCCGGCTGGGGCTCGGTGTTGAGTAGGCGGTGAAATACTTCCCTGAGAATCTTTTCGGTGATTTCCATTCTAACCCCCGTCTTGTTACCCGGATCCTTTCATTTCTCAATCCAGCGCCATCCGCGGATCAGTATTACCGCAGCAAAAATGAGACCAAGAGTCTATAGAATAGGGAGTCGGTGACCGGTTGTCAAGCGCCGGGAATGGCACATTTCTGGCTTTTAGGGAGAGAAGTCATTCAAGGGAGGAATCTAATTGCAAGTATACACGGAAAAAACAGTTTTCATGCAAAAAGCGATATTCTATGTCAGCCGGCTTATCGCCGCCCGCGGAGTAATAGAGCTTACCGACAGCAAGTTGAATTTTCAGGTGTCTACCTTCGATTCCTCCTTTGGTATAAAGGACATAACGATTGAACTGATTACTATCGATGATATTAGGATTGAAGGCGGCTCGCTCCATCCCCGGGTGGTTATAACCGCCGCGGGGAAAAAATATGATTTTGTGCTGTGTAAAGGACAGGAACTTTACGACCGGTTGAAGAAATACAAGATAGATCCCTTGCTTCCCCCCGACCTCCTGGCGGAGGGAGAAGCCCTCACCACCTGCTCCTGCGGTAAAACCATTAGTGGAAATTACATTTACTGTCCCTGGTGCGGGGCCGAGTTGAAGAATTGACGGCTAAAAGGTATTTTTCAGTTGTGGAATCCCCATCCATTTGTTAAATTTAGAACGGATAATTGACCGAACCTTGAGATTTAGAGATTCTCCTATACCTGGAGGAGGTTTAAATGAGGCGGGTCGGTGCCTTAGCGGTGTTTTTTACGGTCTTACTAATGGTGGCGCCCGGTTGTGAGGACACACAATCCACGGACCCGACGGGATTCGAACTGAGTTTCGATGAATGCCTGACGGTTGGCGCTTGGGTATATGTTAACGGCAAGTATCAGGACTTCATTGCCATCGAGCATCCACATTTCTTTGAGCTTCCCGCCGGTTCGTACCGGGTGTACGTGCGCAGTAACGCGCATTATGAAAGTTATCATCTCTGTTGGGAAACCAATGTAAGCGTCAAAGAGGGACAGGTCACCTTGCTCCGGCTTCCCTGCAGCGAGGATAACCTGTGTCCGGACTGATATTCATGTAGGCGGCACCGCTGATTCGAGTTTCGCAGTTTACCAAGCCCTTTCTCATTTTGAGGATAGGGCTTTTTTCTGGCCCTTTCCGGAGCCGGTAAGATATTTAAATATAAATAGATAAAAACTAATTTACCACTTCCCCGGTGGCATGTTAATTGCGCCTTGCTGTTGATGTCGGGGTGGGAACTTCCCTTTCTTGATAAAAGTGAACACCCTAGCTTGATTAAAAACCTGCTCCGGATTCTGCTTCTTTGGCTTTAGCACCCATCGAGCAGGATGGGAGCCCGCCCCGGCGTTAACCAAGGAGATATAACACGATGGCTGTTTATAACTATGCTGGTGGCGAGATCAATATCAAGATAGTCTATTACGGCCCCGGACTGAGCGGTAAAACCACCAACCTCGAACATATCTATTCTAAATTGCCCCGGGACAACAAGGGCAAGATGGTTTCCATGAAAACCAGAACCGACCGTACCCTCTTTTTCGATTTTTTGCCTATCGCGGTGGGGGATCTCCATGGGATGAAACTGAGATTCCTACTTTATACCGTTCCCGGCCAGGTATATTACAACGCCACCCGTAAACTGGTGCTGAAGGGTGTGGACGCGGTGGTTTTCGTGGCCGACTCCTCCGCCGAGAGGATGGAGGATAACCGTGAATCCCTGCAAAACCTGGAAGAGAACCTGAACGAGCTGGGAATCAGCCTCCGGGAAATACCCTGGATCATACAGTTGAATAAGCAGGATCTGCCCGATCACTTATCCCGGGAGGTCCTGGATAAAGAGTTAAATGAACTAAACGTTCCGGTCTACGAGGCGGTGGCCATGAAGGGTGCGGGAGTATACGAAACTTTCGAAGGGGTGGCCGGCCTGGTATTCCGCAAGCTCCGGAAGGAATTCAAGGAAGCTTCAAGAAAAGAGAAAGAATCAACCGATAATTCAGACCAGGAGGCCATCAACGTGGAAGTGGTGGCGCAGGGCAAATCGAGGGTACAAAACTCAGAGATGGAGGAGAGCAAATCTGTAGGTTACGCAGAGGAGAGAGAAGAGGAGCACAAATCCGTCTCTGAGTTTGTTGATAGTGTATTAACGGAAGAGAAAGCGGCGGAAGAACAAATAGATATGGGCTCCACCCGGGCGGGATTCGAGGAATACGGCCACGTGGTCGAATTGGGAGACGAGAATCAGAAAGAAACCGCGGCCGGTGCCGAAACCGTCACTAGCGTGGCCACCCGTACCCAGGAGGATGAATTCATAAACGACCCCTTGGAAAAATTCTCTCCCCAGGCGGAGGCCGAACCGAAGGCCGAAAAAGACGTGGATAGCGGGAGCCGGGAAATGCCGTTGGAGAAAGAGGTCCGGGTGCCCCTCACCCTATCCCAAGAGGAGATCCGCCAAAAGTTACCGGTGAGGGTCGTGATCGAAATCAGCGTGAAATAATATCGCCCATACCTCAGAAATTCCTTGACCGGAGGACATTTTATCACCAGAATATAGATATCGGGACCTGTAACCGGATAATGGTATTTATTTTAGGGGGAATAGAATGCCTAAAATCCTTATTGTGGACGACGAGGAAAACGTCCGAAAACTGTATATAGAGGAATTTGAGAACGAGGGATACGAGACCGTCTCGGCCGCCGGGGTGGGAGAAGCGATCAGCGCGGTGGAGCAAGAGAATCCCGATTTATTGATTCTGGATATCAAACTGGGTCCGGAAAGCGGCATCGATGCTCTGGTGGAAATTGTCGAACGTCGCAAGAATATGCCGGTTATTCTAAATTCGGCCTATTCGATGTATAAGGACAACTTTCAGACCTGGGCGGCTGACGCTTATATAGTGAAATCGGTCGATCTCAATCCACTCAAGGAAAAGGTGAGGGAGCTGCTGGCCAGTTCCGGTCGTCTCCAGTCGTGATCATGAAGAGGGGCACAACCATATTAGTTCTGGCACTGATCTTCCTGCCGGGGGGGCTGCTTGCGCAGGGGGGAGCAGGGGAAAGTAATTACCGGGAAGACAGCGTTTTTGATGATTATCTCAACGGACCCCGGGGAAGCGGATTTCTGCGCCTTCCGGGGCTGCAATTTCACAGTTCGATGGGGTTTTCCTATTTTTCCTCCGCCGGCTACCGCTCCCAGGGCATGGGGTATTACCTGGGACATTTTAACTACCGGTTGAGCTCTTCCTGGACGCTCAACTGCGATGTGGGAATTAGTTCCTCCCTGGCCGGGGAACAGGCCGGGGAAAATCCCCAGCTCTTTCTTCCCAACCTCGATCTTACCTACCGGCCCAGCGATAAGTTCCTGGTTAGGTTCCAGTACCAGCAGCATAACTATTATCATCCCTTCTATCTGCGACCCCGTTTTTAAAAAACCTCGGGCCGGCATGCGGCGCCGATATTCCGGTCGCGCGGAAAAGTATCAGCGGCGATCTTTGGCCTGAAAATTGGCTGAAGTTCCTCTTTTTTCTTCCGATATAAAATTAGGGCCGGGATCGGGAAGCGATCCCGGAGAAAACAGTGAAGGCGGATCTCCCCTTGATCCAGATCTCGGGGCAGGGTTCGGAGTCCCGCCTGCCGGTAAAGATCGCCGGGTAATCGCGCAGCCGCGGCTGCGCGGATTTTAGCTTAAATTCGGGAAAAGGAGGATTCGTCCAATGAGGATTTCTATGGGGAACCAGGGATTCACTCTTTTTGAGATCATCATCGCGGTGGCCATAATCGCCATAATGGCGGTGGCTATAGCGCCGCCGTTGATCAAGAACCTTAACGATGGAAAGATCGCCCGGGCGCAGAGCGACGCCAAGGTCATCGGGGACGCCTTGATGTTTTTTTACAAGGACACCGGCACCTGGCCCTTGCAGAACGACGGTGATACCGCCCCGGATCTCACCCGGCTGGTCGGCAACTCTGCCTTGGGAGGCGGGAACGCCGGTATCCCCGGGGGAACCAGCGGCGTCAACGGCAGTGGAAACTGGGACAGTTGGGGGAGGGCCGGCACCTTGACCGATCAATTGATCGCCAATGCATCGGGATCCATGGATCCCCTCTACAGGGAGAGCAGCAGCCCTCATACCAAACCGGGATGGAACGGTCCCTATCTGGACAGCGTGCCCCTCGATCCCTGGGGGAATCCCTACGTGGTCAACATCCGGTTCGTGAACGCCCAGATAGCCGATTATACCCGCCACAACGTTATGGTGCTTTCCGCCGGACCGAATGGAGTGTTCGAAACCCCCTATGCAGACGTCACCTTCAATGAGGAGATCGGGGGCGACGACGTCGGTTATATTATTCGCGGTTCGGTGCCGGAATAGACCGCCCCGGTAGGCGGTAGGACAGCCATGGCCCTGGTTTATTCCACGAAATCTCTCGGCGGGGAGGGGGCCCGGTTTGTCCCCCTCCGAGAATGCCGGTTGCAGGTTGAATTATGACGATTACGAAAACCAAGAAACTGGGACAGATACTGCTGGATTCCGGTAAGATTACCGGGGATCAGCTGGAACTGGCATTAAAGGAGCAGAAACAGACCGGCGAAAAGCTGGGAGTCATTCTGCAACGGCTGGGTATCTGCTCCAAAAAGGAGATCGACAGGATTTTCGCCTCCCAGCTGGGGGTGGGATACGTTTCCCTGGTGGAAGAATGGATCAAACGCGAGGCGATCGATCTGATTCCGGGAGAATTCGCCGAGAAACATCAATTGCTTCCCATATCTTTGCGGGGGAATACCCTGGTTCTGGCCATGGCCAATCCCCTCGACCTGGACACCATAGACGAGGTAAGCAGGATGTACGGCTACTACGTGGAGGTAGTCTATGCCGGTGAATCGGATATTCAGGAAGCCCTGCGCAAGTATTACGGGACCAAGTCCGACATCGACCTGCAGCTTCAGAACACGATCGAAGAGGCGCGTTCCGCGGTGGAAAACGGCGCCACCTTGAATGACTCCAATTCGCCCTATATCCGGCTGGTCGATTTGATAATCAATAAAGCGGTGGATAGCGGCGCCACCGATATTCATATCGAACCCGAGGAAAAGGTGGTCCATATCCGGTACCGCATCGACGGCCGTTTAACGCAGGGGCCCTCCCTGTCAAATGATTTACAGAGCATAGTAATCACCCGTATAAAGATCATGGCCGGTTTGAATATCTCTCAAATACGGATTCCCCAAGACGGACGGATTGTTTATGAAACCGGCCAGCGCAAGCTGGATCTGCGGGTGTCCACCTTGCCCACCATTCACGGGGAAACGGTGGTGTGCAGAGTGCTGGACAAGCAGAAGCTGGTGTTGGGACTGGAAAAGCTGGGTATGAACAAGGAGACGATGCTTTCCTTCCGGGAGGATATTTCGCGGCCCCACGGGATGCTGCTGGTGACCGGCCCGACCGGTTCCGGCAAAACCACTACCCTGTACACCGCTTTGAGCTACCTGAATAATCCCGACACGAAAATCATCACCCTGGAAGATCCGGTGGAGTATGAATTGCCCATTGTCAGCCAGGCTCAGATCATGCAGCAGCAAGGATTCACCTTCGCCAGCGGCCTGCGGGCCGTTCTCAGGCAGGATCCGGATATCTTGCTTATCGGAGAGATCCGGGATAAAGAAACGGCCCAACTGGCAATCCGGGCCGCTTTGACCGGGCACCTGGTTTTCAGCACCTTGCATACCAATACGGCCGTGGGGGCTATCCCCCGCCTGATCGACATGGGGGTGGAGCCTTTTCTGCTATCCGCCACCTTGATTTCCGTGCTGGCCCAAAGATTGGTCCGCAACGTCTGCCCGGTCTGCAGAGTAAGGCAGGATCCCAGCGAGGATCAGATCCGCCTGCTCCGTCTCGACCGGGTGTCCCCCGCGCCCCGGTTCTCCGTGGGCAAGGGATGTCCATCCTGCGGACATACCGGTTGCAGGGGCCGGGCCGCCGTTTTCGAATACCTGCGGGTTTCCCCGGACATCCGCCGCCTGATCAACGATGGAACCGATGTGGCACAGATCGAAGCGCAGGCCCTCAAGGATGGAATGAGGACCCTGCGGCAG
>JAFGPI010000069.1 GCA_016926065.1 Candidatus Krumholzibacteriota bacterium
ACGGCACCGAGCGCCAGGCCGGCCAGCAAATTGATGGCCTTGATTACCAGGAAGGCCCGCCGGGAATGGGAAAGCATCGGTATCATCCCGTGCCCGTCTTGGACCACGGAGTTGGCCAGCAGCACGCTGAACGGCACCATCCCCCGGGCGAACAGGGTGACGAAGACCAGGTGGGGACCGGACTGGGGAATCAATCCCACCAGGCAGGCGGCTACCAGGGTGAACCATTTACCCTCGCCGGCCAGGTAGTCCAGATTCAGGTGGAGACGATCGGTAAGCAGGTACAGTGCCGCCAGGGCCCCGAAGGTCCAGAGGAAGATCCGGGGAAGGTGCTTCCGGGCGATGTGATTCCACAGATGCTCTGCCAGAAAATGATCCTCCACCGTGACCACTATGAATAAGGCCATCAAGGATGTGATCAGCAGCGTGATCCGGATCCAGTCCCATCCCCCGTGCCCCGCACCCCCAGGTTCGAGGTCCCCATTCCCCAGAGCCTCCTGCCGGTGGGCTATCTCCCCTTCCCGCTGCCGGTGATCCGGCGAGACTTCTTCGACACGGGACACCGGGGCCGTGTCGCCGGACTGTTCCTTATGATGATGCACGGTTTGACCGGTGACGATGGCGATCACCATAATGGCCAGCACGGCGGTCAGGATACCCCGGGCCGCGGAGCATTTTTTCCACTGTTCCAGGATCCGTCCCCGGGGGAAACAGCTGGCGCCGTAACCCTCATGGATCTCCATTCCCCGGCAGCAAAGCGATTCCAGGATTCGGCTCCTCCTGAACAGGGCGTCGGTCACCATCCCCACGCCCATTCCGGCCAGGAAGAGGACGGCGGTAATCAATAAGGCCTGCCGGGGGATCAGGGCCAGCATGATAAAAGCCTCATCACCGCTGGTGGCGATCATGGCCGTGACCACCGCCCCCAGGCTCAGGATGCCGTGCGCGTACATGGCCACCACGGCGAACGCCCCCAGGCATCCGGGGACGGATCCCAGCACCGCCGCCAGCAGGTATTGCCCCCAGCGGCTGGAGGTCAGGCGGGTCTGCCACCTTCCCTGGGTGAGCACATTTATATATTCGATCAGCAGCATCATCACGAAGACGAAACAACTGATCATCAAGGTGTTCCTGAGCACCCCTATCATCTATTTCCCTCTTTTCCCGAAACTTCCGCCGCGGGGAACGAAAGACTTGCCGCGGCGGCGTCTACGAACAGACCAGATCCCGGCGCCGCGTTCGGTGGGGATTATTATAGGTTATTCTCTCCCTCATTCAAGTTGAATCATTTTTCTCCCCCCGCTATAATCGGCCGCGGGCAGTTTCCCCCGGCCGGAGGCGGTTTTCCCTGGTTCCCGGTAGCGTCCCTCGGTCCCGGCCGGTTGCCACGGGTCCCGGTCGGTTTTCCCCCGGCCGGGAGCGGTTTCCCTCGGGAGGAGGACATGATGAAAAAGTGCGCTGTAGCCTTATGCCTGGTGCTGGCGGCCGCCTTCACCGCCTGCTCGTCCATAATGGTGAAAACGGATTACGACCAGGAAGTCGATTTTTCGGTCTACCAGACCTATAGCTGGATCCAGCACCGGAAACAATCCACCAACCGCATGATGAAGGATCCCCTGATCCGCAAGCACATCATGAGCGCCGTGGAAAGGGAGCTGGAGGAGAAGGGCTTGCGCCGGGTCGAAACCGAGTCGGCGGACCTGCTGGTCGCCTTTCACATCGGCTCCCGGAAAAAGGTGGACGTCACCCATTACCATTACCGGTACGGCCGGTGGGGGCACCGCCGCGGACACGACGTGATGGTTCACAAATACCGGGAAGGCACCTTGATCCTCGATTTCGTGGATCGCGGGGATAAGGAACTGATCTGGAGAGGTTGGGCCTCCGGGGTTCTGCACGGACGGGAGAACATAGCCGAGGATATCGACAACTCGGTCCAAAAGGTGCTGGAAAAATACCCCCCGCGATAGCCGGGCGGGCAATCCCGGGGGAACAGCGATTACCTTTCCCGGTGACCATTCACTCCCGGCGCAGCCGCCCCCGTTTGAGGGCGCCGGAGCCGAAACGATCGACTATGTCATCCACCGCCCGGTCCACCCGGTCCCACTTTTCCTCCTCCCGGATCTTATCCTCGAACAGGGAGATCTGACCGGCGCGGGCCGCCGGTTCCAGGTTGGATACTCCCACTCCGATCAAGCGTTTCTTCACCTTCAGGGAACATCCCGCCAGCAGTTTCATGGCTTCCTCGTATATCCTTTTCCCCTGCTGGGTGGAGCGGTCCAGGGTCACGCTTCTGGTTATCTGCCTATGATCGGAATCCTTGAGCTTCAAGGTGACCGTTCGGCCGCGAAAGCCGTGTTTTCGCAGCCTCCGGCCCACCTTCTCCGTCAGGTCCAGCAGGACTCCGCCCAGCACTTCGGGGCTATCTGTATCCCGGTCCAGGGTGACCTCGTTGCTCACCGATTTGGGCTGTGAATAGGGCACCACCGGCGAATAATACTCTCCCCGGGAGATATCCCGCAGGCGGCTCCCGAATTTGCCGAACCTCTCCTCCAGGAAACGAAGAGAAAGTTTCCGGATGTCGGAGAGGGTCTTTATACCGATACGGTTCAGCGCTTCCTCGTTCTTCCTGCCGATACCGGGAATCTTACCCACCGGTAGGCCATCCAGAAAGGCCCGCACCCGGGAGGGAGGAATAATCGTGATACCGGCGGGTTTATTCATGTCGGAGGCTATCTTGGCCACCAGCTTGCTGGTGGAAAGGCCCACGGAACAGGTCAATCCGGTGGTTTTCAGGATTTTATCCTTTATGGCCAGGACGGTATTTTCCGGAGTGCCGAAAAGCGCCCCGGTTCCGCCTAGATCGACATAAGCCTCATCGATCGATATCTGCTCCACCAGCGGGGAAAAAGACTGCAGGCAAGCGATCACCGCCCGGGACACTTCCAGGTACCTTTTCATCCGGCCCGGCCGGATGACGATGTCCGGACAGAGGATGCGGGCCTGGAACACGGGCATGGCCGAACGGACGCCGAATTCCCGGGCCCGGTAGCTGGCGGCCGATACCACTCCGCGGTTGGAACTTCCCCCCACCACTACCGGTTTATCCTTCAACTCGGGAAAATCGAGTATCTCCACCGAAGCGTAGAAGGCGTCCATGTCTATATGCGCGATGACCGATGGGGATGAAATCCAGGTATCCCGGCCGGCCGGATAAAAGGGGGAAGATAGCATAAGCCCTCCTTCACCCCATTCTAACGAACCACGGCACACCATGCCAGCACGTAAATCTGCGGCGATAAAAGTCCGGGCAAAAAATACGGGGAGCAAATCGCAAAGGGACACACTGGATGCGAATATCTCCCAGCGGATAGCCGGGATGAATCGATACGGGCGCTTATATATGCCCGTATATTAGCTTGGCGAGGAATTCTCTTGTTGACTCGCCAAGCTAATATACGGGCATAAATAGACTTCGAAAAGCGTTGGCCAGGCCCGCCTGGGCTCAGAGCTCCACCTTGATGGCCACCGTTCCCTGGTCGGGAGCGTCTTCCTGCGCCCAGGCGTGCAGCTTGATCCTGTCCGGATCGCCCAGCAGCATCTCCCGGAGCGCTTGGGCCACCCTCCGCGCCAGGAGGGAGGCCTGGTGATGCGACCGGGCCGCCGTCTCCACGCGGATCGCCCGTCGCGGATTTTCCACCTGATTGATCCAGGTGGCCGCCTCTATAATGATAGGGGGAATGAGCGCCGGCCGTTCCCCCGAAAAGGAGCTATCCGGCGGGAGTTCCTCCCCGGAAAATATCAAGCTCATTTCCCCCTCGGTCACCACCCTGAAGGGCGGCAGCATAAATCCCTCTCCGGCGAAGCTCCGGCGGTTACCCGCCCGGTCAAAGGTCTCCATCAGAAATGAATATACCAACCCGGGCATAACCGGATCCCCTGCGGCGCTGAGTCCGTCCCAAACGATCTCAGCGGGAGGATTGCCGTCATCCTCGAATACCCTCACCACCGTCCCTCTCGAATCGGCCACCGTCAATTTCCAATGATGAACCTTCGATACCTGGGGATGGAATCTGGCCACCCCCTCGCGGGCGAATATACTCAGCCAGGGTTGGGCCAGTGCCGCCGGTCTTTCGAAGGCCGAACCCTTCACCACGGCGGCGAACATATCCACCTCTTCCCAGGTGCTCACCCATCCCAGTCCCGCGATTTCCCGCGGGGCCAGATCGAGATCCAATGCCGGGCGGCCGAAAACAATCTTTATCCGGTCCTCGCCTTCGACGGTCAGACTCCTGAACACGGTTCCGTCCTCTCCCCCCTTCAGCACCAATCCCGGATCGGAAGTGCCGCCGGCCAGAGAGCTGTCGGGAATGACCGGCGCCGGTCCCCCGCTCGAATGGTCGTCCGCCGGACCCTTTCCGCCGGCGCTCAACGGAAAAATCAACAAGCCCCATAGAGCAATTATCACCGTCCGGGAAACCGCTGTTCTCATGATCCCTCTCCTCTTCCTCTTTCGCTTAGCTTATAATTAAACTCGATCCGGCCCCACTGTTCCGCCGTCGCCCCCCCTCCCAGGGATTCAAAGCGCCAGGCCAGGAGGGCCCGCACGGCGTTACGGTCGAAATCGTTAAAACCGGATGTCTTCTCCACGATTATACTTTCCTTGACCCTTCCGTCGGGAAGGACCACAAAATGCAGCATGACCGAGACTTCCACTCCGTCCCGCTTGGCCCACTCCGGATAATCCGGAATGCCGTAATCCATTAAGGCCCGGTCGGCGACCGGTCCGGCCAAAGAAATGCCCGGCAAGGTGAGGGATGGCGCCTTTTCGCTTTTCTCGCGGATGGGACTTGCCGGGGTCATCGTCTTCATCGGATTATTTCTCCAGGCCTCCCGGCGCTTTCCGGCCAGGGCCGGAGAGGGCTCTTTTCTCCCCCGCATCATTTCCACCGCCGGTTTTACGATATTCCTGTTCAGGGCGGCCGAAATATCGGCCGGTTTGATAATCGCCGCGGGCGTGACCACGGAGGCGGCCAGCACTTTGTTCCCCGTCACGTTGCCGCGCAGGGCGGTCAGGCTTTCGGATATCCTTTTCCCGGCCATCCCCCCGTCGTCGGGCGGCAGGGTAATCTCTTTAAGGGCACGCCTGTCGGCGGCGATCTCCACCCCCGCTTCCCGGGCCGCTACCGGCGTGGAAACCTGAAATTCAACCGCGGGCAGGATAACGATCTCGGTAAAATCGTCGGCAGGAGGAACGGGCGGCAACAGGGAATGGCCCAGGATCAAACCCAGCGCGGCCAAGAGATGGATGAACACGCTGACCGCCATTACCCGGTTGGTACGGGCCCGTATAGCGGCCATTTCCAGACTTAATACGAGGACGTCCATTTCCTTTCCTTCCCTATCTGGGTGGTGGCTATGGCCAAATGGTGCGCACCGGCCTCCTGGACCTGCTGCAGAATCTCCATAATCCTGGGGTAAGGAATATCTTCATCCGCCCGGATCACTACCAGAACGTTTTGCTTATCCGGTTCCCGCAAGCGGGCGCCGATTGCGCTCACCAGCTCTTCCCGGGGCACGATCTCCTTATCCACGGAAATTCGTCCCGTGGAGGAAATGGTAACGCTGAGACGGTCGTTTTCCTCCACCCCCCTGGTCTGCGCCCGGGGCAGGTTCACTCCCAGGTCGGACACGGACAGAACCGGCGCCGTGATCAGCAAGATAATCACCAGCACCAGGGCGACATCGATTATGGGGGTGACATTTATCCCCGCTATTTCGGCACGTTTGATAATTAGATTTTTTTTCATGTCAATTCCCGTGAACGGCGATCTCGCGCGCGCCATTTAGTTTTGTTTGATCCACGACATAAACGAACATTCCATGGGTGATCTTATCGCCGCAGGTTATCAGCACCCGGCGGCACCCCTTCTGCTCGAACCGGGAACCGAGCTCCGTTCCCAGGGAAGCCAGGGATACCGGTTTCCGGTCCACCAGCAGGCTGTCCGCCGAGATAACCTCCAATTCCACCCGGGCGGCCGATTTATTTTTCTCCGCCTGCTCCTCGCCGGGAGGAGAGCTTTTCAGCAATATGCCTGATTCGAAAGCCAGCGGAGTGAGGAGCAACAGCATCACCACCAGCACCAAACATACATCTATCAGGGGAGTCATGTTGGCGTCGTGGAATACTTCCCGGCCCTTGTTTTTATTTTCTGGCAACAAATTATCTTCCTCTCTTCAACCCGTTCAAGTGACGGCCGGATCCTTCCCTCCGGTCAACCTCGCGCTGGATGCTCCGTTCAATCTCGCCTCGGTAAAACGCTTTTTTTCCTCTGGTGAAAAGGCCTCCGCTGATACGGCGCCCTTATCGCGGGCAAAACCACCGGCGGATCCACCATTTTCCCCGAATCCCTTCATGCCCCACTTCCCGTCTCTATCAGGGCCGCCCGCAGGCTGCGGGCGCAATTCTCCGCCACCGTGAGCATATTATTCATCTTCCGGGTGAAATGGTTATAGAACAGTATGGCGGGAACGGCGATTACGATGCCCGCGGCGGTGGTTAAAAGCGCTTCGGCCACTCCGGCCGCCACCACCGAGGGAGCGGCCGATCCGGTCTGGGCCATATCCTGGAAGGCACGCATTATTCCCCATATGGTTCCCAATAATCCGATCAGCGGCGCGATGGCCGCCATCGTTCCCAGCACGCCGAGGTTACGTTCCAGCAGCATCTTCTGCTCGCTGAGGCTGATCTGGAGCCGTTCCTCCACCGGCTCGCTATCCGGCTGTTCCCCTTCCAGAACCTGCAGGGAAACGATCCCCATGGGATGGGCCGCGTTTTCACAGGCGCTGAGGGCCTCCTGGGGCTGCCCGCTGCGGATCTTCTTGAGGGAAAAATCCAGAATCCGGTCGAAGGCGCCCCGGCGCTTGTGGTAATAGATAGCCCTTTCCATCACCACTCCCAGCGTTACCACGCTGCACGCCACCAGGACCAGAAAGATCGGACTATCGGTGATCGAATCCAGCCAGTTGAATTCCGTAAACATCAACCATCTCCTTTGCGGTTAATCATTTCTTTACCACGGTTGCCAATTCCGCGGCCCTCTCCCTGGCCGCCAGCACCAGGTCCGGATCGCTGGCGTTCTCGATCAGGTCCCGGTAAGCCAGGAGCGCTCCCCGGTAGTTGCCGCCCAGCTCGTGCAGGGCCGCGAAACGGGCCACGGCGGACAGCCGGAACACGTCGGCCTTGTCGGCGGCGTCCATCGATTTTTGATAGGCCCGCAAGGCCCCCCGGGTATCCCCCAGCTTTTCCCGGCACATCCCCAGGCGATAGTGCAGTTCCGTTTTCTGAGCGGGCGACAAATCTCCCTCGAGCGCCCGCTGAAATTCCGCCGCCGCCCGTTGGAACTTATTCCCCTCCACGTAGATTTCCCCCAGCAACCGGGCGACATCCAGGTTCCTCCGCTTATTTTCAAATTCACCCCGCCGGTATCTTTGCAGGGTGGCGATCGCCTCGTCATTCTCTCCCAGAATCCGGTGAGACATGGCCAGATTGAAAAGCGACGCCCCCCGGATTTCGCCCTCCGTCTCAAATTCCAGCACCCGGGAAAAGTCGCCGGCCGCCAGCGTGTATTCCCCCTGGTCGAAATGGATCGTTCCCAGGCGGAAAAGGACGGAAGGATACAGCTCGCTGTCCGGAAAATACCGGATGAACCTCTGCCAGGTTTCCAGCTCATCACCGGTCGCTCCGGCCTGGTGATAGGAATCGGCCATCATGAAAAATGCCCGGTCGGCCGCCGAATAGCCGGGATAGCGGGCCAGGACCCGCTTGAACTCCTGCGCCGCCTGGACGTAATCCCGCCGATTGAATTTTCTCAGGCCTATCTCAAACTGGGCCTCGGGGGCCAGGGGGCTTTCCTGACAGCTTTCGACCAATTCGGTCAACAGCCCGTCGTGGACGGTCTCCTTCCCCAGGCGGTACAGAACCTGGGCCATTTCCAGCCGGGCTTCCCGTCCGGCTTCGGTGCCGGGGAAACGGTCGGCCACCTCCCGGAACCTTTCCAGTGCCTGCTCATCCAGGCCCTCGTTATAATCGCACCGCGCCAGCTTTATAATTCCCGTGGCCTCTTCCCGGCTTCCGGTGAAGTTGCGCAGAAAGCCCTCGTAGCAGCGCCGGGCGTCGTCAAAGTGCCCCGCGTTGAAATATAGGTCGCCGCCGCGCATCCAGGCGCGGGCCGCCACCGGGTCGGCGGGGGAGGAACGGGTAATCTCTTCCCAGCGGTCGACCGCATCCCCCGGGCGGTCCAGCCTGAGGTAGCAGAGTCCCGCCTGGAAGAGGGCGAAAAGTTGCTGCGGGTGGCGGGGAAAGGTTCTCAGAAAATCGTTATATTTGGAAAGCGCCTGCTGATAATCCTTCTGATTGAAGAGGGCATGGGCCTGGTTCAACCAGGCCGCGCTCATATTGACACTGTCATC
>JAFGPI010000070.1 GCA_016926065.1 Candidatus Krumholzibacteriota bacterium
ACCATCTCGCCGGTGAAGGGATTGCGGACGAGCTTGCCGCCCGCCACCGCCGGCTTCTTCACGAGCGTGAGCTTCATCAGGCCCATGTTGTTGAAGGTCCCGTGCTTCTTGACTGATTTAACCATGACGGCGGTCAGCGCATCACAGACGGCGACGACGTCTTTCCGGGGAAGACCGGTCTTCGCCGCGATTTCGCGATAAACCTCGTTCCTGGTCGGCGGCTTGTTGGCCGCCGGTTTCGCGGAAGCCGCGCGGGATTTTTTCTTTGCCATGGTGCTTTCTCCTCCTTTTCGGACGTGGGTGGATGGTCATGACCTCGATGAACGGTGCAAATGTTAGCGCAAGTGCCGCGGCGTGCAAACAGATTTTTTTCGCCTGTCCCCCGCAAAAATTCATCCTGCAATGATCATGTAACTCTACCAATTATTCTTAAGGAATGATCGAACCGGACACCTCTCGGCAGGATATACCCAGGGCATCGGGGGGGCACCATTACGGTGGGGGGCGGATCGTGTTGGAGATGTATGGTGCGCTGGGGGTTTCTGGTTTTATCTCCTGTGGTTGGATCAGTTTTGGGGCAGGAAGAAGATCAGCAAAACAATTCGGACACACTTGCAACCTGTTGAAATCATTGCGGGATGAATAATGGGAGGGGGACAGGAAGTAAAGCAAAGAGCCAAGACACCTTCAGTTAATGTTGGCGACTTTAATGAGGATGGACATTTGGACCTAGCAGTAGCGAATGGTAATTCTGACAATGTATCAATTATATTTGGATTTGGGAATGGGA
This sequence comes from Candidatus Krumholzibacteriota bacterium, assembly GCA_016926065.1. Taxonomy (GTDB): domain Bacteria; phylum Krumholzibacteriota; class Krumholzibacteriia; order Krumholzibacteriales; family Krumholzibacteriaceae; genus JAFGPI01. The sequence continues at coordinate 791 of JAFGPI010000070.1, forward strand.
CATTTAGGTTCCCTATAAACTATGATGCTGATGATGGCCCAAATTCAATAACTACGGGAGATTTTGACGAGAATGGCTATACTGATCTTGCCGTGTCAAACGGTAATTCTGATAGCCTCTCGATTTTCCTTGGAGTTGGAGGTGGCATATTTGATTCCGCTGTTAATTATAAAACTGGGAATTCACCAATATCAGTCTATCCTAATCCCTTTAATCCAATAACGAATATTAAGTTCAGTATCCCTGAGGCATCACACATAAACATTACAGTTTACGATGTTATAGGTCGAAAAACCAAAGTGCTTGTTGACAGTGACCTTAATGAAGATGAGTATATAATTACTTGGGATGGAAAAAACAGTGATGGCGAACATGCGGAGTCAGGTGTATACTTTGTTCGGATGACAGCTACGGGATTTGCTGCTACTAGAAAAATGATTCTCCTCCGCTATGTCATTAAAGATTAGGAGAGGTACAAAATGACGAAACAAGCAAAAGCATTCGTGACTTCGGTGCTTCTGCCGTTAATACTGGGCATCGTCTCGTGCAGTGATGATAACCCCGCCAGCCCCCCCGGTGGTGGTGGAGGCGGCAGCAACATCGTGGAAATAACGAAAAACATCAACTCGCCCAGGACGTTTTCCGGCGACAGCATCTATGTCATCCGGAAATACGACTTTTACGTACAAAGCAGCCTGATCATACAGCCCGGCGCCATAATCAAATTCCATCCCGCCGATGGTCCCTACTGCGTGCTCGCGGGATCGGGCGTGATCAACGCCCAGGGGACGGCCGGTGATCCCATAATATTCACCTCCTGGCGCGACGACGCCCATGGGGGAGACACCAACGGCGACGGCGCGGCCACCAGCCCGGCTCCTAGAGACTGGGGTGATATAAACACCAACGGAGAGCACGGTTCCACGTTCTCGTACTGTGAGTTTTATTACGGGGGGAATGCCACCTACAACGCGACCTTGACGCTGTACGGCAACAACATCTCCGTCACCCACTGTACCTTTGCCCATAACGACGGGAGCTACGCGTCCGGAGCGGGGGATGTCGGCGTACTTGACGCCTCCGACGCCGGTTCAGGCACCGTCATCCAGTACAACGTCTTCTACGACAACATTCGCCCGTTGAGTATTTCCACCGAGTTCAACCTGGACAACTCCAATGTATTTCACAATCCCGCCTCTCCCAGTCAGATCAACAGCTACAACGGCATCTTCGTCGATACGAGCGAAGACATAGATTCCCATATTTCCTGGGAGGAAACCGAAGTAGCCTTTGTGATAGACGACGGGGATTTCTGGATCGAGAGCGGGTACACCCTGACTCTGGGTAATGACGTGGTACTAAAATTCAAGAGCGCCGGCGAGATGATTTTGGCGGACGGCGCCTCGGCCCTGGTTAACCACGCCGGCGCCGGAGTGTACTTCACCTCCTACCGCCACGACGGGTATAAGGGTGACACCAACGGCGACGAGGGGGCGACCACGCCTGCGGCGGGAGACTGGGTAGGGATCTATGACAACTCGATGAGTATTCCTTCCCCGTATTATTATGTTTGGGCGAATATCCGGTACGATTCTTATTGATCCGGATATCGCGTTCTGCCTGTCCCTCGTAAATGGGGGGGACAAAATAAATATAGTGTTCAGGAAGAAGGTTTCTCCCGGGGAACCGGGAAGCCGATTGAGCCCGGAAGATGTCCGGCCACCGGTTCGATCTACCCCTTTTAGTTCCGGTGCGTATTTTGTTCCAGCAGGTATTTAGCCACCGCTTCTCCCGCCAGGCGGTTTCCCCGGTCGTTAAAATGGGTGTCGCGGTCCAGGTAGCAATGGGGGCATTCCCGCACCAATCCGGTCAGGTCGAAAAGATTGAATCTATCCCGCAGGCGGTCATCTATCCAGCGGTAATAGATATCGAAGTCGTAATCATCGGGACGGATTATGGTTTCCCGCACCTTTTCCCGGATGATGTCACTGCCAAAGAACTGATCGGGGATTAACACGATATGGAATGGAACCCCGCATTCCTCCGCCATTCCGGTTAGCGAGCCTAGAACCCCTTCGAAATCATGGTAAGCGCCCTTCCGGTAGTTGGCCTCCACCCTTTCGAAAAGTACGGGACTGACCGTGTATTCATCCCCCCTCGCCGGGACGGGGGTGACCGGATCCTGAAGACGCCCCCATAACCTTTCCAGGACCCTCAGATATCGGAACAGGTAACTGTTCAGGGGGTGAAGGTACTTTAAAGCCGGATTATCGGGAAGGCGCTGGGGGATCCCCGCCACCACCGCCGTGTGGGTGTTCCGGATATCGTCGGTGAAATCGTTCTGCAGCAGCAGAGACATCACCACGGCCTGGAAGCGATAGCCTTCCCCTTTTAGGAAACGAAGCAGCTGGTGGGCGTTCCGGGGAGAGTATCCGGGCACCCCGGCGTTGAATACCTCGAAATCGGCCTGCCCGTGCTCGAGTAGATATTGCTGCGCGATCCGACAGTATGATTCCGAGCGGCTGCTTCCGGAGCCGAAGGTATAGGAATCACCCAGGAATAGAATCCGGGTTTTTCCGGGCGGGACTTCCTTGGCGTAATCGTAGTCTTCGTTCAGTCCCAGGCGGTTGGTCCGGTTCGGCCGGAGCAGAAAGGCGCCGTTGACGTTGTAGCACTGGCCCACTATTCCTCCGGGGTGGTCGACGAAAAAGTGGTCGAAGAAGCGCAGGGCCAGTTCGAGCGCGAAAAAGACGGAAAAAATAAGTATCAGGCGGATGAGAATTTCCTTTTTCCGAATGAACATCAGGAGCACGATCACGCCCAGCAGCAGCACCAGGGAAGCGATCGACAGGGTGTAATAGAGACCCTTGCCCCGGTTGAAAATCGCCGAGGGGATATATCCGCTGTAATCCTGTACCAATATGGACAGGATCATGGCCAGACAGAGAATCGATAAGATGATTCGCATTACAGTATAGGTAAACATCAAGGCAATCCCCGCGTAAAAAACTTATTTTTGAGCGCCCGGCTCCACTCCTTCTTCTGTTTGCGAGGATTCGCCGGAATCCCTTGCCAGGCCTTCTATATCGGTTAAAAAGATCTCCCGCGGTTGCTCGATTGAAGCATACACCACCCGATTATCATCCGGGGCAAGGGAGAAGTCGTGATCGGCTCCGGAGAATACCGTTACCTCCCCGCTGGCGAGGGTCAGGACGCTTAACCGGTTATCGCGTATTTTAAACCTCTTAAAAAGGATCCGTGAGAGATCGCGGGTCAGGATCAGACTGGAACCGTGAATTTCGGTGTCGGATAGTATTTTCTTCTTCTTCCCGGCGGGAGATATGCGGTGGATAAAACCACGAAAGAAACTTTCCGGGCAATAGGCATAGATGATGGCGGACCCGTCGAAACTCCAGCGCGGTTCATTCTCGTCCCCGGAATCCCGGGTGATCCTTTCCCGGCGTTTCGATTTCAGGGAGTAAATCCAGATATCATCGTTTCCTTCACGGTTACTGTCATAGGCCAGGTGTTCCCCGTCCGGCGACCAGGCGGGAGTATGATCATCGGCCCCGTTGACGGTTAAATTCACGTGGCCGCCGGGTACATATTCTTTCCGGCCGATCGGAAATTTCTCTCCCACTTTACTGACGGCTCTTTCCTTTTTCGGTTCTATTGGTGCCGGCGTTTTAATCGGTTTGCCGGGGGGGGACGGTTTTTCCTTCGGGGGCGTAACCGGCACCGCCGGCCGGATGTATCGCTCCAAGCCCGGGGGGATCTTTTCCTCTTCCAGGACCGCCGGCAGCTCCACCATCACTTTATCCGGCAGGGTGACCTTTCCCCGGCCGTGCAGGTAGACGAAGCCCAGCTCGTCCAGAAGGATAAATGTCAGCGGATCGGCGGGATCGCCTTCGAAAAGGTAGGAACCGGCCGCGGGCGACGCCGTCAGCATGGTGGAGTTGGTCACCCCGTATTTCTCCACCTGCTCCGGAGGGGCCCAAACCAGGGTGCCCCCGTCCAGGGAGCCGATTTCCACCTGGAGGGGAAAGGGAACCCGCCCCGAAAATCTCACCGTGGATAGATGGGGCAGCGGATTCAGCCGGGTTTTTACCAGTTGATCGGATACGGCGGGAAAGGAGGCGGTGTACACCGTCCCCCCGGAACCCATATCGAGGGAGGATTCCAGGGTGAAACGGGAGTTCATCGCGTTCGCAGGCGCGTTTTCTGCAAACAAATTTTCTATAATGAACCTTTGGGCCTTACCGCCCGCTTGGATCCTCCTCAGGTATTCCGATTCCATCTGGCTGAGGGCGAAGGCGGATAGGATGTTGTTGGGCACGGCGGGATCCCGGAGATATATTTCTCTCAAGCGAGAGAGATCCAGGTCATTAACAATTTCGACGTCCTTTAAGGAGAGGATGAATTCTCTATCGTCGAGTTGCGCGGCCGGAACAGGCCGGGAGGCCAGAAGACAAAGCAAAGAGGCGAATAACAGCAATCCAGTAATACGGTGCATTTTCTCCCTCCAATCCTTGGGTGCCGGGTAGCGGACTATAGCTTCTTCAACATTTCGTATTGACCGGGACCGGGGATCAGCTTAAGGCTGCGGGCGAATTCCCGCAGGGGATCGCAGCTCACGCAGGCGTTGATCATCTTGATCTGATCGCTCACGCAGTAACCGAGCAGACGGTGCAGCAGGGTCGTGGCCAATCCCTTTCTCCTGTACCCGGGGTCGATTCCCAGCTGGGGGATATCGCCGCTCGCCGGCTCGATTATTCCGTATCCCACCGGGTCGTTCCCCTCGAACGCGCCCAGGATTTTGAAATGATCTAGCTTACGCTTGATCGAATCGATCGAATTCTGCCAGGAGGGGTAAAAATCCCAGAAGGTGCTGAAAAGATCCCAATCCGGGCGCTCAATTTCTTTCAGGGGGAAGGTATGGTTGAGCTTCCCTTTTCTGATTACCACCTGGTCCCGGGAGCAGATATAGTAATCGAACTGTCGCGTTTCCTTGAAACCGGCCTTTTTATACAGCTTGTAGGCCGACCCGTTGGTGCGGATCACTTCCAGCAGATATTGCTTTATATTGTTTTCCCGCAGGACCGGAAGCGACTCGTTGAATAGCCGCGTGGCTATTCCCTGCTGGCGGAATTCCTTTATTACCCCCGTCCCCGTGTCGTAGGCGGTAAGCCGGCCGTTCCAGGGCCCGATTCCGTTCAGGGTAAAGCCTACCAGCTCTCCGTTCTGGAACGCCCCGAAGGATAGATCGAGGTTGTTGCCCCTACGTTCGAGCAGGTATTGCAGCTGGGCGCGGGACAGCGCCAGGGTCTCGACGTAATCGGAGAAAGCCTTTTTAAAGGCCTCATAGACCTTATCAATGCTGATACCGCTCAGCGGTTTAATGGTAACCATCCCCACCCCGGGAAGATGTATGGCTTAAATTCACGAATTCGACGGCAATTAGATCTACCCGCCCCTTGATTTTCCCTAGAAAGCACCCCGCTTCAGGCTGGAAAGCTGGCGGGAGGTTTCCTTCACCAATTTCCGGTCCTGGAAATAAAAGGAGTTGTACTCGAGTTTGCGCACTCCGGCGGCCAGCGACTCGATACAGCTCAATCCCCGCAGCAACCCGTGGAATTGCTGCAGGAATACTCCGTGAGACACCACCAGGATGTTGGATCCTTCATGGTTATCGAATATGAATTGCCGGAACTTTTTCGCCCGCTCCCGCAAATCCTCGAACGGTTCCCCCCGGGGAGGATTGACCGAATGAGTGTCATTCCCCACGGGGATAAAGAGAATGGGTGGATCCATCGTCTTTACTTCGTCCCAGGTTTTTCCTTCCATTTCCCCGTAGTTTCTCTCGTCGCACAATCCGGTCTGGATGAGGGGGATATTTCCTTTCAGGAGCAAGGAGGCGGTTTCGATGGCCCGTTTTTTAGAGGAAGTGATAACCACGTCAAAATCTTTTTCCGGTAGTTTCTCGACCGCCGCGAGGGCGTCCCGCCTGCCCTTTTCGTTCAGGGGCACATCCATCGTTCCGGCATACCTGCTCTCCTCACCATAGGTCGTTTCCGCGTGACGGATAGTATGGATTACCGTTTTAATCGACATCCCGAACCTCCGTGAGTCGGATGATCTCATTGAATCTGATTACCGAGGAATAGTCGCTCTGCAGGGGACCGATTTTTATATACTCCACCCGGTGCCTGAAGGTCAGCCACGAGAGGAAGGTGGATTCGGTACTGATGGAACGGTGGGAGGTGATGGCGATCTGTCCGCTCTCCCGCGCCGCCTTTAGGGCCGCCGTCACCGCGGATACGGTGCCGGCCTGATTCGGCTTGATCAGGGTGCCGTCCGTGTATTTCCGCTCGGCCCCCTCACGGATCCTGCCGCTGTCCGAGGAGTACAGGTTGTCCCCGATAATGCGGCAATTGTCCGGATTCCGGGTCAACCCGGCCCAGCGGTCGAAATCCTGTTCCTGGAAGGGATCCTCGAGAAATCCCAGTTGGTAATCCCTTATTATTTCTTCCCAGTAGGAGCGGAATTCATCACTGTTTTTGGATGAACCGTCGGTCAGGGCCAGCCGGTAAGACTCGCCGGTCCATAGGTCCCCCGCGGAAGCGTCGATCATGAGGCTGAAATCGGCGGATAGGTCGAGCTCCTCCAGGAGGTCGCGGAGAAAATCGAGGCATTCACGGTTGTCCGGGGTGGAAAAACGGTTCACCGGATTGCCGTTTACCAGGATTTTTGTTTGTCCGGCGAGCTTTTCCCTCACCCGGGCCTGGATCCGGTTGTGATCCGCGATGATCT
>JAFGPI010000071.1 GCA_016926065.1 Candidatus Krumholzibacteriota bacterium
CCACCAGGTTCCCGAAGGGGCTGAAGTTCGAGAACCTCTTCGAGCTGTTGCTGGACGAGTATATCGAGAGGCACGGCCCCGAGCACAAGATCAAGAGAAGGCAGAAGAGGGCGGGAAAAAAGCAGGAGACGGCAAAAGCCAAAGAGAAGACCTGTCACTTTTAGAATCAGAGGGCCTACGGCGAAACCTTCATGCAGAAACATCTAAAAAAGAGATAGAAACTAAACCACCTGGAGGCGCGGAAGGTCTACTGCGGGACATTCCTGAATCAACACAAAAATAGAAATATAAATTCACCCTCAGCCGGGCCCTCCGTCACCCGGGGCGACAATTCCCGGTAGGCTACCTCTGCGGAGGCCGTTTTTCCGCTCTTGACCGCTAAATATCAAAACAGGTAGGCTCGGATAGTTAAAAGGGGATCGCGGAATCCGAGGGAATAGGAACCTCGGCCCCCGTATCTTCGGAACGAAACTATCGGTCCCGGTGGAGTGAAAGTAATCCGGTTGGGATTGCGGCCGTTTTTTCGGTTCAAATATCCCGGCCGGTCGAAAAGACAAAGGAGGAAGTCTTGAAAAGGTCGCATGTTAGGGTATTCTTCGTGCTGCTGGGCATTACTCTTCTTATCGCCGGCGGGATTTCCCCCGCCCAAAAGAAACCGTTGTCCGCCACCGATCTGTGGAAGATGAAAAGGCTGAGCGCGACGAGCCTGTCTCCCGATGGAAAACTGGCGGCGGTGGTGGTCACCTCCTACGATATCGAAAAGAATCAGGGCCAGGGGGACATCTGGATTATCCATACCGATGGTTCCGGTGAGAGAAGGTTCACCACCGGAGAGACCACGGAAGGATCCCCGGTCTGGAGCCCCTGCGGGAAATGGCTGGCCTTTACCGCCCAGCGGGAAGGGGAGAAAACCCAATTGCAGCTGATCTCCCTGGAAGGGGGAGAGGCCATGGAGCTTACCGACATGCCGCTGGGTGTTTCCGATCCCCGCTGGATGCCGGACGGCAGGAGCATTATTTTTTCTTCCCCGGTTCTTCCGGGATACGAGGGAGAGCTGGATTCGCTTAAAACGGAATTGGAGCGGCGCCGAAAAAGCAAGGTGACCGCCAAGGTGACCGAAGACCGCTTTTACCGTTACTGGGATCACTGGCTCACCGATGGTTACCTGGTGCACCTGTTCCGAATCGATATCGAGAGCCGCGAGGTCACTCCCCTGATGCCCGGCTGGGACAGGCATTCCAGCACTTCCGGAGGGATAGAATACGATATTTCACCGGACGGTTCCCAGATCGCCTTCACCTCCCTGCGTGAAGGCGCTCCCTATGACAAGCTGGAGAGTGATATCTACCTGATCGATACGGGCAATCCGGGGAAGGTGAAAAACCTCACCGCCGATAATCCGGCCGATGATTTTGCCCCCTACTACACGCCGGATGGGAAGTATATCCTCTATGGCCGGCAGAAGATACTGGATTTTTACGGCGACCGGGTGCGCCTGGTCCGGTACCACCGCAAAACGGGGGAGAAAAAGGTGATCACCGAATCGTTCGACCATTCTCCTTCCGGTTGGATAGTGGACGAAAAGAATAAAACGGTTTTTTTCCATGCCGGGGACCGGGCCATGGTCTCCCTCTTTTCGGTACCACTCCAGGGGGGAGAGGTCCGGGAAATATTCCGGGGGGGCACCAACCGTCTGGTCGGTATCCTGCCCGGCGGTGACCTGATCTTCATGCACCAGAGCAATTGCGAACCGGACCGGATTTGCGTGGTGGGGAAGAACGGAAAGGGCTTACGGAAACTGACCTCCTTCAACGATGATATCCTCTCCGGTATCGAGATGGGCCGGTTCGAGGATGTATGGTTTCAGGGTGCGGGCGGAGCCGCGGTGCAGATGTTTATTCTCTACCCACCGGGATTCGACGCGGAAAAGAAGTGGCCCCTCCTGGTCCTGGTCCACGGCGGGCCGCACGGCACCTTCGGCGACGATTTTCATCCCCGCTGGAACACCCAGGTTTTCGCAGCGCCCGGTTATGTGACCGCCCTGGTGAACTTTCACGGATCCTCTACCTTCGGACAGGATTTCACCGATGCCATCACCGGAGAGAACGGCCGCAAGCCTTTTATTGACGTTATGCGGGCGGTCGATCACATCCTGGAGCGGGGATTCGTCGATGAGCGCCGGATGGCGGTGGCCGGAGGCAGCTACGGCGGCTATCTGGCCAGTTGGATCGGAACCCAGACCATTCGTTTTGCATGTTTAATCAATCACGCGGGAGTGTTTGACCTCTGTGCCCAGTTCGGGTCCGATATTACCTCGGGCCGGCAGCGCGCCTATGGAGGAACGCCCTGGGAGGCGCTGGAAAATGTGATCCGTTGGAGTCCCGCCCATAATATGGAGAACTACGTGACCCCCACCCTGATAATACACGGGGAAAAAGACTACCGCGTACCGGTCGGTAACGGTCTGGAGGCTTACGGAATGCTGAAAGCCAAGGGCGTTCCGGCCCGGTTTATCTACTTTCCCGACGAAAATCACTGGGTGCTGACGGCACAGAATTCGATTTTTTGGTACCGGGAATTTCATGCCTGGCTGGAGCGCTGGATCGGGGTGGGCCCGGAAGATTGATTCGGTTTTCCCCGGGAGCGGGGAGCGGTAGCTGGAGGAGAAAGCTCTCCCGGTTCCGCGAGGGGTGTTTCCTCCCCGGTGCGGCGGGGAAGGTAGACCTCAGATTCCGGAGTCTGCAACAACAGGTGTTTTCTCCCCAGTCCGTCGGGGAAGGTAGACCTCAGATTCCGGAGTCTGCAACAACAGGTGTTTCCTCCCCAGTCCGTCGGGGAATAAAAGTGGCGGGGAATAAAATATTTTTTCAATCCCAGGAGGTGCCCATGAGCGGTTTTTTAAAATTGACGGTTTTACTTATCGCCTGGCCGTTTTTCTTTTCCCTTATCCTGGCGGTCCTGTTGCCGGAGGATGCCTCCGCCTACGACCGGTTGAGCGGCCGGATGGACGCTTCCCGCTCGGAGGTGATAGCGCGGCGGGGAATGGTATGCGCCGCCCAGCCGCTGGCGGTGCAGATCGGCATCGATATCCTGAAGAAGGGAGGAACGGCGGTGGATGCCGCCATCGCCGTCAATGCCGCCCTGGGGCTTATGGAACCGGTGGCCAATGGAATGGGGGGGGACCTCTTCGCCATTGTCTGGGACGCCCGCACGCGGAAACTCTACGGACTCAACGCCAGCGGCCGCAGCCC
>JAFGPI010000072.1 GCA_016926065.1 Candidatus Krumholzibacteriota bacterium
AGCGGCATATCACCGATTTCATCCAGAAAGACAGTGCCCTGGTTGGCGATCTCGAAAAGCCCCGCCTTGTCGCTGGAGGCTCCGGTAAAAGAGCCCCTTTTATGGCCGAAGAGCTCGCTCTCCAGAAGGTCCTGCGGCATGGCCCCGCAGTTAATGGTAACCAGCTGATTGGATTTTCTCGCTCCGTTAAAGTGTATGGCGCGCGCGATCAGCTCCTTGCCCGTACCGGTTTCGCCGGTAATCAAAACGGTGGTCTCAAAGGGGGCTATCTTCCTTATCATGCTGAATATTTTCTGCATGGGCGGGCTTTTTCCGATGATACCGGAGAATTTGTACTTTTCAGATAGGACCTCTTTCAACTCCAGGTTCTCCCGGGCCAGGTTTTCCTTGGAGAGAATGAGTTCACCGTGCAACCTGGCGTTCTCGATGGCGATCGCCGCCTGCGCGGCGAAGGCCGAAACCACCGACATGTTATCTTCGGTCAGTTCATCGGTGAGCCGGCTGGCGTCGGTATAGATTACTCCGATCACCTTGTCCGCCAGCTTGAGCGGAACGCAGGCGGCCGTGCGTAAATGCAAATCCAGCACGCTCTGCTGATCCTTGAAGCGTTCGTTTTCCATCAGGTCGGATATAAACAGGGATTCGCCCTTGGCGGCTACGGCGTCGATGATACTGTGGCTGACCGTAAAATCCTTTTCCTGCAGGGAAAGCTCCTTCTTATCCCGGGCGATGCGGAATTTAAGGATTCCCTCGGAATCGCTCAGCATGAGGAACCCCCGGTCCGTATCGGCCAGCTTGATGGTGGAGTCGATAATGGCGGCCAGCAATTCATTGAGGTTAAGGGTGGAGTTGAGAGACTTGGTTATTTCCACGAGCATCTCGAGTTTATTGACCTTCAACTCGGTTCGTTCCAGCCGCGCCGACAGGTTGGCCCCGCTGCGGACGGCTTCCGAGCCGTCCAGTCCGTTCAGGTCGCTCTCCACCGCGGAAAAAAACTCCTCGGCATTCTCGGGCTTTTCATTATTCATTCTCTGGTAACGCCCCTTTCCAGGGATTTTGCGCCAACCGGCCGTTGGCTGGTTCAATGCTACAACTGATTTATTATCAGGGTCAAATCAAATCTACCGGCGCCTGATCGGTAATCCCGTCCCCTCCCGCCCTCGGATAGGCGGCCGCTTATCACCTCCCGGATTCCCCATGGTGTTACTGAACAGGTGTTTACCCCGGGGATGAACAGATAGACGGGGTGCTTTGCTCCCACCAGTTTCCGTTAAGTAAGAGGCTTTCTTGGTATTTAGCGCGGCCATGGTAACTTCCTTCTCCCCGTCATCATACGGTTTCATCCGGCACGTTCCTTGAATTAAAATAATCGGGAGGTGATTCCACGATGTTCCGAGGCGATCCCGACGACCTGTTTGTCCGCCGTTGTATGGGGAGGCAGACCGTGAAAGTTGTTCCCCGTCCGGGGGCGCTGTCACAATCGATCGATCCGCCCACCTCGTTGATTATTCTGGAAATCGAATATAGGCCGAGCCCCGGATGTTTATTCCCGTCCCGGGCCTCTTTCTTGGTGGTGAAATGCAGGTTGAAGATCCTACCCTGGATCTCCGGAGCGATTCCGGTTCCGTTGTCGCTAACCTTCAAAAGGACATGCTCGTTCTCCATATCGGTGCTGATATTTATCCGGCCCCGACTGGATAGATAGAGGGCTTCGAAGGAGTTTTTAACCAGCTGGAACACGATCTGAAAGAGCTCGCTCCCGCGCAGGGGCAGATCCGGTATGTACTGATTCAAACGCAGGGCCACCCTGACCCGGGGATTGAAGGAGGGATGGTTCCACACCTGCTCCAGCAGGCTGGTGGTAATGGAATTGAGATTGGCCTCATTTCCCACTCCCGGCAGGGTCCATCTGTCGTATTTTATATTGTCCAGCATCTCGCCGGTCAAGCGGGAGTGATCTTCCAGTTTTTGCAGCAGGAAAAGAATCAACTCCAACCGGGCATATTTCCCTCCGGATGGACCGCAGCGCGGATTGGTGGCCAGGGATTTTCCCGCCGACCGCAGCTCCCGGGCGAGCCGGGCGGTGTCCCGCTGGATAAAGGAAACGGTAGCGGACATACTATGAGCTATACATTTCGACATGAGATCAGTCCCCGAGCCGTCGCGCAGGGCCCGGATCGTTATGCCTCTCTGTTGAATGATCTCTTCCAGATATTCGATATACCTCCGCTGATCCTTTTCTTTCATCATCCGGTTATTCCCATCCCCGGTCTTATCATTAGCTATAGAAAAAGATATCTTCCTGGCAATGCTACCTCCGGCAAAGGGTGTACCATTGTGCGATCAGGGGTGAATATTGTTTACAAGTTAATAATATAAATTGAATTAGATGAATCGCTCCGGAGCTCGTGCGCGCTTTCGAGGGATCGATTCGATATTAAACTGTAATATATTTTTTACGCAAAACGCGGGGAAAAACGTTGAATCATTTATTTTCTAAACGCTTAGTCCATAGTAATATTTTTCGAATGACTGTAAATTAAATATTACGTATTTCTCCAGGAGTCTGATCCCTCGGAAGGAGGCCTTTACGCCTGAGGATTTCTACACGCAATATCATTACCCGCCCGGGGATGGCGCGCAACGCTGAGCCCTCCGCCAGGCGATCGCGATTTATCCCTTTCCCATGGGACTTTTGGGGTTTATCCTTGACTTAACAAGCTAATTTTTGCTAGACTTTTAAAAAGCGATTCTGTTAGGCGGCAAATACAGGGTGATTCAAACAAGGTGTAGCGAACCGTATGCGAGCGTACGCAGCGGGAGAGATTTTATGAAATGTATAGGGACTATAAGAAACGCACCTTTATGGTCAAAGGCCCTGGTAATAATGGTAATACTGGTTATACTCCCGTCGGCGGCCCGGCCCAGATCTCCAAAACCCGGCACCATAACCAGTTACGGACAGATGGTTTGCGCGGATCCAGGGGAGGATCCGCACCTGCGCGTGGAAACGGATATCCGGCCGGTTCAGATTTCCAGTTGTGGGCAAACCGCAGTTAATCCATCGTCAAAACAGAATCGACCCGAAACACTCTGGGGGGGACGGCACAGGCTTCCCGGTTGGCATTCCCGCGTGAATTATAAATTGTTTATTTTTATGCAGTTATTTCCCGTGCTAACGCGATAGTTCACTGGGACCTAGAGTGATGCAAAAAGACAAACGCGCCCTAAAAAAGCATATCTCCGAGATATCCCGGCTGCAGGCCGATGGTGAATACAGGCGGGCCTACCTCCAGGCTCGCGAGGCGTTGCGTCTCGCCCGGGAAAGCAGCGCGGATAGTCACACCCTCGCCGCGGTACTCGTCGCCGCCGCGCGTAACGCTTACTACCTTTCATTGTTCGAGGAATGCGAGGAACACCTGGATCGCCTAGGCCGGTTGCGGGTGGAATATACCCCTCTCGCCTCCTCCCCGGCGGTGCGGGAGGCTTCCATTATCAAGGCGAATATCGCGCGCCGCCGGGGACAATACCATGCCGCCCTGGCTTTACTGGAGGGTATGGAAGAGAAGGGCGCGGGGGAATTTTCCGCTCCCCTGGTGACCGAAAGGTTACTGATCAGGGGGGCCTGCCTCTATCATCTGGGTAAACCGGTGCAGGCCCGCGCCGATCTTGAAGCATCCCTGGGATTGGCCACTCATTTTGCCGATAACCGGGCGCAGGCGCGGATCCTGGCGATGCTGGGATTGTTGACCCAAAGCGAGGGGTTTATAGCCCCGGCCACCGATTATTTTCACCGCAGTATCGAACTTTGCCGTACCGGATCGGACAGTTACGGAGAGGCCGCCGCCTGGTTGAACTTGGGGATCGCTCTGTACAAGACCGGTAAATTTAATGAAGCGCGAAAGGCCGTCACCCGGGCCAAATTGCTCTTCCGGCGGGTGGAGTGGGAACTGGGAATGTGCCGCTGCCGGTTGGTGTCTGGAAATATCTACCGGAAGCAGGGTGATTTCGCCAGCGCCTTGAGAGAGTACGCCCGGGTGGGGAAGTCCGTGCGGAAGCACGGATTCCTTCCGGAAAAAGTATTTGCCCTGGAACTATCCGGTGCCGTGCATTTCCAGCGGGGCAATTACGAGAAGGCCGTTGAACTATACGAAGAGGCTCTTTCCCTGGTGCGGGGGAGCGCCCCGGAGGGAGCGCTGGCGTCCGATGTGCGCCGCCGGCTGGGGGAGCTCTATCTCGCCACCGGCGATATAGATTCGGCCCGCGACAGCTTGGAGAAGGCCTGTGCCATCGCCCGTGGCGCGGGAAGACAGGTGGAGGAAGGCCTGGCGCTCCGGTTGCTGGGAGTAATGAGTTATCAGACCGGCCGGGAAGAAAAGGGCGTTGAATTCTTCAGGCTGGCCGTGGAACGGATCAGACCGACCGGATGCACCTTTGAGCTGGCCGCCACCCAGTTGCTCTTCGCCCAGTATTTGCTGGGTGAGGAAATAGATATGGGACGGGGCCGCTCTCCCCGCCAGAGCGATCCGTGCCGGGCCGGGGGAGTAGGAGCACAGAGGAGTGATGACGCCCAGAGGTATGATGAGGCTTGGCGGAATCTCATGGAAGCGGGCCATATCTTTTCTGGGATGGACGCCGATTTCTTGCGCAGTAGAACCCACCAGCTGCTGCGCGATCTTTGGGGAAAAAGAAGGGTGCCCGGATACCTGCACCGCAGAAAAATAGAGCCCCGGAATATTATCAGCATAGAGCACTCCGCGGATTATATGATAAATGATCATTTTGCCGCCGTATCCGGCGCCATGCAGGATGTTTGGCGGAAGATACAGTTTGCCGGGACCTTCACGCGCCCGGTTCTGATCACCGGCGAGACCGGAACCGGAAAGGAACTGATAGCCCAATTCGTGCATCAGGCCAGCGATAGGGCCGAGAGTCCTTTCGTGGCCATTAATTGCGCGGCCGTCCCGGATCATCTTTTCGAAAGTGAATTCTTCGGTCACCGCAAGGGCTGTTTCACCGGAGCCGCCACCGACCGCAAGGGCCTCTTCGAGGAAGCGCACGGGGGAACCCTCTTCCTGGACGAGGTGGGAGAGCTTTCCACCGTTCAACAGGTCAAGCTGCTGCGGGTGCTGCAGGAAGGAAAGGTAAGGAGGCTGGGGGAGAATTTTGAACGGCCCATCGATGTGCGGATCGTATCGGCCACCAATCAGGATCTGGAGAAGCGGATAACCGAGGCCGGTTTCCGCGAGGATCTCTATTATCGCATAAACGCGGAGAGTATTCACCTGACGCCCTTGAGAGAGCGTCCCGAGGATATCATTCCTCTCCTCACCTGGTCCCTGCGGGGGAGGGGGGCGGAAGAGGCCTCGTCCGGACCGGTCCGCATAGAGGCGGATGCCCTGAAGCAGCTGCAAGCCTACCGGTGGCCGGGTAATGCAAGGGAGCTGCTTTCCGTGATCGAACGTATCCGGCACCTAAGCAGGGGGAACACCGTAACCGCCGATATGCTTCCGGAAAAGATCCGTTCCCGCGGTGAAAAGATCGAATCAACCCTCATGTCCGCGCTATCCGATCGGGAGGCAGGCGATACCAAGCGCAAGCTGAAAAAGATGCTGACCATCTGTAACGGGAACAAAACGGCGGTCGCCAAGTGGCTCGGCATCTCCCGTGGAACCCTCTATAAGGAACTGAGGCAAGCCGGGCTGGAGCATTTCATACGCCGGCGCCCCGCCATCTGAGCGATACTCTTTTTCCTTGTTGACCAGTGATCATTCCCGGAACCGGGAGCGCGCCCGGTGGGGTGGCCGCGTGTCCGGTCGCCTGTATCATGTCATACTCCGGCCGGTGCCGGCGGCCGGGGCACACCGCCACCCGCGACGCCGGGGGCCGGACGGGGGGTCGCCGGCAGGACCCGCGGTAAAGGCTGTTCACACCG
>JAFGPI010000001.1 GCA_016926065.1 Candidatus Krumholzibacteriota bacterium
AAGATATCCGGACCGCTGCTGGACCGCATCGCCATCCACCTCCAAGTGCGGGCCGTTCCCTCCCGGGAGCTGAACGGTCCCGGCCGATGCTCCGTCCCTACTTCGGCCGCTATCCGAAAAACGGTATGGCAGGCCATAGATATTCAGCGGGAGAGATACGCGGAGTCCCACGGCATCAAGCGGAACGCGGAGGTTCCCTTTAACTTGCTGGAGCGTTTCTGCCGCATGGATAAAGAGGCGGAGACATTTTTATCTTCCGCGCAGAGGAAGCTGCTGTTCAGCGCCCGGACCAGGAAAAATATCATCCTGGTATCCCGCACCATCGCGGACCTTGACCAGAGCGGGGACATTAAAAAGATCCATATCATGGAAGCGGTGCAGTACCGTCCGCCGGCGCGGAAGTAAATAGAGCCCGGAGCCTGGCGGGCCTGCGGGCTCGAATGCGCTTGCGGCAAACCTACAGGTTGCGGGCGTGCAGGATGTCCCGGGCGATGATCATTCTCTGGATTTCGCTGGTGCCCTCGAATATCCGGTTGATCCGGGAATCGCGGTACATCCTTTCGATCGGAAAATCACAGGTGAAACCGTAACCGCCGTATATCTGCATGGCGTTGTCCACCACCCGGTCCAGGGCCTCGGAACAGAACAGTTTGACGATGGAAGACTCCCGGGTCACGTTCTTGCCCTGGTCGTACATCCAGGCGGTGCGGTAGAGGATCGATTCCATGTTATAGATATCAACCGCCATATCGGCCAGCATCCACTGCACGGCCTGGTTCTGAGAGATCTTCCTGCCGAACTGAATCCTCTCGTTGGAATAGGCGACGGATAGGGCCAGGGCTTCCTTGGCCGCGCCCAGAGCCGCCGCGCCCAGCCCCAGCCTGCCGGTGTTGAGCACCTTCATTCCCACCAGGAATCCGCGCCCGGCTCGTCCCAGCAGGTTCTCCTTGGGGACCTTTACGTCCTCGAAGATCAACTCGGCCGTTTCGGAGCCGCGGATTCCCATCTTCTCCTCGATCTTTCCGATGCTGAAACCGGGAAAATCCCTTTCCACTATGAAAGCGGACATCTTACCATCCCCCGGGCCTCCCACGGTCTTGGCGAAAACGGTGAAGATATCGGCGAAACTACCGTTGGTAATGAAGATTTTCCCGCCGTTGAGCAGGTAGTGGTCTCCTTTTTCCTCGGCCGTCGATTCCGGATTGAAGGCGTCCGAACCGGCGTTCGGCTCGGTCAGGGCGTAGGCGCCGATCTTTTTACCCTCGGCCAGGGGAACCAGATATTTCTGTTTCTGTTCCTCGGTACCGAACATATATATGCCCGAAGCGCCTATGCTCTGGTGGGCGCCGATAAAGGTGGCGGTGGAGGCGCAGCCCCGGCCGATCTCCTCCTGCATGATGCAATAACCGGTTTCCCCCATTCCGGCGCCCCCGTACTCGGGGGGAAAGGAGATGCCCAGAAAACCCAGTTCGGCGATTTTATCGATCAGCCCGCGGGGGATACTTTTTTCCTGGTCTATCTTTTCGGCTATAGGCTTGACTTCCTTGTCGACGAATTTTTTCACCATATCCCGGAGCATTACCTGTTCGTCAGTGAAGGTCCAATCCATAGGGCTCATCCTCCTCGGCTTTTGACAAGCGGTACCGGAAATTCATTATTTTTGCTTTTCTCCCGGCCTGAGTAGCCGCCACCGGATCGGATTTGAAGATGGGCGGTATCATTTAGCCCGGGAATCTGGTAGGATAGAAAGACTGATGAGGATATGTCAAGGGAAATGAACGGCCGGGAGGGCGAATTGGAGAGGGTACAGTCGGATCCCCGATGGTTTCCCCGGGGAAAGAAACGGGCCGCCTCGGTGCTGCACCGGATTATCCCGGTGATCCGTGAAATAGTCCGGGACCGGCGGGATCCGTCGGTGACCGCCATCGCGAAGAAGACCCGGTCACCGTTCCGGGTCCTGGTCTCCACGGTGATCAGCGCCCGCACCAAGGACGAGGTGACCGGAGAAGCCAGCGCCAGGCTTTTCCGCCTGGCCGGTAATCCGCGGAAGATGGCGGACTTGAAGGTGGAGGAGATTGAGAAGGCGATCTTTCCCGCCGGCTTCTACCGGAACAAGGCCCGGGCCATCAGCCGGCTTTCCCGCATGCTGATCAGCGATTTTAAGGGCCGGGTGCCGGATGAAATCAGCGATCTGGTGAAACTACCCGGGGTGGGGAGAAAAACCGCCAATCTGGTGGTGACCCTGGCCTTTCGGAAACCTGGAATATGCGTCGACACGCACGTGCACAGGATCTGCAACCGGCTGGGCGTGCTGGATACCCGTAATCCCCGGGAAACCGAATTCGCGCTCCGGGAGGTGCTGGACCGGCGGCACTGGATCGAAATCAACGACCTGCTGGTGATGTACGGTCAAG
The DNA here is from genome assembly GCA_016926065.1 of Candidatus Krumholzibacteriota bacterium. Classification (GTDB taxonomy): domain Bacteria; phylum Krumholzibacteriota; class Krumholzibacteriia; order Krumholzibacteriales; family Krumholzibacteriaceae; genus JAFGPI01. The sequence continues at coordinate 2,415 of JAFGPI010000001.1, forward strand.
CGATATGCACTCCCCTTTCGCCCCGCTGTTCCCGCTGCGCGGCGGCGGATAGTTGCGCCCGGGTGGGCGTGGGCCGGTCGCGGTAGGGTGATCATGCCCTGCCGTCATCCCTGCTCGAGCCGGACCGGTCCGCTGGCGCGCCCCTAGAATCGAGCTGCCCCGCCGCCCTCGATCCATGCTGCTCTTCGGCCCTCCGCCCTCGATCCGTACCGGTTTTCGGCCCGTCGCCCTCGATCCAGGCCCGCCCGGCCCGCCGGCTTTTTCGCGGGGGGAAGCGAAGATTTTGACAGAAAGCCGCGGCTGTTATATTATGAATGAAACGCCGGAACTGCGGGCGGTGTAGAAAGGAAGTCCCGGTGCCGGGGATAACCAAGACCGATGCCGTGGTGGATATCCGTTTAGCGTGGACCTTATCGAAGGAGCCCGAGCATGCGCAGACTGACTTTAATCTTGTTAGTGATCCTGGTTGTATTCCCTTCCCTCTCCCGGGCGCAGGTTGATTTCGACCGGTATTTTACCAAAGGTTCGCTGCGGGTTGATCTTTTCCACACCGGGGTGGCGGGGGAGGAGGTTTACGCCATAGATGAAATCATCCGGGAGCCTTTCTGGGGAGGTAATCCCAGGGCGCTGATCGACACGCTCAACCTGGGGGGGCATCTGCTCCGGGTTTACGATCTCAACACCAATCGCTTGATATTCTCCCGGGGGTACTGTTCCCTCTTCGGGGAATGGGTGACGGTGGACGAAGCCCTGGAGGGGATAGCACGGACCTTTCATGAATCGTTGATCATGCCTTTTCCCCAGGCCGCGGTGCAGATAAAGATAGATCACCGGGACCGGGAAAATATATTCCGCACCACCTTCGACTTTATCGTGGATCCGGCCGATTTTCACATCACCACCGAGAGCCGCTATTCCGGTTTCAAGATCAGGAAGCTGCAGGATAAAGGAGATCCGGCCCGGAAGGTTGATATAGTGATACTGGGGGACGGTTACCAGAAGAGCGAGCTCCACAAACTGAGGGATGACGTGAAAAGATTTTTGGATATCTTCTTCGGAGTGGAACCTTTCAAAAGCCGGCGCGATGATTTTAACGTCCGCCTGGTGGAATCGTGGTCTGCCGAATCGAAAGTCGATAATCCCCGCCAGGGAATATACAGGAACAATCTGCTGGGGCTGTCCTTCAACAGCCTGGAACTGGACCGCTACATGCTGTCGCCGTCCAACAAGGTGATCAGGGACGTGGCGGCCAAGGTTCCCTACGATCAGATAATCCTCCTGGCCAACGAGGAGAAGTACGGCGGAGGCGGTATATTCAACCTCTATTCGACCTGCGTCTCCGATAATGAATTCGACGGGTACATTTTCGTTCACGAGTTCGGGCACGCCTTCGCCGGACTGGCCGACGAGTACTATTCCTCCAACGTGAGTTACAACGATATGTATCCTCAGGGGATCGAACCCTGGGAGCCCAACATCACCGCCCTGCTCAATCCGGGAAAGGTGAAGTGGGGTCATCTGATTAAAGCGGGCACGCCTGTACCCACTCCCGACGACTCGACCTTTGCGGGGGTGACCGGCTGCTTCGAGGGGGCGGGGTATTCGGCCAAGGGTCTCTACCGTTCCCAACGGGACTGCATCATGAAATCGAAGATCCTGACCGGTTTCTGTCCCGCCTGCAGGGCGGCCATCGAGCGGATGATCGATTTTCAGACCCGGTAGTCCGCCTCCCGGCCGCTTAAAGGGTCAGCCCGCCGTCGGCCACTATGGTTTGTCCCTGGATCCAGGAGGCTTCATCGGAGAGCAGGAATCCCACGATGGGAGCGATTTCTTCCGGGGTGGCGATCCGCCGGCTTGGGGTTTTATCCATCCACTCCTTAAGTATCCTATCCTTATCGGGGAAGTAATCGAGGGAGGCGGTGTCCACTGGCCCTCCCGAAACGGCGTTCACGTTGATATTCCGCTCCGCCAGCTCCCGGCCGAAGTAGCGCACCAGGGCTTCCAGGGCCGCCTTGCTCGCCCCCACGGCGGCGTAACCGGGCAGGCAGGTGAACGAGCCGATGGAGGAAATGGCCACGATCTTCCCCCCCGCGGGGGGAAAGAGCTTCAGGGCCTGCTGCACCTGGAGCAGGAAGGAGCGGGTGTTGGTGTTGAGGGCGCGCTCCCAGCCCAACCGGCCGATGCGGGAGGCAGGGCCCAGCACCCCGGAGACCGCATTGGAGACAAATAGGTCCAGGGAACCGAACTTTTCCTTTAGCCGAGAGAAAAGGGCCTTTATCTCCCGGTGATCGGAGATATCGTTTTTCAGGATTAGGCAGCTGCGTCCCAGTTTCTCTATTTCGGCGGCGGTCCCGGCGGCGGCCTTTTCGTCGCTGATATAATTTATTGCCACGTCCGCCCCCCGGGCGGCCAGGTAGAGGGAGATGGCCCGGCCGATTCCCCGGGAACCGCCGGTAACCAGGGCCTTTTTATTTTCGAATTGTTTCATGATGGATGCTCCGTTCAGCCGTCCTGCTCCTCCAGATATTTAAAGACGTCGATGGCGGCCATGCAGCCGCTACCGGCGGCGGAAACCGCCTGCTTGTAGCGGGGATCACATACATCTCCGGCGGCGAACACTCCGGGCACCGAGGTCCGGGTGGCGCCGGTGGTCTTGATGTACCCCTTATCGTCCAGATCGATCTTTCCCTTGAAGACCGAGGTAGCGGGGATGTGTCCGATGGCGACGAATACTCCCTCCACCGGCAGCTGCTTGGTTTTGCCGGTCTTCACGTTGCGCAGGACCAGGGCGGTGACCTTGTTCTGGGAAGAATCGAGGATATCCTCCACCACCGAGTCCCACTCGAAAAAGATCTTCTGGTTGCCCGCCGCCTTGTCCTGCATTGCCTGGGAGGCGCGGAGCTTGTCGCGCCGGTGCACCATAGTCACCTTTTTAGCGAAGCGGGTAAGGAAGGCGGCCTCCTCGATGGCGCTATCGCCCCCTCCCACCACGGCTATCTCCCGATCGGTAAAAAAGAATCCGTCGCAGGTGGCGCAGGTCGAGACCCCCTTGCCCCGCAGGCGCTTCTCGGACTCCAGTCCCAGCCAGCGGGAGGATGAACCGGTGGCGATTATGACGGTGCGGGTCTCTATGATATCTTTCCCCGCCGTCAGCCTGAAGGGCGGACCGTCCAGATCGACCCCGCTGATTTCCCCGGATAAGAATTTCGTCCCGAAACGCTCCGCCTGCGCCCGGAAACGCTGCATCAGTTCCGGACCCAGTATGCCCTCCGGAAATCCGGGGTAGTTATCCACCTCGGTGGTTATCATCAGTTGCCCCCCGGGAGTCATTCCGTCTATCACCGTGGTCTTTAGGCCGGAACGGCAGCTGTATATGGCGGCCGTCAGGCCGGCCGGCCCCGAACCGATTATCGCTACATCCTGCATTAAAATCTCCCCCTCGATCAGGTGTCGTTTGATTTCCTCTATTGGTGGCGGCCGGTTTCCCAGGAAACTTCCGGCAGCTGTTACTCCATGTGGAAGGTGGATTATAAGCGGGAATCCTCCCCGGAACAAGAGAAAATAGCGTCCGCTCACGGGTGGACGTTTTCCGGGGGGAAGACATCGGTAGCGTCAAGTATTGTTTGCAAATTTGAGTAAGGGTTTTCCCTCCCCCTGGGCGTTCTGGTAAACGATTACGGCATAGATAATTCGTTCACAGCTTTCTGCGAAGACATCCCAGTGGTTGAAGGAGGGGCAAGATTTTGATAAGATGGAAGTGAACACGGAGGTGAGGGATGCCCACGAATCTTCCCCCGAACTACTTCGCGGCCGAAAGGGTATATAAGGAAGCCAAAACGATTCCCGAGAAGATAGCGTCCCTGGAGGAGATGCTGGCCATCATGCCCCACCACAAGGGCACGGACAAACTCCGGGCCGGCTTGAACCGGAAGATCTCCCAGCTGAAATTGCAGCAGGAATCTACCAGGAAGACCCGGCATGCTTCGGTCTTCAGCGTGGAAAAACAGGGCGCGGCCCAGGTCATCCTGGTGGGGATGCCCAATACGGGAAAATCGACCCTCCTTTCCAAACTCACCAACGCCACTCCGGAGATCGCCAATTATCCCTACACCACCTCCGTGCCCACCATCGGAATGATGCCTTACCTGGATATCCAGATTCAGATCGTCGATCTGCCTCCGCTCGGCGATGATATCCGCAAGCTACCTTTCTACAACCTGCTCAGAAACGCCGACGCTCACCTGGTGGTGCTGGACGGGTCGGGCGATCCGGAACTGGAGCTGAAGCTGATCATGGAGGAGCTGGCCGAGGGCCGGGTCTTCTCCCCCCTGGTGAGGGAGGAGGATGTTCCGGTGGGGGGGGTGCGTAAGAAAATGATGGTGGTTCTGAACAAGTGCGAGAATGCCGACTCCGCTAAGCTGAAAACTGACATGGAAGAGGCGACGGGGGGACTGATCGACTATATCCCGGTGTCCCTGAAGGAGAAAAAGGGACTGGAGGATCTGAAGAACAGGATATTCGAGCTGGCCGGAATAATCCGGGTTTACACCAAGGTGCCGCACCAGAAGGCCGATCTGGACGAGCCCTACGTGCTCCCCCGGGGCAGCACCGTGATGGATCTGGCCCGGGATATCCACCGCGATTTCGCCGAGAACCTGAAGTTCACGCGGGTATGGGGATCGGCCCGCTTCGACGGCCAATCGGTGCAGCGGGACTATGTTCTGCAGGACGGGGACATAGTGGAACTGCACATATAGAGGATTGCGGTCCCAGCGCCCGGCGGGGCGAGTTCCTGTCCGGCACCATGAGAGGCATCATTATTTGCGGCCCCGGCGACCGCAGGCAGAGATATTCCCGAAAGGGAGAGGTGCCGAGGCTGAATAATCTTGCCGGTTTCGTGGGGCCGCGTTCACCCTGAGGGGGCCCGGCGCCCGGCGGCGATTTTTGCCCTCAGCCCTCTCAGCACGGAGAGATTTTCGATGTCCTCTTTCAGATCGGGCCCCTTGGGAGTCTCCAGCACCATCGGTATCTTCTCGAAGCGCGGATCGTTGACCAGGAGGCGGAACGGTTCCAGGCCCAGCTCGCCCTTTCCGATATGGGTGTGGCGGTCCTTCCTGCTCCCCAGGCCGGTCTTGGAATCGTTCAGGTGAAACGCCTTCAGGTTCTCCAGGGAGAGTGCCCGGTCGAAGGCGCGGAAGGTTTCCTCGTAGGCCCGGCGGGAAGTGAGATCGTATCCGGCGGCGAATCCGTGGCAGGTGTCGAAGCAGAATCCCACCCGGCTCTTTTCCTCGACCATTTCCCTCATCCGGGCCAGCTGCTCGAATGAATGCCCCAGGTAATTGCCCTGGCCGGAGGTGTTCTCCAGGAGGATCATCAGGTTATCACCCTCAGTTTTCGCGAAGACCTCGTCCAGGCTGCGGGCCACCGTTTCCGCGCCCGCCTCCTCCCCGGCGCCCTTGTGGCTGCCCGGGTGCAGGACCAGGTAGGGGATCTGCAGTATCTCCGAGCGCTGCATCTCCACCAACAAAGCCTCTTTGGATTTTTGAAGCAGGACCGGTTCGGGGGAGGCGATATTGATCAGATAGCTGCAATGGGCCATGATATAGGTGGGCTGGAAATTGATCATCTCCTCGTGGAAGAGCGAGATTTCCCCCTCGGTGAGTTTCTTGGCCTTCCACTGGTTGGAGCTTTTGACAAAAAGCTGCACGGCGTTGCAGCCGATCTCCAGGCCGCGCCGGAGGGCCAGGTGGACTCCTCCCGCTATCGACATATGAGCGCCCAGGTTCATACGATTCCCCTCTTGTTAAAACTGCTCCCCAAGTATTATCATAGATCAGCTTAAAAGACGAGGTTGAAAATGAACATGGAAAACAATAACAGCGAGCTGATCGAATTGACCACGGTGCAGGGAGATATCGAGGCGGAGATAATAGTGGGCATCTGCCGGTCGGAGGGAATCGAGGTGCTGGTAAAATCGGACATGGCCCACGGTTCCCTGCCCTTCACGGTGGACGGGATGGGGCAGGTGAAGCTCATGGTGATGAAGGATGATCTCCAGCGGGCCCGTACCATCCTGGAGGAGTACCGGGAAAAAGAATAGCCGCCTTCGAGGGAAGGATTCCGGGCCAGGATTCCTTGGCCCGCCTAAGAAAATCCGTCCGGGGGGCCGGGAACCGGCGGTTTTTATATCGAAGCACTTGCATAGCCAAACGGAACCGATTATAGTACTGGTTACATTCTGGGTGGGAGCTTAACTCAGTGGTTAGAGTGCTATCTTCACACGGTAGAAGTCACAGGTTCAAATCCTGTAGCTCCCACCATTTGAATTCATTCCTCCGGCATATCCGCGCTGCAATCAATCGGTCTACTGATGCGTCCGCTGTGAATGGCCAAAATGCCGTTCATGATATTCCGGTAGCGGCACTCCCGGAATCCGGCCGCCCGCAGCATGTCGCACAGATGAGCCTAAAGGGGGAGTCTGTTAGTGGCAATTGATATTCCGAGGAAGTCAGGGCTGAAACAGTGCGGCAGGTCCCGAGCGTTGGTTGACTTGAACCACCAATCATGCAAAGAGATTCCTGTTTACATAGGGTAACTGCCGCCGATATAATAATTATAATTAACAACAAATCCAAAAGTGATGCACCTAATCGCGCAGGGGGACGGTCGACAAGGCGTCGGTGATAATCATGACTGAAAAACTATCCTATGAGGAATTGAAGCAAAAAACTCGCGAATTAGAACGAATTAATTCCGATCGGCGGCGGGTTGAAGAGGCCTTGCGGAAAAGCGAACAATTTCTGAATGAGGTATTTGAGGCGATTCAGGACGGTATTAGCGTGCTGGATAATGAATTAAACATTATCAAAACCAATGTTTGGATGGAACAGATGTACACCAGACAAACACCTTTGGTCGGGCGGAAGTGCTACCAAGCATATCAGGATCGGACGTCAATATGCCCGTGGTGTCCGGTGGTTCGGACCATTGAAACAGGGAACAAGCATTCTGAAATCGTTCCTTATCCATCGGACGAAGATCCAACTGGCTGGATAGAATTAACAGCTTTTCCCATCCGGGATAATAGGGGAAATGTGACGGGTGTGATTGAATACGTTAAAGACATTACCGAGCGCATACGGGCGGAACAGGAACGTGAGAAATTACAGGAACAGCTTGTGCAGTCCCAGAAAATGGAGTCGGTGGGCAGGCTTGCGGGTGACGTGGCACATGATTTTAACAACATGCTGGGAGTGATCATGGGCCATACGGAGCTGGTCATGAAGCAGGTGGACTCGGATTCTCCTCTGTATGCCGATCTGGAGGATATTTTACATGCGGCCCAGCGTTCGGCGGAGCTCACTCGAAATCTGTTGGCCTTTGCCCGCCGGCAAACGGTGGCTCCCCAGGTCCTGGATTTAAACGATACGGTCAACGGGATAATCAATATGCTCATCCGCCTCATCGGAGAGGACATCGATCTATCCTGGAAGCCGCGGAAGCCCCTCTGGCTGGTGAAGATCGATCCTGCCCAGATCGATCAGATCCTGGCCAATCTTTGTGTGAACGCCCGGGATGCCATTTCCGAGGTAGGAATGGTTAGTATCAAGACGGAGAATGTTACCATTGACTCGCTGGCGATGAAAGTACGACAGGTGCTGGATGAGAAGAAATAGTTTAGGAATAGGGAAACCAGCAGTATGTGAACTTTCCGGCGGTAACCGAGAGCATACATTTTAACGAACGTAGCAATAGCTACTTATCTATTTCGAATTACATCATGAGATGCAGACTCTACCCCTCTCCTCTAGCGGCCCCTCTAGGACCAACAAGGAAAAGGGGTAGGGGTGAATTAAAAATATTGAAGTGCGGCGAGAATTCGCCTACCATTGGGGCGAGGAGCATACTGCCCCCGGAGAAGGAAAGCGACAGACATGGCCGGCGGAAACACGGGAAAAACGGGAACCAAGAAGACCCTGACCGCGATGACTGACATCAAATTCCGGGTCTACAAGAATTATCTCAAGAGAAAGAAGAAATACGAGGAGATCAAGGATAAGTGGGTGTACATTTTCAGGATATATTCCTGGGGGGCCACCATCCGGGCGGAGCTTTACGTTGATAAAAACGGGAAATACGCCCTGGTGGACTGGAGCGAGAAGGGCAAAAAGCAATGGCAGAAAGACCAGCGCCAGGCCACCAAGGAGCTGAAAGGGAACCTGCCCCTTTTCTTCGATTTAAAAAATTTTCGAACCTATATCTTCTTATCCAACGTGCAGTTGCCCTATAACAGAATTCAGGCGTACCTCAAGGATCCCCGGAAGATCTCCGCCAGGGCCAATTTGATGGACCCCGAGTCGGAGATCGCAGCAATAGCATGGGGATCGGACTTCGAGAGAATAGAAGGCACAGACGGCGGGTATATCTATCTTATCGACCACATGAAAGAAGCCGTCGACCTGCAGAATAAATACTCCAAGGCCCTGGATCGACACTACCAGTTCGCCGGGGACGAGAAGAAATCACAAAGAAACTTTTTAGGCAATATTGCTTTGCAGGTGGCCCAGGCGTACGCCAAGGAAGACGACGACATATGGGATTGGCTCAAGGATAAGGGCCGTCCCCTGAAGAAAGAATTGCAGGACTACGAGGATCGATCGGGGCGGCTAAGAAGGGCGGCCCATCGGTGGGGAGAGGAGAAGTGCAAATGGATGGATGACCCGGGATACCGGGAGATGAGGGAGGATTATAGCGGAACGGAGGAGCTGCGGAAGATTATCGAGGAACACGAGGCGACGGTGCTGGATCGTACCTATGAAACTAACGTGGGACGCAAATATCTCGATAAATGGGTCAAGGACGAGACCAGCTGGATAAACCGCTATGTCCGGGAAGACGTCTTTCAGGTCACCCGCCGGAGCACGCAACTGGCCGCCAAGATCCTGGAGAATTGGAGCGTACCCACGGTCAGGTATGTTACGCAAACCAAGTTCATCGAGGAAGTCACTCCCATACTCAAGAGAAAATTGCTGGTGGAGCCCAAATTAAAAATGTTGCCCAGCGGGGAGATGAAATGGGTGGCCGAGGATGAATGGGAGTTCTATAAGAAAAAGACCGCGGTGGATTATGAGGTTGCCGTAGTCGATACCGAGAAAATAAAAATACAGGTGCCGGACGCCGTCTTGGTCGCCCTGGAAGTGATAAACCTCATGTTGACCTTGAAAGCCCTGGCGGAAAGTAAGAGCGGATACGAGATTACCAAGCGAAGTATAGCTTTGGTGGGGGCCGTGGCGGACGTGGTCGCCAGCCTCGCCAGGATTTTGAAAAACAAGGTGAAGGCTGCGGTCTTTAAGATTGCCGGCATACTCTCTTCCCTTTTCGATTATGTCATGTCGATATGGGCGTTGGCAGAAGCGACCTGGG
>JAFGPI010000073.1 GCA_016926065.1 Candidatus Krumholzibacteriota bacterium
GAAGCGATCGGTTTCCTCCGCAGCTGGCTGGCCCGGCACCCGGATGATAAGGATATAAACGCCCTGATGAGGGATGTGGACCGGATTCTCCTGGAGGAGTTCAACCTGGGTACCAAGCCGGATACCAGCGGGGGGGGGGGATACGGTGAGTAAAAAAGCGGTAGTAACCGGAGCCGCCGGATTTATCGGTTCGCATCTATGCGAAAGGTTGTTGCGGGAGGGGTACCGGGTGACCGGCATAGATTGTTTTACCGATTATTATGATCCCGCCCGGAAAAGGGAACATATAAGATTCCTGCTGGGCGACCAGCGGTTCAACCTGGTGGAGGAGAATATCAACACCTGCGATCTGCGCGGATTGCTGGACGGCGCCGAATCGGTTTTTCACCTGGCGGCCCAGGCCGGAGTACGCCGCAGCTGGGGGAGCGAGTTTACCCATTACCTCGATAGTAATATTCTGGCCACTCAGCGGCTCCTGGAAGCGATGCGTGGGCGAGAGGGCATACGGCTGATTTATTCCAGCTCGAGCTCCGTTTACGGGGAAACCCGGGAGTTGCCCATGCGGGAGGATCACCGGTTGCGGCCCCTGTCCCCATACGGCGCCACCAAGCTCTCCGGCGAGCATCTGTGCGAACTTTATCACGCGAATTTCGGACTTTCCTACGCCGCCCTGCGGTACTTCACGGTTTACGGTCCCCGGCAGAGGCCCGATATGGCCTTCAGCCGTTTTATCACGGCGGCCTTCCGGGGGGATACCATAGAGATTTACGGGGATGGAAAACAGACCCGCGATTTCACCTTTGTCTCCGATGCGGTGGAGGCCAACTGTCTGGCGGCCCGGTATGCAGGTTCGGAAAGGATCTTCAATATCGGAGGGGGCAGCCGGGTATCCGTTCTCAAGGTTTTGGATATTCTGCGCGGTCAGACCGGCCGGGAACTCCGGATTGAATTTACGGAGCGCGCCCGGGGAGATGTTCTGGATACCTGGGCCGACACCTCAAGGGCCCGCACGGAGTTGGGATTTTCTCCCTCCATATCGCTGGAGGAGGGAATGGGCCGGGAGATTGATTGGTACAGAGAAAGGCTCGGGGACAGTTCCGGGAGGTAAAGATTGTCAGAAGAAACCAAGTATTTCATATCGGTGATAGTTCCACTCTTTAACGAGAAGCAGAGCCTGCCGGAGCTCTACCAACGGCTTACCGCCATGCTGGAGAGAACCGCCCGGGGACACGAACTTATTCTGGTGGATGACGGATCCAGCGATGGATCCTGGCAGTTGATCAGATCTCTGCGGGAAAAGGATCCCCGGGTCAAGGTCATCAGTTTTAGCAGAAATTATGGAAAATCACCGGCTCTGGCCGAGGGTTTCAAGGTAGCGCGAGGAGAGATCGTGGTTACCATTGACGCCGATCTGCAGGACAATCCGGACGAGATCCCGGGACTTATCGACAAGCTGGATGAAGGCTATGACCTGGTTTCCGGGTGGAAACTGGACCGCAAAGATCCCATTTCCAAAACCTTTCCGTCCAAGATATGGAATTTCGTCACCTCCCTGGTGACGGGAATCAAGCTGCACGATTTCAACTGCGGGCTCAAGGCTTACCGGGGAGAGGTGGTCAAGCGCATTTCCATCTACGGGGAATTGCACCGTTTTATTCCGGTGCTGGTGTCCTGGGAAGGATTCAAAGTCGGCGAGAAAAAGGTCAGCCATTTCGAGAGGAAATTCGGGCGGAGTAAGTATGGCGCCCGCCGTTATCTCAACGGAATCTTCGATCTGATGACGGTCATGTTTATTACCCGCCGGTCGACTACGCCGCTGCACCTCTTCGGCCGGATAGCCTTTTCTTTTCTAAGCATCGGTTTTTTAATCAACTTATATTTCTTGGTGCAATGGATCGCCGGAAAAGGACTTCACGTGAGGCCCCTGATGGTTATAGGATTGATCATGATCGTAATAGCGATACAGATCGGTTCCATCGGTCTTTTGGCGGAACTTCTCTCATCAGGCATGGAGAAAAAGTTATCCTACCGCGAGTACCAGGTCGATGAATAATAGTAAACAGATTCAAAAACTACGGATCTGCCTGATCGGACCCGCCTACCCCTACCGGGGGGGGATTTCACACTACAACACCTGCCTGGCCAAGGAATTGATGAAGGATCATGAGGTCCGGGTGATAAACTACAGCCGGCTCTATCCGGAGTTTCTTTTTCCCGGCCGGACGCAGTACGATGAGAGCGCTAAGGCCTTCTCGGTACCTTCCAGAAGAATGATTGATTCGATCAATCCCTTCACCTGGGTGAGGGCGGGATTTCACGCCGCCCGCTGGAAACCGGATCTAACGGTGGTGCAGTGGTGGCATCCCTATTTCGCTCCCGCGCTCGCCAAGATCTGCTCCATCCTGCGCCTTACGGGCCGGGGAAAGGTGATATTTCTTTGCCATAACGTCGCTCCCCACGAGCAGTCGGCGGTCGACCGGATATTATCCCGTCTGGCTTTTTCCTGCGCCCACGGATTCCTGGTTCAATCCAGCGAGGACCGGGCCAAGCTCCGGCGGATACGGAAAAAGAGCCCGGCCCGTCTCCATCCTCACCCGCTATATGATTTTTTCAAAAAAGGAGAAATGACCGTTTCCCGGGCCCGGGATCTGGTCGGCGAACCCCCCGGTCCCCTGCTTCTTTTTTTCGGGTATGTCAGAGCTTATAAAGGCCTGGTTTATCTGCTGCGGGCGATGCCCGCCATTCGCGACCGGACCGGCGCCCGGCTGCTGGTGGTAGGTGAGTTTTACGAAGACCGGGAGC
>JAFGPI010000074.1 GCA_016926065.1 Candidatus Krumholzibacteriota bacterium
CCCACGGCGGATGCGATCCCGGAGAATTCCCCGGCGCGGGGGAAGATCCGGGATACGGGGAAAGATCGTTCCCCGCTATCTATACAGCATCTTATATTCATAAGCTCTTCTCTATTGCAGCGGCTACTTCCCGGGCTTTCCGTATAAGGTGATCCCGATCCTGGTCGGAACCCAATCCTCCCGCGTAAGCGCCCCGCTCGCAGCTTCCCAGGATCTCCTTGACCTTTATCACAACGGCCTGATCCACGCCCCGCTCGGCCAGCAACGTTTCCACATCTCCCCGGGTAATCGACGCCGCGGTGCGGCGCAGCTTGTCTCCCAGATATTCCTTGAATGCCTCCATCATCCCGGTGCAAAATTCCGTCTGATTCCTATCCGCCTTAGCGGACAATGAACGCAGGGCCGCCAGGAACCTTTTTCGGGCCCCCCGGGCCTTTAGGGCCTGGGGATCGGAAGCCCTCCGCAAGCGCCAGAAGCGAACGAAGAAAAGGAGGAAAAAGCCCGGCGGGGGAAGGACCAGCAGCAGCATAATCCCTCGGCTCGAAATGACGGACCGTATCCCCACGTCCTGCGAAATCAGCAGATCGGAACCCTGGTAATTGTAGGCGATGCCTTCTTTCCATTTCTCCAGCGGGGCTCCGCTCTGCCCGGAATCGATCCCCTCGGCGTCACTGGCGGTCACCACCTTGGTCGGTCTCACCGTCAGCGGGATGGGCCGGGACGCGGCGGTCAGGTACTTTTCACTGGCCGTGTCAAAGTAAACCAGCTTAATCGGAGGTATCTCCTTTACCTGGTCGTGCTTCGCCCTCAGGGTCTGGGTGAATATTTTTCTTTTTCCCTCTATCCTTCCGGCCGCCCTTTCCGGAGGAACCTTGAAATTTTCGGTGATTTCTTCCTGGGACGACAGGGGAGGCAGGTTTACTCCTCCCAGGTAATCGGGACCTTCCAGGATGATTTTCAGGGTGATCGGATCCCCCACATTCACCTCGACCGGCTCGGCCGTAACCTCGATCTTGTATTCTCCCACATGTCCGGCGAAGCCCCGCGGTTTTCCGGCAAGGGGCAGGGCTTTCACCTCCAGATCAAGAGTGTTGGAAGGGACCACGTACTTCTTCAGCCTACCCCCCCAGCGGCCGGAGAGGCCGTCGGAGAAAAAATCATCCAGGAAATCACGCCTGCTGGTACGCATGCCGTAGCCGGCTTCACAGGCGATGATGAACTCCGGAATGACGAAGGCGCCGGCCCGCCGGGGAATCAAAACCAGGTCGAACCGCAGGGTGGCGTAATTAAGTCCGTCCAGAATTCCCTCTCCCTTTTCGGCGATAACCTCCATATTTCCCAGGGGTACCCGGAAATATTTCTTGCTCCGGTCTATCTTCACTTCGGGATTTTCGAAGGTGAAAGCATCATTGCTCAGTATGGGCGCGGTCAATTGAAAATCCTGGACATCCTTGCGTAGATACCAGGTGACTTTGAGCACCACCGGCTCTCCCACGAAACAGGTTGGGCGCGAAAGCCTCGCCTGCAGTTTGAACTCTTCCGTCTCTTCCGGCTTCTTGGATGAAATCGGTATGGGATTGGTCTGGAAAACCGTCCCCTCCACATTCACGTCCAGGGAAGGTATGGTCAACCTTCCGGCGGTCTCCGGAGTGAGCCGGTAGGTCATGATAAAGCTTTTTTTAACGCTTCTCTGCACCCTCCCGTTGATAATGGAAATGGACTGGCTCGAATTGTTGGATCCCCCCAGGTACTCCACCATGAATCCGGTCAATCCCGACAGATCGGGGGGAGCGGCCTCGCTCGCTCCATCCACGGTAATCTGAAATAGAAACGATTCCCCCATATAGACGTCCCGGGATTCCACGTTGGCGATCACCCGGATATCCTCCGCGGCCAGAGGGACGGCCCCCATCAGCCAAACGCCGAGCAGTACTAGCGCCGTCCCGGCGGTATTCCTGAGGGCGCGCCGGTGGCCGCCTTCCGGTGCCTTATTTCGTTCGGCTCCTGCCATGACAACTCGTTTCTATTACCAGTCCTTGTCCACTTTCTGGTATCCGCCCCGGGCCTGCTGTTTTCTTTTCTTCTTGTTATCCTTCTCTTCCTCCAGAATACCCTTGGCGGTCTCATTCCGGGCCGCCTGCTGCTCCGTCCGAGCCTGTTCCGGTTGAGGAGAGGGTTGCTCCTGCTGTCCCTGCTCTCCCTGCTGCTGATTCTGCTTGTCTTTATTGCCCTGGGTAATCTTGCCCAGCGCTTTTTTCATCTGCTCCAGCGAAAGCCGTTGATCCTCCCCGGCCCGCTCCGGTTTACCCTGGGAAAGATCCCCGGCGGCCTCCCGCTGATGTACCAGCGAAGAGTCGAGATGGGAGGAGGCCTCCTGGACCGGCGGAGGCGCCTGTCCCTGAAACAGCTCGTTCAGTTTCTTTTCTATCTCGGCGGTGGATTCCCGGATATCTTCCTGCTTCCCCTGCTGCTTCCTGGATCTGTCCCTCCAGCCTTTCTCCTGCCGGTTCTTCTCCTTGGCCAGTCGGTCGGAATCCTGAATGGCCCCTTCCTGCCTCTGCATGACCGTGAGCAGGGAATCGACCAATTCCTGCATCCGTTTCTGCTGCTCCTGCCGCTGTTCCTGCTGCCGCTTGATCTTGTCCAGGAGATCCTTGATTACCAACCGGGCAACCTCGATATTATGGGCCGCATCGGATAGCTCCGGGTATTTTCCCAAGGCGGTTGCGTAAAAACGGACCGCTTCCTGATAAAGTTCGAGCGACTTCTCGAGATCGCTGTCCACCTGCCTGCTCCCCTCCCGGAAGGCGCAGTTTCCCATATTGTACCAGGCCTTCCCTTCCAGTACCAGGTCCCTGGCCTTGAGCGTGGCTTCCTCAAAAAATTCGCGGGCACCGGTATAATCTTCCTGGCGGTAGAGGACGTTCCCCCGGTTGAAGGCCAGCACCGCCGATTCGGGCAGCTTTACCGAGGCCCGCTGGTAGTATTCCTCGGCCTTTTCGTAGTCACCTTTATAAAAGCTCCCGTTCCCCCGGGAAATGAATTTGGCGGGCGAATCGGCCCGGACCGGGAGGCTGCTGCCGGATAGCACTAATATGCCTATCACCGCTCCGGCCCAGGGGAGTGCCGGCTTCAATTCCCGGAGCTTTATCACTTTTATCCGCCTCATGATTTTACCCGCCTCATGATTTCCTCCGCCGCTCGGTGACCAGGACTTCGGCCATCAAACAGAGAAAGGCGAGGGACAGAAATATCTGGAACTTATCCTCGTATAGCTTGATGGTTTTTGACTCTATTTCGCGCTTTTCCTCGCCGGCTATCAATTTGGCGTAAACATCTCCCAGATCTATGGTGCCGGTTGCCACGTTGAGATACCTTCCCCCCGGAGTCTCGTTGGCTATCTTTCTCAGGGTGGTGGCATCCAATTTACTCCACACCTCCTGTCCCTGGTAGGTCAGAAAGGTCCGGTTGCCTTTCTCATCGGTGATGGGGATCCTTTTCCCCTGGTATTCCTCTCCCAGTCCTATGGCGATGATTCTTATCCCCCGTCGTCCCGCTTCCTCCGCCGCTTCCACCGGAAAGGAATCATGGTCTTCCCCATCGGTAATCAGAATAATATCCTTGTATTTTTTCTCCTGATCGTCGAAGGCCTCATCCAAGGTTTTACGAATGGCGTCTCCGATCATGGTTCCCCCCCGGGAAACGCTTTCCGTGTCCACGTCCTCCAGCATCAGGTTGAAAAACCCGTAATCCAGGGTGAGCGGGCATTTGAGCACGGCCGTGCCGGCGAAAACCACCAGGGCCACCCGGTCTCCCTCCAGGCGGGCGATCATATCCCGTATCGAGTACTTGGCCTTTTCCAACCGGTTGGGCGCCAGATCCTCGGCCACCATGCTGCGGGAGACATCCAGAATGAATACGATGTCCCGGCCGCTTCTCTGCACCGTCCGGGGGCGCGGATTCCAGGCGGGCCGGG
>JAFGPI010000075.1 GCA_016926065.1 Candidatus Krumholzibacteriota bacterium
AGCTGAAAACGGGCCGGATAGCTGCAGGTGGCGTTGGCCCGCGAAATGGTGATCTTTCCTTCCTCCAGCGGCTGGCGAAGGGTCTCCAGGGTATTCCGGCGGAACTCGCTGAATTCGTCCAGGAAGAGCACCCCGTTATGCGCGAAGGTTATCTCCCCCGGATGGGCCCCCCTTCCCCCGCCCACCAGACCGGCGTCGCTGGCAGAATGGTGGGGGGCGCGGAAAGGCCGTTGAAAGGTGATCCCTTCCCGGCGCAGTCCGCCGCTGACGCTCATGATCTTTCCGTACTCGAGCGCTTCGTCATCCTCGAAAGGCGGCAAAAGGGAGGGCAGCCGCCTCGCCAGCATGGTTTTTCCCGAGCCGGGCGGCCCGGTCATCAGCACATGATGTCCTCCGGCGGCGGCAACCTGCAGGGCCCTCTTGGCCGTATCCTGGGCGATCACCTGGGAGTAATCGAATTCATATTCCCTGTCCGCGATCTCCCGGGGAGGGCGGGGAACTTCCCGCGGACGGCCTCCCCCCAGCAGGGACAGAACCTCCCTCAGGTCGCGGCAGGGCGCGACCTCCAATCCGCCCACGAAGGAGGCCTCCGCGGCGTTCTCTTCCGGCACCAGGATCCGGTCGAAATGATTTTCCCGGGCGTAGCAGGCAACGGGCAGAACTCCCTTAACCGGTTTCAACCTGCCATCCAGGGCCAGTTCCCCCAAAAAAAGGGACCGCCGCCGGGATGAAGATTCATACTGACCGCTGACCCCCAGTATGCCAACGGCGATGGCCAGGTCGAAGGCGGCTCCCTGCTTGGGCATATCGGCCGGGGCGAGATTCACGGTGATCTTTTTCTGGGGCAGCTTGAATCCGTTATTGCGGATGGCGGCGGAAACCCGCTCGCGGCTTTCCCGGACGGCGGCGCTGGGTAATCCCACGATGGTGAAAGAGGGTAGACCCCGGGCCAGATCGACCTCCACGCAAACCCCGAACCCATCGATTCCCACGGTCGTTCCGGACATGACTGTTGCGATCATCACTACCTCCCCGCTTCCCCCCGCGATCGTCACGCAGACAGATTCTAGCTCATATCGATCAATAAAGCCAGTGGATTGATGGGGAAACACCCTTACCAGTCGACCAACTCGGACAATTTTTTCCCGGGACGTGTTTTCCCTTTTCTACGGGTAAGCACCGAGGCTGAAACCAGGGGCAGGGCTATGGTGGCGTCGCACAACACGCTGACCATCTTGGCGTCAACGGCGATCTTTCCCCAGGACACGGCCTCTTCGAAGGTACAACCGCTCAGTCCTCCCCAGTGGGGGGCGTCCACCACGAATTGAATGGCGTACTGGTGTCCGCTCATCTCCAGTCCCAGCACGTTATTGGTCACTTCCGTCTGCTGGATAAAATTTTTGGGCGTTCCCCCTCCGGCATATATCACCAGGGAGGGTTTCAGGGCCGCCAGCCGGGCGGTTTCCAGCACGTCCCCTATAACGTCGAAGAGAATCCGCTCCTCCTGACGAGCCAGTCCGATGCCGATGGAGGAATCACCGATGGCCGGGCAGTATACCGGAATCCCCAGCCGGGCCGCGGTGGAGAGTATCCCCTCTTTTTCCGGATTGGCGCGGAAGGCTTCCTCTCCCAGCAGACGGAGGAATTCCCGCGTGGTGTAGGGACGTTCCTCCAGGTTCTTATCCGCCCAGTCGCCGATTCTCTTATCCAGGTTCATGAAGATATCCTCATCGGCGTAGGTATCGTAGATACGATCCACATGGGCTTCCCGGAGAGTGGAATCATCCACCAGCGGGGTGCCGATGTAATGGCAGTGTCCCGCCGTTTCGTAGTAGTCGTGGTAGAGATTGGCGCCGGTGGATACGATAATGTCGATCAATCCACTTTCCATCAGGGTGGTGATCACCTTTCTCATGCCGGCCGGAACCAACGCACCCGCCAATCCCAGCCACACGCAGATATCCTCGTCCAGGGCTTCCGCCCAGACCTTGGCCGCCCGGGCCAGCTGCCTCCCCTGGAAACTGCAACCTTCCAATCCCTCCAGCAGCTGGCTGCAGGTCATATCCGCCGCCGGCACGATGGGCCGCGTCGGTATCGAAAGATATTCCTTTTTCATTCAAACCTCCCGGGCCAGATACCTCGCTACCGCTTCATATATGATCTTGGCCGCGATAAAATCAGAAGCGTGGTCGTGGGGCTGGGGGCAGAACTCCACCGCGTCCATGCCCACTACTTCCTTACGGTCGAAAATGAAGGTCAGGATTTCCATCAGCTCGCGCCAGGTCAATCCATCCGGTTGGGGGGTGCCCACCGCGCGCAGCAGCGCCGGATCCAGGGCGTCGAAATCCAGGGATAGGTACACCCTCCGGGGCAGGGAAAGCAGCGCCTGCCGCGCTCCCTCTTCCCAGCGATGGAACACCCTGACCCGGTCCGTGCCCTGGATAAATTCCTTTTCCCGGCGGGAGAAGCTTCTCACCCCCACCTCCACGATATCCCCGAAAGGGAGGCTGTTCCGGGCCGCGCAGGCGTGACTTTCCCGCTTGCCCTGATACTCCCGGCGCAGATCGGCATGGGCGTCCAGCCAGACGATACCGATATCCCCGTACCCCATCCCTTCCAAAATCCAGGGAGTAATGGAATGTTCTCCTCCGATGAAGCAGGTGAATACGTCCGCATACTGCTTCCTGTATTCGCCCAAGAAAGCTCCGAATGTATCTCTATCCCGGATATCGGACCGGATGGTGAAAATCCCCGAGTTCTCCAGATCCAGATCCAAGGCCGGATGGTAATATTCAATCTGCGCTGAAGCGTCAAGAATCGCCTGCGGAGCACCCGCGGTGCCCTGGATGTAGGAGGTGCTGCTCTCCAGGGGAACCGGCACTATGGCCACCCTCCCGCCGTTCTTCCCGACGGCCTCGGCGCCGAGAAAATCATAACACTTTCTCATTACCGGTTCAGCTTTCCATAACTGCAGAATACGGCCGCGGCGATCACCGTGGTCCACAGCCCGTTTCTCCCCGTGGCCGTTTGGGTGATGTTGGTGGTTTTGACGATCTGGCCGCCGATTTTATATTCCTGCTTTCTTTCGTTCCAAGCTTTGTCCAGATCGATGGTGAGGCCCAGGGTGGAGGCGAGCATGGAAGCGGCCAGGTCCTCGGTATAGTCCCCCAGCACCTGCATCTTTTTACCGTAATCATGGTGCTCGGAGATATAGCCGTACCTGGATTTGTCCTTGGGAATGGCGAGTCCCACGGCGCTGCCTATGTGCCGGTTGGCCTCGTCCGTGCTGTTCTTGCTCAATACGCAATAGACGATCTCTCCCGGTTGCAGCATGCTTCTCCCATTCGCTTTGGACACCAGCCGGCAGAAAGGAGGAAAGATGCTCGAAACCGAAACGATATTGAGATGCTGGATGCCGGCCGAACGAAGGGCAAATTCAAAACTGGTGAGTTGCTCCCGGTGGCGGCCTATACCTTTGGTTAAAAAAATACTGTCGGGCACATTGACTTCCACTTTGTCCCTCTTTCGCTGAGAATAACGAGCCTTGAATAAACACCGGCCCGCAAGGCAATCCGGGCTTTATTCAACTTTTTTCATTATCAGTGGAAAAGTATTTATCTATCGGCGGATGATGTCAACATAAAATGAAACGGGGAGGGCTTTCGTCTCCCCGTTTCTTTATTCACTCAATAATGGTTCCGCTAAAACCGTCTATTTCTTTTTGGCTTTAGCCTTGGTCTTCTTCTTGGGTTTAGCCTTCACTTTTTTCTTGGCTTTAGCCTTGGTCTTCTTCTTGGGTTTAGCCTTCACTTTTTTCTTGGCTTTAGCCTTGGTCTTCTTCTTGGCTTTAGCCTTGGTTTTAGCCTTGACCTTTACTTTCTTCTTACCTTTGGTCTTAGCTTTCTTTTTGGTCTTGGCCTTAGCCTTCATAGCCATCTTGCCCACCCCTTTGTAAAAGTTGAAAGCCTTCCAGTGAATACCTTAGCTTCCACATTTCTTTTCAGGACCCGAAGACGCAACCTTGTGAAAGCAACTTCAAACTTGACCCATGTTATTCGTTTTAAAAAAAAAGTGTCAAGAAGTATTTGCAGAAAATGTGCAATAAAAATTTTTTTAATTTTGCCATTCGTTGACAGGGGCAACACACACTGTTATAGTCACCGTTAATCCTCGCGGCGAAAAAAATATTTCGCGAAGAGATCGACCGCCATGAAACACGAAGCAATCTTCATAAGAGAAGAAAAAAATCTATTCGCGTTCCTCGAAAACAAATTCAAAGCGGTCTATCCTTCCGGCGCGCGCGTACTGGTGAAACTGCACATGGGCGAGCCCGGCAATCCGTACTACCTCGATCCCTCCCTCACGAAAAAGATCATAGATCTCCTGCTCTCCCTGGATTGCCGTCCCTTCCTCTTCGACACCCCGGTGGTGTACCAAGGTCCCCGGGACGAAGAGGAGAAATATCTCCACAGTGCCGCGCAGCATGGTTACGACCGGGAACACATGGGCGTGCCGGTGGTGATATCCAATCAGTCGCTGGGCGTGCGCGGGGAACACCTGGTATACGAACTGGCAGTCCCTCCCCTGGAAGCGGACGGCGTTCTCCTACTCTCCCATTTCAAGGGACACCTCGCCTGCGGGATGGGAGGCGCCATAAAAAACGTGGGGATGGGATGCATGTCGAAGGAAACCAAAGGAGCGATTCACCAAGGGGGCGAACCGGTATACGGAAAAGGTTGCACTCAATGTAAAGCCTGCGTGGAAAGCTGTCCCACTCAAAATATCCGCCTGGACGGCGGGCGGCCCTATTTCGATTGCACCTGGTGCGCCGGATGTAGCAACTGCATACAGGCCTGTCCGGAAAACTGTCTCTCCCCCCGGGTGGAAAACTTCAACCTATTGCTGGCCGAAGGGGCGGTGCTGGCCCAGCAAAGGTACCGGAATGTCGTGGCCCTGAACGTATTGAAGAACATCACTCAGTGGTGCGACTGCATGAGCGATCCGGGCCCGGTTATAGTAAAGGATATCGGTTTTGTCTGCGCAGACGATATGCTCACGGCGGATATCGCCTCCCTGGATATATTGAAAGAAGTAACCGGCAAGGATGACATATTCGCCGCCTACAACAAGATGTCCCCCTGGCATCACGTGCGCCGGGCGGCGGAGTTGATGCATAGGGAAACGCGGATTTCAATCCGGCACCTCCCCTGAAAGGCGGCGCGGATAAAATGAAAATCTTTCCCTGGAATATACATTCCGCTTACCCGGCGGTTCTGCTGGGGGGGATCGCGATAGCCGTTTTGACCGCCGCGGCCGCCCCGGTAGGAGGAGAGAACCGGCAAGCAATCCCGGTGCTGCGGGGCATACCTTATCCCTTCGCTCCCCGGGAAGAAATCCGGGAACAGCTGGCCGGGGCCGATGATTCGGTCACCCTGGTTATGGACGGCATTACCATCTACTCCGGCTCCTCCGCCTTCCTCCTGAAAAACGGTCTGGAGCTGAAGGTGGAAGCGGCCGGCGAGCATATCTTGCGTATTCTATCCGGCGGGCGGGAATTCACCGAACGGATAAGATCGATCCACGGATTCATGGTGCTCCTTCCCCCCCTGGTGGCGATCGTGTTCGCCTTGATATTCAAACAGGTGCTGGTGGCGCTGCTGGCCGGAGTGTGGCTCGGCACTCTGATTCTCACCGGCTATCATCCGGTCTCCTCCGTGCTCAGGATCGTCGATTATTATTTGATAGAAACCCTGGCCGGCAAGGAGGAGGGAACCGACCGCATATCGATTATAGTGTTCACCCTGCTGCTGGGAGGAATGGTCGGCATCACCTCCCGCATGGGCGGCATGCAGGGCATCGTCAACCGGATCTCCCGGCTGGCCACCAACGCCCGGCGGGGACAATTCACCGTATGGTTGATGGGCGTGATCATATTTTTCGACGACTATACCAATACCCTGATAGTGGGAAACACCACCCGTCCCCTCACCGATAAACTGAAGATATCCCGGGAGAAATTATCCTACATCGTGGATTCCACGGCCGCCCCCATCACCTCCCTGATGGTGATCACCAGCTGGATCGGTTTTCAGATCTCGCTGATAGACCAGTCCTTTAAATCCCTGGGAGTGGATAGAAACCCGCTGGCCACCTTCGTGTCTTCCCTGCCCTACAGCGCCTATCCCATCCTGGCCGTGCTGTTTGTGCTCTTTATCGTCCTCTCGGGAAGGGATTATTCATACATGCTGAAGGCGGAGCGGCGGGCCCGCATCACCGGAAAGGTCAGCGGAGACGATGCCGCTCCCATGTCCAACCTGGACGCGAACGGCACCCTGCCCGCCCCGGGCACGCGCCCCTTATTCATCAACGGAATCTTTCCCATCGCGGTCGTCATCTGCGTCACCTTCCTGGGATTGATCCTCACCGGGAGGGAGTCGCTGACCGCGGGGGGAGCGGATTCGTTCGGCCTGCTGGATATGATCAAGGAGTCAAATTCGTTCAAGGCTCTGCTCTGGGGTTCATTCAGCGGCTGCCTGGTGGCCGCGTTGCTGGCCCTTTCCCAGGGATTGCTGACCCTCACCGCCACCATGGATGCCTGGGTGAACGGGATAAAATCGATGATGTCGGCGATTCTAATCCTGATTCTCGCCTGGTGCATAGGCAAGATATGCACCGACCTCCACACCGCCGATTATCTGGTCTATCACCTTTCCGAGATCATTTCCCCCCGTTTCCTGCCCCTGATGGTATTTCTGCTGGCCATGGGCATCTCTTTTTCCACCGGAACCTCCTGGGGCACCATGTCCATCCTCACCCCCATCGTCATTCCCCTGGTCTATGGAACATCCGCCGCCGCGGGAATAACCGGATCCGCCCTGGAAACGGTCCTGCTCTCCTCCATCGCCGCCATTCTCTCCGGCGCCGTCTTCGGAGATCACTGCTCTCCCATATCGGATACCACCATCATGTCCTCCATGGCCTCGGGGGCCGATCATATAGATCACGTGAAAACCCAGCTCCCCTACGCCCTCACCGTGGGAGCGGTGTCCCTGCTCTGCGGCTACCTGTTGACCGCCCTGGGTCTGCCCGTATTCGTTTCTTTGATACTGGCCGCCCTGCTGCTCCTGGCGGTCATCCGCATCTTCGGCCGAATGGTCCCGGGCGGGTAAGGCCGCATCGAGACCACCGGAGGATTCGATCCGGCCTCGATCTATCCCCCCCCTCTCCTCTTCCCGGAGCCATCCCTTCCCTAGCGTCAAGTATTGTGTGCAAATCCGCGTAAGGGCTGGGCCGGCCCTTTAGATTGACAGCCGCTGCGGCAAGTGCTAGACTTAACTTACCTGTGGAATTCTGCAATCACGGGACGTTTGATAAAGGGCTGGAAATGAGAAGGCGTTTTTTAATTGTTTGGTGTGTCCTCGCCCTGACTCCCGCGGCCGCGGGAGCGGATATTCCGATAGTCCTGGGCACTTTCACCTCCACCTATGACGCTCCCCTCTCCCTGGTCGACGTCGGCATGAGCATCGGCAACAGTTATCTCCAGGGATTGGACTACCCCGGAGAATGGGTGGAATACACCGGTATCGAATGCGCGGATGGCGGCGACTACAAGGCCCGGTTAAGGGTGAGGGGGGATTTGGATATACCCTATGAGGTGGGAATGGTGGTGTCGGACGCTCAGGGCCAGCAGCAGCTCGTCACCTTTAATTTTATCGGCGAGGGCTTGGGGTGAGGATGCTCCATCCTGCCGGTCGCCGGGAGCGGCCTGTTGCATCTGGATGCCGGAGCCTCCTACAAATTGAGGCTCATCACCAATACCCTGGGAAATCTGCAGGTGTGGGAAATCATGCTCCTGGGGCAATCGGACAATGAAAATCCCTCCTGGGGCAAGATAAAGAGCATCTACCACGATTGATATCCCCACCCCGGACAAACTCTCACCCCCCTCTTCCCTGAAAAGACCTTGCAGCCTGGTGGAAGATCGATACATCCGCCCCGGACCCGCACTAAAACACCACCGTCAGGTAAAGGCTGTACAGGTCCGTGAAGGACTCCCTCAGCGGACCGGTCGAATCATCGGAAAGCTTTACCCTCTGGTATTGGGCCTGCAGATAGGAACTATTATCGAACCGGTAGCGCGCGCTGGCGGTGAAAGCCTTGCGGGTGGTGCTGAACCTGTTCCGGCCTCCCGCCCTCCAGTTACCTTCATCCAAATATCCCAGGCCGGCCCCGTAGCCGGAAGCCAGATCGAAGTCCCAGGAGGCGCCGAACATGGACGAATAGGTTTTTTGGGTATCCGGGGCCAGGGGACCTATCTGATGCAGCTTCTTGTAGAATAAAGACAGCGCGGACCGGTCTCCGGGCAGCTTCCACAACGCGGAGAACCTTCCACCCTCACCCCCCGCGGCGTAGGATAAAGCGGCGAAGGGGGAGTTGAAATATTCATCCAACCGGAGATAATCTCCTTTAACGACCAAATCTCCGTTCACATCCAAAACCAGTCCGGTCATGCCTCCAGCTCCGTTATTCTTTTCTTCCTGGTTCCGGTTCTGACCCAGATTGCGTCCCCGGTAATGGTTATGCGCGATCCATTCCCCCCTCCAAGCCAGGTAGGTAAAAACCGGAATCCGCGCGGTGAAGCTAAGGATCTCCGTCCGGTGATAGGCGAATGGTGAATACTTAAGTGCCACCGGATCGATGGAGTGGTGATTGTCCCAGCATCCCACAAAATGCAGGCCCAGCTGGAGAAATGAGCCGGGGCGCTGAAAGTACCTTTGCCAATTCAGGTCCGCGCCGTAGATTTCCTGCGAATAACAGGCCTTCTCCTTTCCCCCGTAGACGTTCTGGTAGGCCGTGTTCTCCTTGGCCCTCCGGGGGATGGCGTAAAAAAGGCGGGCGGAAAAATTATTCCTGTCGAAGAAAGCCGTGGCCCCTTCCAGGACGAGTTCCGGCCCCAATTGATCCAGGCTCTCGATCTTCACCACTCCCACGGCCTCCCCGCAACCGCATCCGGCGTCCCCCCCGGTCCGCGGATTATCATCCCAATCCCAGCGCATCAAGGTAAGGGGGCTGATGTATATCGGGTAGTAACCGAGCCGGAGATTAAATCCGCCCCCCTCCACTTCGGCAAAGGCGCTGCCCCACTCGGAATCCAGGTACTGCGGACCTCCCCTCAATACCTCCAATCCCTCGTTACTCAGACGGAGCAGGCCACCGGCCCGGAGATTCTTGCCCAATCTGCGGGAGATCTCCAGCTCGAACCGGTGCAGTAAATCATTACGGGAATGAACCTTCTCCCCGTAAGGGCCGACCGTGGTATCTCCCCGGGCGTCAATGGACAGGAACCGCAGCTTTATCGACCCGCGCAATGAAAAACCGGCCGGAACACCGGTTCCCGCCAGTCCGGCTCCCAGGCGGGAAAATCTGCCGGGGGAACTCTCCGCGCCCCCCGCGGCCCCATCCTCCCCCCTCAGCATCGACTCCATGACCGGATAGACGTCCTCCGGCGGATCGAGGGCCGAGGCCAGCACCGTTCCTTCCCCGTTCACCAGGAAGACGGCGAAAACCGAGCGGGGAACTCCGTAACCGGCCGAGACCATCCTCCCCCGGTCACGCAGCTGCCGGAAGGTGATCCGGTTGGCCTCCAACAGTCCCTTGACCGCCAGCGCATTATTCTCGTCACCGTTGATACCGATAATTCCGATATCCTCCCCCCCGAATTGCCGGTGGAATTCCTCGCATTCGCGCAGGGCTTCCACGCAATGCTCGCAACCGCTCTCCCAGAAAATCAGGAAGGTGAAATCATGCCTCGCGAAAAGTTCATCCGCGGAGACAAATTTTCCTCCCTCCAGCAGCGGCAGCTCGAAGGGGGGAGCGGGATCGGCCGGCTCGATCACCCCGGCGGAGGCCCCGCCGGCTAGAAGTAAAAGATTGCATATAATCAAGAAATGATAAATAATGCGCTTGTTCATGTCAGGCCTCCCGCTCTGTTCCACATCGAACGCCGGCTGGGCTGGCGCAAAACAACGACAATCTTAACCCAAATTTCAGCATATGACCATTGATTCAAAAATGATTCAAGAGATTTTCCGGCTGGCCCTGCCGGTCATGGTGGGAATGATTTCCAGCACGGTCCTCAATATAGTGGATACGGCCATGGTGGGCAGATTGGGAAACGAGGCCCTGGGAGCGGTGGGACTGGGTTCGTTCTTTATCCTGGTAATGATCCTGATTTTCGGATCCCTCGGTATCGGGACCCAGGCCATTACCTCCCGGCGCCTGGGCGAGAAACGCAACCAAGCCTTCGCCGGAATAATTTTCAACGCCATGCTGCTGGCCCTGCTGGTGGGAATCGCCACTTCCCTAGCCGGCTTCCTGCTTTCGCCCCGGATATTCACCCTCCTGTCGTCCAGAAGCGAAGTGGTACGGATCGGCACCCCCTACCTGTCCATCCGCTTTCTGGGGCTATTCGCCATGATAATGATTTTCACCCTGAGAGGTTTCGTCTTCGGCCTGGCGCGGGTGCGGATCGACATGATCGTTTCGGTGATAATCAACCTGCTCAATATAGTGCTGAACTGGTTCCTGATCTTCGGGCACGGGTTCTTTCCGCGCCTGGAGGCCCGGGGAGCCGCCATCGCCTCGGTAATCTCGACCGTGGTGGGACTGATCATCTACCTGATTTTCGTCAAGCTGCGTATTCTCGATCATCTGCCCGGCTCCGGCCGGGGCCGCTTGCTCTCCCGGCAATTGATGTGGCAGATCACCAAAATCTCCACTCCCCGCGCCGTCCAGAGCTTTTCGGTTATCGGATTTCTCGTTTTCCTGAGTTTCGTGGGACGCCTGGGAGTGGGGGAACTGGCCATCAGCAATATTATTTTTAAGGCCTTCAACCTGTCCTTCATGCTGGGTATGGCGGTGGGGACCGCTTCGGCCACCCTGGTGGGGCGGAGCATGGGGGAGGAAAACCAACACTTGGCCGTCCGTTATGGATGGCATGCGGCGGGACTGGGATCATTGATGATGGGAGTGATCGGCGCACTTTTCATGTTTTTCCCCCGGGAGATCATGGGTCTCTTCACCGCTTCCCGGGAAACGGTGGAATTGGGAGTGAAACCCTTTCGCCTGCTGGGAGCCTTTCAGCTTATCGACGGCGTCGGCATCGTGCTGTCGCGCACCTTGCAGGGAGCGGGCAGCACCCTCTTCGTGATGATTTCGGAGATGATCTGCATCTGGGGCGTCTTGATTCCCTCCGCCTGGCTGGCCCTGGAAATCTTGCGGGGAGGATTAATTGAGACCTGGTCAAGCATTTTCCTATATATTATATTCTTTGCGGTGCTGATGGTGTGGAAATTCCATGAAGGGGGATGGAAAAAGATCCGCATCTAAACACGGAGGAACGGTTGGTGAATAGTAACATTGGATTGCTGATATTCCTGGTGATTTGGGTGGTGATAATGCGCTTTATACTCCCCCGCCTGGGTGTTTCCACCTGAATGGGAGCCGCCTGTGACGCCGGGGACCGGCGCAAGAAAGAGACGGAACGAAACGATAACGCCGGGGGAACCCCCCCGGAAAGCAAGTAGCCCGATATGCCTATATTCGAATACGAATGCAATAAATGCGGTGAAAAATTCGAGGAACTGGTGGCCTCGCCGGAGCAGAAGGTGCAATGCCCCGCCTGTAGCTCGAAATCGGTGGAAAAGCAATTTTCTCTATTCGCCGGGGGAAAATGCGATTGCTCATCTTCGGCCGGCGGGGGGTGAAGCCCCTGCCGGTAGCACGGTGGTTCACCGTCGAGCGGGGGCGGGAAGTAAAAAGCGGCCGCCCGGAACAACCGAGCCCGGGGCTGAAAGGATTGTTCAGCCCCGGGCTGTTTATTTGGTAGCCCCTAGGGGAGTCGAACCCCTGATTCATGGCTGAGAACCATGCGTCCTGACCACTAGACTAAGGGGCCGGAATAAAAAATGGCTGGAGAGGGAGGACTCGAACCCCCATCGGCTGATCCAGAGTCAGCTGTCCTACCGTTGGACGACTCTCCAGAAATATACGACAACTTAAACTATTTGCCCCCGAAAATCAACCCCCTTTTGCATTTAACCGGCGCCCCCTACTCCCCGGGGAAAGCGGCGCCGGAACCTGTCCCCCAGCCGGTATCCCTCAGCGGAAATCCCCACCACCATCCCGGATGGGAAGCTATTTAGCGATAGCCGCCGCGGCCCTCAGCCTTTCCACGGTTTTCGCCTTTCCCAGAAGCACTATCACCCAGAATATATCGGGAGAAACGGTGCCCCCGGTGAGGGCTACCCGGCAGGGATGAATAAGCTCGCCGGCCTCCAATTCCAGTCGATCGGCCAGCCCGCGGAGGGCTTCCTCCACGTTCTTGTGGTCAAAATATTTCAGCTTTTCATATTCATCCGCCAGCATCTCCATCCGCCGGGATACTTCATTACGATGGAGATGGGTCTGAACGGCTTTCTCATCCCGGGAAAAATCATCCTTGTAAAAATAGGCGAAAAATCCGGGGATATCCTTGAGCAACTTGAGGCGGTTTCCAAATATCTTCACTATCAAGGCCAGGCGCTGGAATTCGTTTTTATTGACGCCCCCCACCGTATCCGGGATATCTTCGTTGACCGGTTCCTTTCCGGAAATCAATTTCAGATCTACCGGGCGGGAAAGATCCACCTCAAAATCGGGGGGGATATAACCTTCCTTATCCAGCACATCATAGATCAAGGCGGTTTTTTCCCACAGCGACATCTCTTTAAAATGTTCCGAGTTGAGAAACTGCATCTTGTCGTTGTCGAATACGGCCGGACTTTTACTGACCTTCTTGAGGGAAAACTCCTTGATCAAGGCGGAGCGCTTGAAGAACTCTCTCTTGCCGTCGTAGGACCACCCCAGCAGAGCCAGATAATTGATCATGGCGTCGGAGAGATAGTGCCTCTCCCGGTAAAAATCGATGGAGGTCGCTCCGTGCCGCTTGCTGAGCCGGGCATGGTCGTTGCCCAGTATCATGGGAAGATGGACGAATCTGGGAATCCGGTATCCGAGGGCCAGATACAGGTGCACCTGCCGCGGAGTATTGGATATATGGTCATCGCCCCTGATCACGTGCGATATCTTCATCCTGGCGTCATCCACCACCACCGCGAAATTGTAGGTGGGCGATCCATCCGATTTCAGAAGGATGAAATCTTCCAGCTCCGCGTTGGAGAAAGTGAAATCGCCTCTGACTACATCCCGGAAACCGATCTCTCCGGTATCGGGCATGCGGAATTTAATCACCCGGGGCGTCCGCTTATGCAGTTGTTCCTCGATTTCTTCCGCGTTCAGATTTCGGCAGGGATCGCCCCGGCCCGGCGGCAGCTTACCGCGCCTTTCTTCCAGTTTCATCTCCCGCTGCCTAGCGGCGGGACAAAAGCACCGGTAGGCCTTACCCTCCTGGAGGAGTTTCTCCGCCTCCCAGTGGTAGATTACTCCCCGCGCCGATTGAATATAGGGACCGTATTCCCCTCCCACGTCCGGACCTTCATCCCAATCCAGCCCCAGCCATTTCATGCCTCTA
>JAFGPI010000076.1 GCA_016926065.1 Candidatus Krumholzibacteriota bacterium
ATCCTGTCTCTCTCCCCCCGCCCTACACACTAATTTAATCCCTCAATCTGTCTCAACCATTATTGGCACAGAGGGCCTCCGGCGCGGTCCACGATCTTCCCGGCCAGCCAGGGAAACGCGGCCAGGCCCATGTTCTGGATCCAGGCGATGAGTCCGTAGGCCGTTCCCAGAAATTTTTCCCTCACCAGGATGGGCACCGCGGGCCAGAGGGCGGCGGGTACCAGGGAGAAGGAGATCCCGAGCAGGATGAAGGCCACCGCGGGATGGACGTAGGTAAGACCCAGCAGCAGGTGGGCCGGCACGATTATCAGGGAACCGAGGATCATGATCTTGCCCCGGTGCCCTATCTTGTCTATCAGCAATCCCAGCAGGGGGGTGAATATCATCGAGGCGGTCATGATCAAAGAGGTGTAGGAACCGCCGGTGGCGGCGCTGACCCCGAATTTCTTCTCCAGGAAACGGGGAGCGTGGTTGGTAAAGGGAAATACCGCCGAGTAAAAGGTCAGGCAGAGCAGATTTATATACCAGAAGGAAGGCTTGAGCTTGAAGATATCGCTCATGACGATCTTTTCCTCACCGGCTCCGCCCGCCTCCTCATCCAGCGCCTTATCGGTGAGCAGGTAGATCATGAATAAGAAGAATGAAATCAACATCACGCCGGCTCCGGTCCATATCGCCCACCGGTAGGAACCGGTCCAAGTGGCTATCCGGGCCGAGGAGTTAAGGGCCAGGATGGTTCCCAACCGCATCACCGTGATGTTGAGGCCGAAGGCGAATCCCAGCTCCTTTCCCTTGAACCAACGGGCTATGACCTTGTTCGTCACCAACAGGGCCGCTTCCGATCCGAAGCCAAAGACCATCCTTCCTATCAGCATCATAGCAAACGAGCTGCCCGCCCAGGCGGCGGTCATGATCGATCCCAGCAGGATGAGGAATCCGTAGATCAATCCCGCTTTCCGGACTCCGATCTTGTCCAGCAGGAATCCCGCGATCACCAGCAGGAAGAAGATATTGGGAACGGCGTAGAAGGAAAAGAGCATCCCGAATTTAGAATTGTCCAGCCCCATGGCGGTCTGGATATTGTCGTTGATGGGGCTGAGCGAATCATAGACATAGTAAGATCCGAACATTACCAGGCTGACCATCAACAGAACCATCCAGCGCCACCCGGCTTTCCTCTCCAACTGTCGCGCGGCTTCCATCATCAGAAATACTCCTCTCCGTTAATCGCGGTCCATCCTCATTCGATATCCGTCCCCACACCCCGACTGTAACGTTTCATACCCCCGGCTGGCCATTAATTATATTCCCCCACCCCATTAAAACAAGCCGGTATACTTCCACCACAGGAAATCACCCAGTTTCCAGTAGGCCTTTCCAACCCTCAGGGCGAAATCGTTCGTGTACCGGGTCAGATGTTTCCGCGCTTTCCGGGGGCTCTTTTCATACAGGGCCAGGGCCTTCTCCTCCAGGGCCGCCTGGGCGGCAAAGGCCTCCCTCTCGAATCCGGCCCTTACCGAATCTACCTCCACCCGCATGTGGCCCCATTTCTGGGCCGAGAGATCGGCCACCCGGTTGGCGGCCCACCAGGCGCAATCCCGGTTGAAGGCGTGCCGGCCGCACACCTTCCAGGAAGCGGGGACATCAGTGATCCCGCAGTAGAGCGGCACGAAGGAGGTCATGGCGGGATTATCCCAACCCAGCCACACTATCCCCCCCACCGGATCGGGCATCCAGGCCCTCGACTGGGTTACGGTGATATAGGTGCAGTAGTAGCGGGCGATGCAACGCTCGCCCATCTTGCCCCAGCCTCCGTTTACCTTGAACAGGGGCATCATGTCGTAATGCATGAAGGGATTGGCGTAAGGGCTCTTCACGAACTTGCCGTCTTCCCCTTCGACCAGCATGAACTTTGTCATGTCGAATTCGGTGTCCTCGTAGGTATCCCGGAAAATCTCCATGATCCGGGCCAGGGTTACCAGGGTGTCCGGTTTGACCGAAAAAGGGTAGTTCTCGGCGTTGGGATCGAGGTGCAGGGAGGGAGCGAGAAGATCGAACACCCGCCACTCCCGGCGCCGGGCGGCCAGACTGCGGCGTCCTTCCGGATCGTAGGCGTAACAGAACCGGAAAGGTTCGCCCCCTTGGGGATCGTACCAGCCATTCCGTTCGGCCACCTCAAAAACATTCTCCGAGGCCATAAAATTCTCGCTATCCTGGATGTCTATCTCCATGATCCGGCTGGCGTTGGCGTTTACCCCCACGTGGTCTTCGGGCAGGCGCCGGGCCGCCCAGACCGCGCCGACGCAATCACTCCCGCACCCGGCTATTTCGAAGTGCCAGGCCTCCTCCTTGTCGGCGAACATGAGGCACTCCCCGCTGTCATTGTAGCCGTACTCCTTCACCAGCTCACCGATTATTGTGATCGCCTCCCGGCAGGTCCGGGCCCTCTCCAGGGCGAAGCGGCAGAGCTCCTCGCAGGCGAAAAGACAGTTCTTGTTTCTCAGTTCCTCCCGGCCGCCGAAGGTGGACTCCCCTATGGCCAGTTGATGCTCGTTCATGCAGGGGTAAGCGGTATTGATGTAGCCGTACGTTTCCCTCCTCTGGGGAATTTCTCCCCTGAGCCTCACTCCGGCGGTATCGCCGGGGAATTTGATAAAGCGCAGTCCCGCATAAACGCCGCCGGTGCTTCCCTCCTTATGTTTTTTTCCGGCAACGATTTCCAGCCAGGTCCTGTCCTTTCGGCTGTCGCAGGTATGCGAAGTGGTCACCGATCCGTCCACCGACGCTTTTTTACCGACCAGAATGCAGGTACAGCAGTGGAGTTCCTGCTGGAACGAAAGCAGGGTCAACAGCATCAATCCGGCCAGCGCGGGCACCCCCTTTTTTCCCTTCACCTTTGACCTCCTTCTCAAATTTAAACCGATTTTAATCGCTGAAGTTAACAGCATATCAGTGCATTAGTTCCAGCACAATCGCAAAATAAAAAAATATCTTAAAATAAAAAAAATTGCTGGCATTTTTAAATCTTTTGATGGTATATTCAGGGCGTATCCAATATTCCAACAAGGAGCTGTGAGCGCAAAGAAGAAAAAGAAAGCATTCAAAGATCGCCCGGATTCAAGAAGCCTATCGATACAGTGATCGAGCCTGCCGCATACGCTTCATGGAAAATTCTGAATCGATGACAAGCTTGCAGATGGTACCCGCTGTCCGGTGACAAACGGTACCGTGTTTTGGTTTTTGCTATCGTGGGCGGGAAGAGAGGTGGTTCTAGAGAGAGAAAAATGCAATCATGGCCGCGGGAAATCATGCGGCCCCTTCCCATGTATTTTTGAAAGTTTAGAAAGGATCCCAGTAAGATGGCAAAGAATATTTACGTTGGAAACCTTCCGTTTTCATCGACTGACGAAAGCCTTAACCAGCTTTTCAGTGAATATGGTACCGTTAATTCAGCGCGTATTATCAAGGATAAGTTCACCGATCGTTCCCGCGGCTTTGGATTCGTGGAAATGGAAAATGATGACGAAGCCGATAAAGCTATCGCCGAAGCCAATGGCAAGGAAGTTGACGGACGCACCATCAAGGTCAGTGAAGCGCAGCCCCGGGAAAACCGCAGAGGAGGAGGCGGCGGCGGCGGCGGTTACAAGCGCGGTTACTAATAACCGCGCCCCCAGAAAATAAAAATCAAAGCGCGGAAGAAATTGTCTTCCGCGCTTTTTTCATGGAGAGATAAACGGGGCCGACGAGACTCGAACTCGCGACCTCCGGCGTGACAGGCCGGCGTTCTAACCAAACTGAACTACGACCCCGTGAATTCCATCTTGCCTCTTCGCCGGCTTACCGGCTCCAAGCCTTTTCCGTGCCAAAAGCGGTCTTATTTTAACGCTTAATATTAATAACCTTAATATTAATAACAAGGAGCCGCTGTAAAGTCAAATCATTTTTAAGGTTCCATGCCGGAAAGCCCTCGATGATCTTCCCCGGCATCCTTTTCCCGCGTCCGGGATGGAGAATCAAATCCGCCGCA
This sequence comes from Candidatus Krumholzibacteriota bacterium, assembly GCA_016926065.1. Classification (GTDB taxonomy): domain Bacteria; phylum Krumholzibacteriota; class Krumholzibacteriia; order Krumholzibacteriales; family Krumholzibacteriaceae; genus JAFGPI01. The sequence continues at coordinate 4,028 of JAFGPI010000076.1, forward strand.
TCGGCAAACTCGAGCGGGAGTAGTCATCGCCGGGTAAACAGAATTTGATCCCTTCCTTCTTTATTCCGGACCATAGAGCAGATCGGCGATCCGGTCTGCCGCCGCGTCGAAGATTCCGATACTCTTGACCACGGTCAGGTCGCCGGGAATTGAATCTGCCCCCCAGGGCCATCCACAGGGAACGACAATACTGTAATCCTTGACCAGCAGCCGTAAAGTGCCGGGTGAGACGGCCCTTTTCCCCAGCAGAAAAATGATCCCCGGTCCTTCCCTGGAAGGCCCGGGGGGAATAAAGGAAACCAGTTCCATCCTCCCTCCGGTACGGGGGGCGGAGGTTTCCAGCACCCCGCGCAGCTTGCGGGGAGAAAATAGGGCATCCAACTCCTCCTCCGGGAGAAGGGAGTAATCAGGGGCCGGGGACCGCGGGCCGAAGATTTCGCTCCGGCCTAGCCGTTCCAGGATCCTGAGCGTGAACCTCCTTACCACGTAATATTCGAAATCCTTTTCCTCCCCGCAAAAAACCGGTAACGCTCCCCCCCCTTCCGGCAGCGGCAGCAGGCCTCGGGGATCCTTTACCAATATCACCGCTTTTTTTGCCACCCGCGGATATACTCCACCCTCCGGGGAATCCTCCCCCCTTCCCGGTGAAAGGGTCCCCGGATCACCCTTCCCCCTGCTGCCTGTTCCCCGGCTGTACTCCACCCCTTCCCCCTCTCTTTCCGGATACCCGGCAACACCGCTTTCCAGACGGGCGGCCTTCTCCCTCAAGGCTCTTATCCGGTTCAGTGAAGAGGGAGAGCGGACTTCCCCACCCTGCATCCACCGATACCCGGATCCGCCCGGTTCCCCTGCCGTCCTAACCAATTCATC
>JAFGPI010000004.1 GCA_016926065.1 Candidatus Krumholzibacteriota bacterium
AAGGCCTGTGGCCGCCAGGCCCTATCCGCCTGACCGTTTCGCTCCCGGGGTGGTCCTTCCCGCCGGCGCCGGGATGCCGGGGAAGGGGCGCGGGCCCTCCGGCATTAAAAAAGAAGTGGACGGTTGACCCGGAGGAATGTAACATTCGCCCGCGATAAACGTATTTCATAGGCATAGTTTGCAGGGGATTTTGCGGAAATGGGGGAGAGCCTGTCCTCCACTGCGAGAACCGTCCAACTGGATTAATCGATTACCCTTTCACTTTACCGCGGAGGTGTGTAAATGAAGTCTTTCCTGAGATCTTTTTTAGCTTCCTTGCTGGCCGTGCTGGTGGTGCTCTTGGTGATAGTGGGAATCCTGGCCTTCAAGATATCCCGGTCCGACTCGCCCCCCGATGTCAAGGAGCATACCTGGCTGGTTATCGACCTGTACGGAGGTATAGACGAATACGATCCCCCCGCCGATATCATGACCGAGATCATGGGAGGCAAGCCGGAGACCCTGACCCGGATCCTGGGCAACCTGGAGAAAGCCTGCGTGGACGACGATATTGAAGGGGTGATTTTCAAAATGTCCGCCACCAACGGCGCCGGACTGGCCATGCTGGAGGAAATCAGGGGGGGTATTAAAAAGGTGCGGCAGTCCGGCAAGAAGGTATACGGATATTCGGACAGCATGAACCGGAAGCTCTACTATCTGGCGGCCTCCTGCGATTCGATATTCATGCCCGTGACCGGGTATATTCACTTTGCCGGTATGGCGACGGTGACCCAGCATATCAAGGGAACCCTGGATAAACTGGGAATCAATCCCAACCTTCACAAGATAAAGGATTTTAAAAGCGCCGCGGAAATGGTTATCCGCAAGGATATGTCGGAGTCCTCCCGCCGCAACAAGGAATGGATGATCGAGGAAATCTGGGATATGTACTGCCAGGCGCTGGAGGAAGATCGGGGACTGACCAAGGAACGGGTGGTGGAGGCCATGAACCGCGCCGAGTTCATGGTGGAGGAGGCGGTTGAGTTCGGACTTATCGACCGGGCCCTGTACTGGGACGAAATCGAAGAGATGCTGAAATTGGAGAAGGATAAAAAACTGCGCACGGTATGTTCCGGAGGTTACGCCAAGATCGAACCCGGAAAACTGGGCTTGAAGGGCAAGAAGAAGATTGCCGTGATCCATGCCCAGGGAATGATCGGCGGGCGCCGAAATAAGGTCGACCCGCTGCTGGGATTGATGATGGGACACGAATCGATCGTGGCCGAATTTCGCCGGGCCTGCCGGGACAAGGATATCGCGGCGGTGGTCTTCCGGGTGGACAGCGGCGGAGGCGAGGCCTTGACCAGCGATATGATCGGGCATGCGGTGGAGGTGACGGCAAAGGAAAAACCGGTGGTGGTGTCGATGGTCGACGTGGCCGCCTCCGGCGGATACCATATAGCCTACCGGGCCACCAAGATTATGGCCGATCCGATGACAATTACCGGCTCCATAGGATCGATCAGCATGAAGTTTAATATGAGCGGATTTTACGAAAAGCTCGGGATTACCCATGATTTCGTGGAAAAGGGCCCCCATGCCATGATGATGTCCGATCTGCGCGATTTTACCAGGGAAGAGCGGGAAATATTTGAAAGAAATCACTGGGATGGGTTCAACCACTGGTTGCGGGATGTCTGCGAACGCCGGGGAATGACCTTTGAAGAGGGGGAGAAGCTGGCCCACGGAAGGGTTTGGACCGGCCGGCAGGCTAAGAATAACGGTCTTGTCGATGAGCTGGGCGGCCTGGATCGGGCTATCGAGCTGGCCAAGGAACTGGCCGAGATTCCCGCCGAGGAGAAGGTATCGGTGGTTCATTACCCGGTTAAAAAGGATTTGCTGGAGACCCTGATGGGGGGTGGGGGCAGCTTTACCGCCGCCGCCCGCTACCTGGTATACCGCTTTATCCGGGAGGATCTGGCCGAGACCTGGAACCTGGTGACCGACCAGAAGCTGTACCTGGTGAACGACCAGGTAGTGGATTAAAATCTTATCTCGGGGAATGACGGAGGTGCGGCCGGGGCCTGCTCAAGGCTCCGGCCGCGACATTTTCGCCCTTGTCGCGGCGGCCGATACCGGCCGGGCGGGTGGCTCCGGGATAGGTGCCCGTTAAAAGGGCAGGTCTTCGAATAGAAAGGTGAGTCAGGAGTAACTCTATTCGAAAACCTGCCCGGAAGTTCTTTTTCCCGGCCTGGGCTTGACGATGGATCCCTCGCGCCGCAGCATCGGTCGCCCGGTCACCGCTTGAGTCCTTGCGCCGCAGCTACGTTTACCCGGTCACCGCCCGAGTCCTTAAGCTCTGGAGCGCCGGGATTACGTAAACTAAAAGTTCTTACCCCGCGGGACAACTTCGCCGGGGTCTTAACGGAGCAGGAGCATTTTCCGCGCCTCAAATTTCTTACCCGCCGTCAGGCGGTAGAGGTAGAGGCCGGAAACGGCGTTATTGCCGTTAATATCCTTTCCGTTCCAGGTGACCGAGTAGGGCCCTTTACCCTGGAAAGCGTCGACCAGGCAGGAGACCCTGATCCCCTGAACGTTATATATTTCGAGTTTAACCGGAGCGGCTGCGTCCAGATAGTAATTGATGGTGGTGGAAGGATTGAACGGATTGGGGAAGTTCTGCTCCAGGACGAAAGGAACGGCCGGAGCAGTAAGATTTCCCGTCTCGAAGAGAATCCTTCTGCCGTCCTGATCTTCCACCTCCACCCGGTAGGTGTAGCTGGCTCCCGTTTCCAGGTCGTTATCCCGGAAAGAGAAGGACAGCCCCTCACGGATTATTTCCGGATCTTCTAGAGGTTCGTACAATCCACTTTCCGCCAGGGAGCGCAGAATGTGGAAACTCACCTCTTCCGAACAGCTGCACAGGGTCCAGTCTAGGCGGGCCGAGGATCCATCCAGCGCGGCATGAAAGTCCTGCAATTGCGTGGACACCGGTGAAAGACCCTCGGATACCCTCTGCACGTACACATCCCAGTTACCGTCGCGTTTGTCGTGCCAGGCGACGAATACTCCTCCCACCCCGTCGGGGGTCATTTGATGGGCCTGCTGATCGGCCGAGGCCCTCACCACCGGAGCCCCCGGTGTTCCCCAGCGGATCATTCCGTAGGAATCGATTCTCTGAATATATATATCGGTGGAGAAGTCGCCGGTAATCCGGCCGTCCAGCCAGGAGATTACCGCCCCCGCCGATCCGTCGGTGGCTATCCGGGGGCTATCCTGGTTGTAGGCGTGAGCGCAAACCACTTCTCCCGCGGGATTCCAGAGAAGGTTGCCGGAGCCGTCGATCCTCTGGGCGTAGATATCGTTATCCGAACCGTTATACATGTACCAGGTGATTATTCCTCCGCCCCCCCCGTCGGCGGTGATCCGAGGATTGGCGGGGGTTCCCATGTTCATGATTACCGGTATGCCGTCGGTGGTCCACAGGGTGGTTCCCGCGGCGTTGATCCTCTGGGCGTGCACGTTCCAGGTCCCGTCTCGGGCGTCGCGCCAGGCGATGATGGCACCACCGCCGCCGTCGGAGATGATATCCGGGTAGACCTCCGAATACGAAGTCGCTCCCAAGGGCACGCCGTGCGTGGTCCAGCCGGCAGAGCCGTCGGCAATTAATTTCTGGGCGTAAACGTCCCAATTACCGCTGCGGTCGTCATGCCAGGTTACGATCACTTCCCCGGCGTATCCGGGAACGATCCTCAGTTCGGTTTGATTATCGGGGGAGGTGGTGACCGGGACGCCGTCGGCGGCCCAGAGCACGTTGCCGCCGGGATCGATCCGCTGGGCGTAGATGTCATGGCTGGCGTTGGCGGTATTCCGGTCGTCCAGCCAGACGATTATGGCTCCGGAAGAGCCGTCGCTGATTATCCGGGTGGACGATTGCTGGTAAGGAGAGGTGCATATAGGCACTCCCCCGGAGGTCCACAGTTTATTCCCCGCGCCGTCTATCCTCTGAGCGTATACATCCCAGGAATTATCGTCGTACCAGCATATAATCGCGCCTCCCACACCGTCCGATACTATCTGGGGATAGATTTGACCCCCGGTCCCGGTTTTGACCGCTATTCCGTTAATGGTCCACAGAACGGTTCCGTTCGCGTTTATCCTTTGGGCGTAAACGTCCCAGCTCCCCACGCGGCTGTCGTGCCAGGTGATTATGGAGCCACCCGAACCGTCGGGGGCAAGCTGCGGATCTTGCTGGTCGGCTACGGCCGTACTGATCGGGGCTCCATCCAGAGGCCAATGGGCCGCCTGTGAAGGAGAGGAAACTCCCACCGTTAGCAGAAGAAGAATAGAGGATATAAAATTTAACCTGCTGGACATGATATTGTCTCCCTGGATCAAAAATGTATAAGGGGAGGACGATACGGATGATGTTATTCAATCGATAGCAATTATCTGATGTTTACCTCCTCCGCGAGACTCAAACCCGGCGGGATCGCCGGCGCGAGAAAGTCATGGAACACTCCATTTTTAGTCATTATATCACAATGGAGACGGTTTGTCCAGAAAGGGATAGGAGGTTCATACGGGGGATTGAATGATGTGAAAGAAGCAAAGGATGCACCAGAATTTTAATCCCTCGTCTTTTGGTTACCCGGGAGGTAGGATTTGTAAAGGGGTCAGGAGCTTGTACAGGGGATAGGGTGGAGAGAGATGGGGGAAAAGTGAAAAAGATAATATTTTTTTCGATTTTTTTCATTTTTCCTTGACAGCTTTTCCGCGTAGAATTCCAGGATTTCACTGATCCATTTCTACT
>JAFGPI010000077.1 GCA_016926065.1 Candidatus Krumholzibacteriota bacterium
CATCCTGCCACCACAAGGTGTTGGGATTTAGCACATGGCATTCATCGTCATTCGGACTGGCGGTGATCGTCCAACCGAGATCATCATGGAACTGCACGCAGAAGGTGTCGGCCTCATCGCATCCGGTAACGGCCAGGTTGGCCGGACCCAGATCCTCGAAACACTTGGTTTCACCGCGCACCACCGGCACTATCCCCAGGGGGAAGCTGTGGTACCAGCAGGGATTTCCTTCCTTGGAGCAGGCTCCCACCTCCACCTCGGGGGCGATGCGGGCGCGGATGCCGATATCCCCGTAGCCGGCGTTACCGGCGTCCAAGGCTATCCAGGAGCCGGCGGCACCGGTGTTGTTTATCCAGGACTTGTTGGTCTCCATCGGTCCCTCATCATCATAGGGAATGGGAAAACCGTATCCCGGGGTAACGAACTGTACGGCGATATATATGTTATCTCCGTTGGTCACGGCCAGCGGGGTGGGTAGCTCGACCGAGTAATAACCGGCCTCGTTGGCGGTGCCCCCTATGGGACCGGCCAGCAGGTTGGAGAGGGATCCTCCGGAGAAATCGTCGTAAATGTATATCGAATAGTTGGTGGGATTGGAGGTGGCCCAGATATCCACGTTGTAGAGAAGATCGTCGCTTCCGGGGGTAAAAACCACCATCGCCCAATCATCACCGTCACCGTATCCCACCGAACCCCACCATCCCCAATCGTCGTAATAGTAGATCGTCTCGTTCGGATCGTAATCCTTGTAGTCCACGATTACGTTGGCGTTCTCGCCGATCCGCGCGTTCTCGTACTGAATGTAGAAATAGCCGTTGTCCCCCCAGGAGGTACCCCAGGAGTTCTTGACTATCCAGGCTCCGGCGCCGCCGCACATGGCGTCGTCCCAGCCCACGATCAGTACCGCGTGGTTCGGATCATCGGTGCCGGAATAGGTCAGGCAGTAGCTGCCATCGTAGCTGCCGAATCCGGGGAATCCGGCGTACATCGACACGTATACGGGACCGTAGGTCACGCAGGCGTTTTTAATATCGGTCACCGTGTTGGGAATGACCTTCCATCCGGTAACCTGCCTCAGGAAAGAACAGGCCGGATTGATGCAGGTGGGGGTGGGGCATCCGCCCGGATAGGAATCGCAGGTTTCATCGACCGAGCCGAGCAGGGCCAGGTAGTTGGTAGAAATCCAGGCATTTCCCCCGTAATTGCAATTGTTGTAAGTCGGATTACAGGCCTGAATGTTCAGTTCCGAGAAATCTTCGGTGATATCGTCATCGATTAAGATCTTCGATTCAAAATCGCCCAGGGCGGCGAAACACCAGCAGGTCCCGTAAGGATTCTGGTTCTTGACCGGGGATACATCACCGGTGGTCCGCCAATCGAAGGAGGCGTAGGGAGCGAAAAGCATACCGGCGGGTATCCGGCTCTGAATATGACTCAGATCCATGGGGGGAGGAATGTATCCGAACCGCTCGTCCTCTACCGAAGGGGTGTATGCCCTCTGGGGAGCCTTCATCAGGGTCTGGGCGGGAATCCCGGGGGAAGCCAGCACCAGGAAGACCACGAGCATTAAAAATGAGAGCAGCAACTTTGATTTCATTCCGAATTCTCCTTATCGGTAATTCTAAAACACTTCATTCCTGGGCGAGAAGGGACCGGTTAATCCTTTTCTAAACAAACCACCTCCTCTCGGAACCGCTCGTTCTTTATATGTTGTGTTATTTACCAGCTAAAAAAACTCACACCATCCACAATGGCGCTAATACCCGTTGGAATTGTACCATATATCTGAAATATTTTCAACAAATTATAAAAAAATCCCCTTACCCCTCGGGCTCTCCCGGTTGATTGTACCCGGTTAGATTTATGCCAAATACCTCATCTTCCCTGGCCCCATTGCAAAAACCAGTACCAAGGACGTTGTCCCGGCATAAAAAAGTGGCAATTATCAACCGTTTTTTATAGATTCCGGTAGGAAACCGCCTGCGCCGGCACGGGCCCGGCGGACGAACGAAGGAGTATACCTTGAAAAGGATTTTCGGACCGGTACCCTCCAGACGCCTGGGCCGGTCCCTGGGTATAGACATCATACCGCGGAAAACCTGTTCCTTCGACTGCATCTACTGCGAATGCGGGCCTACCGGGAACCTGACCCTCGAACGCCGGGAGTTCTTTCCCCTGGAAGAGATAACGGAAGAGGTGGAACGGCGCCTGGCGGATATTCCGCAAAAACCGGATGCGCTCACCCTGTCCGGAAGCGGAGAACCCACCCTTTACAGCCGAATGGGCGAATTGATCGGGAACCTCAAGCGGCTGAGCCGGGTGCCGGTGGCGGTATTGACCAATAGCTCTTTGCTGGACCGCCCGGACGTGCGGGAGGAGCTAGCCCGGGCCGACATAGTGCTGCCTTCCCTGGACACGGCTCTTCCGGAAAGTTTCCGGCGCCTCAACCGGCCGCACCCGCGGTGTGACATTCAGCGCCTAATCCGGGGCCTGGAAGATTTTATCTCCGGCTATAAGGGCCGGGTCTATCTCGAGGTACTGCTGGTCAAGGGATACAACACCGATGCCCGAAATCTGCGGGCGCTTAAATCGGTTATTTCCCGGTGGAAGGTTGATTCGGTTCAACTTAACACCGCCGTCCGTCCCGGGACGGTAAAGGGAATCCATCCTTTGCACGATAAGGAAATGGAAAAGATCCGGGATTTTTTCGGCCCTCGCTATGAAATCATCGCCCGCTCTTCCACCCGCGCCACCCACGAAGACCGGGACCTGGCGGAAAATATCCTATCCATGATCGAGAGACGCCCCTGCACCGTCGAAGACATTCATCTCTCACTCGGTATTCCCCGCCTGGCGGTGATCAAGCTGCTGGCCCGGCTGGCGGAAGACGAATCGGTGATCGAGGAAAGACAGGGCGACAGCATCTTCTACCGCAAGCAGGTCACCCCCTAGCAATTCTCCAGGCCTCCTCCAGGCTTGGTCCGGGAGAGTTCCGGGCGAAGACCAGCGCTGGAAGCGGTAAATAAATATGACTTCTCCACTAGATATTGTTGTTCCGGGGAGAAAAAATTATTAAATTAATATTACCTACATTTAAGGATGCCGCTTATGCATAAAAGATCGTTCTCATCAGCCCTTTCTCGCATATTCATCTTCCTGCTGCCGGCCGTTTTTATATCCTGCAGCGATAACTCCACCGGCCCGGGGAGGATAGTTCCCCCGCCTCCCACTCCCACCTGGAAACTGCTGATCACCTCCCGGAATCTGACCGGGGTGTGGAGCCTTTCCGAAGACGACGTTTTTATCACCGGAAGCCGCGGTACCATCGTGCGCTGCAGCGGAAATGACCGGATCACCATGGACAGCGGAACGCAGGAAAACCTGCATGCGGTTTGGGGCACGTCATCCCTGGACCTGTTCGCGGTAGGCGACAACGGCACCATCATACACTGGGACGGATACACCTGGGAACCGATGCCGGTTTCCTACTCCCACCATATTTACGGCATATGGGGCAGCGCTCCCGACAATGTCTACGCGGTGGGCGAGGGCGGTATCGTGCTGCATTACGACGGGTATGATTGGGTCACCGCATCCACCGCGGCAAGCAGGGACCTGTATGGGATATGGGGCGGCTCCGCCGAGGAGATCTTTATCGTGGGGGATGAAAGCACCATCTTGCGCTATCATGATAATACCTGGGATGAAACCAGCACCTTGATCAAACGCCGGCTGTGGGCGGTCTGGGGTAGTTCGCCGGGGGAAGTGTTCGCCGTCGGGGAGGCCGGGCATATCATTCGTTTCAACGGAACCTCCTGGGAACCGATGGCCAACCTCATCCTGGAGGACCTGAGAGGCGTGAGCGGAACCTCGCCCTCCAACGTTTTCGCGGTGGGCGACCACGGCACCATTATCCGCTACAACGGTGAGGATTGGGCCCCGGCCGCCTACCTGAGCTCACAGCTGCTCATGGGCGTACAGGCGAACGCGGACAACACCATTTACGCCGTCGGCTATATGGGAGAAATCGATTATTACGACGGCCAGGGCTGGTGGAACACCCCGGACGCCCGTTCCCAGCACCTTTTCAGCATCTGGAGCAGCTCTCCCAGCAACATCTACGCCGCGGGCGAGAACGGCGCCATCATTCATTACGACGGATCCAACTGGAGTTCGATAGCCACCGGTGGGACCGAAGACCTGTGGGATATCTGGGGCGACTCGGGGGAGAAGGTTTATTTCACCGGCGAGGTCTCCCTGCAGTACGACGGATCGGCCTGGGATACGTTGAAAATGGAAGAGGATTGGATGTATCACAGCCTGTGGGGCGTAGCGGAAGATGACCTGTACGCCGTGGGTCCCTTTGGCATTATCCTGCACTACAACGGTTCCCTGTGGCAGAAAATGTACTCACCCACCCAGGAATGGTTGTACGGCATCTGGGGATCGGCCGCCAACGATCTGTACGCCGTGGGCTGCGGGGGGACGATCCTGCACTACAGCGGAGAGAGTTGGCAGGAGAGCGACGAGAAACCGACCGCCAAATGCCTCTATGCCATCTGGGGGAATTCCGGGAACGATATCTTCGCCGCCGGGCAGGGAGGCAGCCTGGTGCATTACGACGGGACCGGTTGGGAGCCGATGGAAAGCCATACCCGCCGGGACCTGTATGGAATCTGGGGCACTTCCCGGAGCGATGTCTTCGCCGTCGGCCAGTACGGCCGGATCATCCGTTACGACGGTTCCTCCTGGGCCGTCCAGGACAGCGGCACCGGTCAAAACCTGAGGGCGGTCTGGGGTAATTCCAGCGCCGACATCTACGCCGCCGGATCGAACGGAACCATCCTGCATTACAGCCTCGACTGACGCACATCCCCGAATAGAATGGAAAATTCTCCCTAAAAGCGGTATAATGTCCCCATATGGACGCGGAATTAGAATTGATAATGAAAATCATCTCCGGGGATGAGGAGAGCTGGCATTTTTTCGTGGGGAAGTACAGCCTTTTCATTAAAAACGTGATTTCCAGATATGTGAGTGATGAAGAACTGGTGGGGGAACTGTATATCTCCCTGCTGGAGAAACTCAAGCTAAAAAAACTGGCCTCTTTCACCGCTAAATCGACATTTTCCACCTGGCTCTTTATCGTCACCAGAAATCATTGCCGGGATCATTTCAGGACCCAGCAAGGGATCAGGCACATTCAATCGGCCATGGAAAACCTCAACCGGCTGGACAGCCGCTTCTTCACCCTTTTCTACCTGCAATCCCTTCCCCTGCATGAAATCTATTACAGCCTGCGGCTGGAGTTCGGAAAGGAACTTTCCTACCTGGACCTGTTGAACACTATGGAAAGGATAGAAAAAGAAATCGAGGACAGGAAACTGGGGCGGCTGCTTCATAAGTTGCTGACCGCCGAGTACCAGGCGGAGCTTCCGGCCCTGGAGGAAGTAATATCCAATCCCGATATCTGCCGGTTATACAGAACCGTTCCGCCCTCCCCCGATTCAATCCTGGATAGTAAAAACCTGGAGCAGGTCTTGATCAACCTCCAGGAAGCGGTGGCGAAGCTGCCGGACCGGGACCGGCTCATTCTAAAATTACGCTACGAACACGGAGAGAGCGCCAGGAGGATCAGCGACATAATCGGCCTGAGAAACGCTAAAGCCGTTTACCGGCAAATAGATAAGCTCCTGGAATTTTTGAAGCAGGACCTGCTGGACAGCGAGCTTAACCAGGAAAGTTACCGGGACCTGCTGGTCAACCTGGATGTTCTCTATTCCTGGCAGGAGCACTGGACCGATCCGGAACGGTACAATTGATCGAAACCGGTCCGGAATCCGGGGAGCGGATCCCGGAGACCGCCGGACCGGGAGAGGCCGGGGAAAACCCGGGGGGATGGAAAATATTTTCGGGAAAAACGTAATATCCGCCGTCAAATAATAGCAAAAGCGGATCATAGCCGGATCATAGCGAACGGAGTTAAGGGGATGAGCGATCTCTGCCGGAATACGGAGTGGCTGGCCGCCTATATCGATAAGAGGCTTTCCGCGGAGGAACGCCTACTTTATGAAAACCATCTGTCCGCCTGCAACCGGTGCCTGGGTGAACTGATCACGGTAAACTCCGAGCTGCGGGAAATCAGCGCCGCCCTGGCCGAGGACGGCGCGGGGCGAGAAGGGGCTCCCTTCCCCGCCAAAGGGACCGTACGCTTCCGGCCTCCGCTTATTATCTTTAGGTCTTTTAATATTTCCGCCCTTAATGCGGGGAGAAGCCCCCTGCTGGCCGTATCCGCGGCGCTGCTTCTGGTGGTTACCTTTGTGGGTCTTATCTCTTCCCCGGATTACGATCCGTACTTTATCCATGCCCGGTCCAATTTAAGAACCATCATGGAGTCTTCCACCCTGGGAGATCTCCGTCTCTGCGGCGGCAAAACCGCCCCCGATGGGGACTACCCCGAAATGCGGGGATTTCACGGGACCAATACTTCATTAATGGCGGACACCGAGGCCGCCCTGCGCCGGACCCAGCGAAAATACCCCGGCCGGACCGAGGTGATAAAGATGCTGGGGGATCTGTACCTAATCCGGAATCAACCGGAGAGATCCCGCATCTTTTATGAAAAGGTGCTGGATCTCAATCCCGGCGATCCCTCCGCCTTGAACAACCTGGCCGTGGTGGCCTACCGCACGGGCGATAACGCCCTGGCCCTCGAATTCCTGGAGCAGGCGGTCACCGCCAGGAATACCCGGGCGGAGACCTTTTATAACCTGGCCCTGCTGCACCATGAGTTGGGAAATGAGGTCCGGGCCAGAAACTTCCTCGATACTTACCTGCGGCTCGATTCCCGCTCCCCCTGGGCCGGAAAAGCCGTCCGCGCTTTGCGGGATTGACCGATCGCTCCCGGTTCCCCCTATTTCATGCGCTTCCCTCCCCCGGCTCCCAAGGCGTAAAAGGGCGCAATGATCGTCTCTCCCCCCCGCGTCCGGCCGCCTGAGCATCCCTCCCCCACGCCCCGCGGAGAATCCACCTTTGGTCCATTAGGCGCTGTTACAGATCCGCCGCCCATGGTATAATCTAGTGATATTTACCCAGGAGTTGCCTCATGCCTCTGAGTGCCAGACGAACAGCTTTACCGCTGACCTTCATTATAATCGTCATATTCCAACTTCTGCCCCCGGCCTCGACCGGTGAGGAAGAAAAGTACATGTTTTTTTCGGACAAGTATGCCCTCCCCCTGCATCTACTGGAGGACCAAGAGGTTAAGGAAACATACCGCCGGATTGGATACAATAAGGCCACCATCCTATTCTACACCGTCCTTACCAACCATCACTCCCACCATGAAGTGATGGACACCCTCATGGTGGACAGGATCTGTTCTTCCGTGGAAAGGCATACCGGCCTGATGAAAGAGGTTTTCCACATACCTTATCTGCAAAGCCATCAATTATTCAATAGAAACAAGGAGTTGAGACGCCGGCATTTCCGGATCGTGGAAGCCTCCCGGGATATTATGTCCAGGTTGTACCGGCAAAAGGAAACCTCCCCCCGTCTGCTGAATGATCTGGACAGGTTGCGCCACTTGGTTAAAAGTGACTCGAGCTTATTCTATGGCACCATGGTGTCGGTATACGAATACCAGGCCGACTACCATTTCCTGCTGGAACGGGAGGAAGAGGCCTTTTCCTTCCTGGAGCTGGCCTGCCAGGTGGCGGTGGAAACGGAAAACTACTCCCGGGCTTCCCATATGGCCGGCAGAATCGGTATCTACCATCTGCAAAACGGTGATTTTACCGCCGGCGAGGAAGCCCTGCTGAGAAGTCTCGATTATGCCCAACGCCTGGGGGATCATTATTTTATCTCCCGGGCACTGTCCTTCCTGGCCGTTTTGAGGGAAAAGGAGGGATTCGTTTCGGAAGCCGAGAGCCTCTACCTGCGGGCCCTCGAGCTGTGCTCTCAAATATCTTACTCCATCTGCGAGATCTCCGTGGCCCGCTCCCTGGGAACCCTCTATCATCGTTTCAACCAGAACGACAGGGCCCTGTTTTTCGCGGAAAATATAATCTTCAAATCTGAAAGAGGGCTTCGCGACGATACGCTTTTTAACCTCCGGAACCATCCCTTCTTCCTGAGCAGTCATACCGCCGGACTGGCCCTGCTGGCCGATATTCAAAGAGATCGGGGAGAGACGGATGAATCGATCGCCAATCTGGAAAGGGCCATCAATCTGGCGGACCAAGGCATCGACCGGCACTTCTACGCCGAGATGGTGAAACACCTGGGAGACTCATTCGTGGCGGCCGGGGATATGAAGCGGGGCGCCAAAGCCTATCGGGAAGCCTTGAAACTGAGCCGCAAGATGAAAGCCCGGCTCAAGGAGGCCGAATACCGTTACGCCCTGGCAAATCTGTACCTGCGCACCGGCGAAATTGCCGCGGCCCGGGATCATCTCCAGGAAACCCTCCGCCTCACGCGGGAAACCGGGGTGTGGATAGAAACCATAAAAGCGCTGCACCTTCTCTCCCGCACCTACCGGCGGGAGGGAGAGATCGAGCGGGCCAAGGAAATCCTGCGTGAAGCCGTCGCGATTTTCGAACGGCGGACCGGAGATAGGGACTTCAGCACCGATAAACATTCCCTCTGCGCTGAGATGAACGAGGTGTACGATGATCTGATGGTGCTGGAAAACGATTCCTTCGATAATCCTGATTCACTGCTGTACTGGGCCGAAAAATCCCGCCACCTTTCCTACCTCAACGGCGGGGGGGGAAGAGAGGGAATCGATCAACGCATAACAGATTTACTCTCGCGGCGGGAGTGGATTCCGGCGGACGCCGCCGTTATCCAGTATATCCTCCTGCCGGATCGGATCATCCTCGCCGCCATCGATCCGGACACCACCTTTCGCCATTCCATCCCCCTGGAGAGGAAAAGGCTGGAGAAGATGGTTTTTGACTTTACCCGCCTATCCATGATCAAGATTCCCGGCTGTCCCTGTGAGGAGCCGCCGCCGGTGAAGGGGGATATTTCCCGCCTGTCCCGGGAACTGGGCGAAATCCTGCTGGGACCGGCGGGCGCGTTTATCTCCGGCAAGAGACGGCTGGCCATTATCCCCGATGGCGTGCTTCACCACCTCCCCTTCCACGCCCTCCAGCTTCCCGGGCAGGAGGGAAGATTCCTGATTGAGAGCGCTCAGATCACCTTATCCTTCGACCTGCTGGCCCTGCAACGCGGCGGGGGA
>JAFGPI010000078.1 GCA_016926065.1 Candidatus Krumholzibacteriota bacterium
GTTCGCCTAGGGCGAAAGGCTGACCGGCCAGCTTCTCGGCCAGGCGGGAGAATCTTCTTTCATCGGCGATGAGATAGGCTGTAGATTTCTCGGGTTTGCCGGTGATGACATCACGGTGCACCGCCGCGTCTCCTCCCAGGGACAGCAGCTGCTGCTTGATTATGTTCGCGGCGGCCGGGGGCACTTCTTCCAGAAGAATAACCAGGTTTTCGATCTTGCGGGAAACAATATCCGCTCCGGCGGGGGACACCCCGGCCTCCCGCAACCGGGGAATAAGTCTATGCAGATCACGAGTGGAGATGAGGCGTGGTGAGTAACGCATGGATAAAAAGGATCCGGATTTTCCTCTGCTACCGGGTTAATGGTTATTTAACATCGTTGCCGTTTCCGGCTTTTTTCTCCTCCGCGGAGGGGGCCAACGCGTCATTCCCGGGATCCGGTTCGGATTCCCTCGCCTCGCTTTCCCCGAAGGATAAAGGATCGTCCGGTTCTTTCTCCGCCGGAGTATTATCCCCCTGCGGGGTGTCCGGGGAAGCGGTTGATTTTCCGTCCGCGGCAAGGTCGGTATTCTCCTGGGTATTAATATGCTTTACTTTCTTGTGCGGGGGCAGGGTGCCGTTGTTAAGCAGGATTTTTACATCCTCCGCGTCAAGGGATTCCCTCTCCAGAAGGGCTTCGGCGACCCGGTGCAGCTGATCCATATGCTCGATCAGGATCTTTTTGGCCTTTTCTTGACAGTCCAGTACTATCTTCTCGATTTCCTCGTCTATGGCAACCGCGGTTTGCTCGCTGTAATCCTTGCGGGTGGCCAACTCCCTTCCGATGAAGATCTGCTCTTCATGCTCGCCGAAGGAGATCGGCCCCATCCGGGTGCTCATTCCCCATTGAGTAACCATCTTGCGGGCGATCAGGGAGGCGTTCTTGATATCGTTCTGGGCTCCGCTGCCGATCCGGTTTAAAACCAGTTCTTCGGCCGCCCGGCCTCCCAGGGACATGGCGATCAGGTCGAAGAGATATTCCCGGGAATAGAACAACCGGTCGTCGTCGGGCAGAAAATAGGTAAGTCCGCCGGCCCTGCCGCGCGGTATGATGGTGACCTTGTGCAGCGGATCGGCGTTTTCCAGGTATGATCCCACCACCGCGTGACCCGCCTCGTGATAGGCCGAGACCCGGCGGGTGTCCTCTTTCATCACCCGGCTCTTGCGTTCCGGTCCCAGCCGCACCTTGTCCTTGGCCTCCTCGAAATCTTCCATGTCCACCTTGTTCTTGTTGAGGCGGGCGGCCAGGAGCGCGGCCTCGTTGACGGTATTGGCCAGGTCGGCGCCCGACATGCCGGGCGTGCCCCGGGCCACGACATCCAGGTCAACGTCCTCGGAAAGGGGGATGTGACGGGTATGCACCTTGAGTATGCCCAGTCGTCCCTTGATATCCGGCATATCCACGATAACCCGGCGGTCGAAGCGGCCCGGCCTGAGCAGGGCGGGATCCAGCACGTCCGGCCGATTGGTGGCGGCGAGCAGGATCACTCCCTCGTTGGTCTCGAATCCGTCCATTTCCACCAGCAACTGGTTGAGGGTCTGCTCCCTTTCATCGTGACCGCCTCCCAATCCGGCACCCCGGTGGCGGCCTACCGCGTCGAGCTCGTCGATAAACAGTATGCAGGGCGCGTGTTTTTTCCCTTTATCAAAAAGATCCCTTACCCGGCTGGCTCCCACTCCCACGAACATTTCCACGAAATCGGAACCGCTCATACTGAAGAAGGGTACTCCCGCTTCCCCGGCGACGGCCCGGGCCAGTAAAGTTTTACCGGTTCCCGGAGGCCCCAGTAGTAATACCCCTTTGGGGATCCGGCCGCCCAGTCTTTGGAATTTCTTGGGATCCTCGAGAAATTCGATTATCTCGCGGAGTTCCTCTTTGGCCTCATCCACTCCGGCCACGTCGCGGAAGGTCACCTTCGGCTGGTTCCCTCCGCTTAGCTTGGCCTTGCTTTTGCCGAAGGAAAAGGCCTTGTTGCCTCCGGCCTGCATCTGCCGCATGAGTATTACCCACAGCACCAGCAGGGCGATTAACGGCAGCGCGGTGGCCAGGGCTTTGACCCAGACGCTGCTGCCGGGAGGCAGGGCTTCGATAACGGTCTCGGAGTTGACCGCCCACACCTGCGCGGGGAGGTCCTTGTCCTCGGCCACCAGGGTGGTCTTGAAGCTGCTGATGGTGGTTCCTTCGCCGGAGGAGGGGATCACGATCGGATTGATAAGTTTCCCCCTCACTTCTCTTCCCTTTACCTTGAGGCTGGCAATGTTACCGTTTTGGACCTCAGCTACGAATTGGGAGTAGTTGATGGTGTATTCCCGGTCACCGCGGGAGTTGAAGAGCAGGTAGGCCAGGAAGAAGAGAATGATGATCATCACCCATAGGGCCATGGACCGGGAAGGTTTTTGCTGTCCCGGCTTTCCCCCCCCGGGAGGAACCCATTTCTTCTGCGGGGGCGGTTTTCTGCCTCTATTATCTTTGTAATCCATATTCATTTTATTAACCGAACTCCATTTCTTAAGCAAGATAAATAATTATGGCGATTTTGTCCATTATGAATAACGGCCGATAGCGAAAGAACCGGAAGAGACTCTGGCCCGGTGGCGAGTCGGCCCCGCGCCGCCTTTCGCTATCCGATGTTTTCCGTTTTTAACTCCTTTGCCGGTTTCCGCGGCGGAATGGCGTATTGCTTGAGGTGTTGAGTCAATTCCACTATACAGGGCAGGTTTCGATACTGTTCGCGGTAATCCAGGCCGTACCCGACCACAAACAGATCGGGGATCTCAAATCCGGTATAATGAACCGGAATCTCGACTTCCCGGGCGGAAGGCTTGTTGAGCAGGGTGCAGATACGCAGGCTTCTTATTCTGCGCTCGCTGAGGGTTTTCATCAACTGGGAGAGGGTCCGGCCGGTATCGGCGATCTCGTCGATAATGATAATATCGCGGCCGTCTATATCGCTTCTGAGGTGATTGATCACCTCTATCGCCTCACTCCTTCGCGAACCATTCTTGTAGCTGGAAAGGGTGATAAAATCGATTTCATGAGGTATCGATAGCTGTCTGACCAAATCCGCCAGGAATATGAAAGCGCCCTTGAGCAGGGTCACCAGCAAGGGATTGCTGTGCGGATAGTCGCTGGATATTTCCCGGGCCAGTTCGCTGACCCTCCGCTGGATATCGTCCGCTGATATGAGTTCCTTGTAGTGGAGCATCTTTCCACCCCCCGCCGGTATTCGATTACGCTGCATCCCGTCCATGATAACATATCCTGAGGCAGGATTTAATCGATTTTCTCCGGTTTTTACCCCCTCCGCGGAATTTTCTCCCTAA
>JAFGPI010000079.1 GCA_016926065.1 Candidatus Krumholzibacteriota bacterium
CTCTTTGACGGCGTTCTTGGCCTCCAGCCGCCCCAGCGCTTCGGCGCTGCGCAGCACCACGGTGGAGTTCTCGTGATCCAGCAGCGGGATCAAACGGTCGCTCTTTTTCTTGTATCCCAGCTTTCCCAGGGCGTAGACGGTGGAAGAGATCACTCCCGGATCCGGGTCATGAATTGAATTGAAGCAATATTCGGCCTTGGTTGAATCTCCCAGGGCGGCCAGGGCCAGGGCGGCCTCCGATCGCAGGGAGGCGTGAAAGTTTTTCAGGTAAGGGATTATCAGCGGTCCGGCCGCCGGCAGGCGTGTTTTACCGAGGGCTTCGATCGCCCGGGTCTTGATGCGCAGGGGGGAATCTCGGAGGCAGCCCTGAAATATCTCCAGGACCTCTTCCGAGGTGTCTTTCCGCCACCCGCAGAGGCCCAGGGAATAGAGGGCGGATTCCACCACCTCCGGTTCCTTATCCCGGCATAGCTGGGAGAGGTAAAAAACGGTGCCGATGGGATCGTCAGCGCGGCCCAATACCTCCGCGCACCGGATCCTGATCAACTTTTCCGGATCGAGAAGTAGTTTTTTTATTTCTGGATCAAGGCGGCCTTCTCTTTCCATGCGGGCCAGCGTTTCGAGTTTGACCCTTTGCTGCGGGTCCCGGAGCAGGGAGACGTATCGGCTGCTTCCCTCCGCTCCCGGGGGGGTAAATATCAAGCCGGCCAGCACCGCGAGGACAGGGCAAAACGGAAGGGAAAGAAATCTTTTCATTATTTTCTCCTTCGCCTGATTCCTCCTAACTGCCATTAAAATCTTGGCTTGTCAAGAGGTTTTGGTGCCGTTACGGGGAAAGCATGTTTTCGGGCATCTTCACCGCTACCACCCTGCCCCGGGCGCAGATCAGTCCTCCGGCCGAGAGCGTCTCGCTCACCACCACCTTCCGGTCCGTGATCTCCTCCACCCTGCCCCGCACTTCCAAGGGAATGCCCAGGGGGGTGGGGCGCAGGTAATCGACCTGCAAGGACGCGGTCACGAAGCGCAGGGAGGGAGAGGAGGACATTGCCCTCCCTTCCCGGCGATAAGCCGCGGCGGCGGCGGTACCGGTACCGTGGCAGTCGATCAGAGAGGCTATCAGCCCGCCGTAAACGAATCCGGGTACGGCGGTATGATAGGAACGGGGCTCGAAGACCGCCACCGACTCTTCCCCGTCCCAATAGCTTTTCAGCTGCAGGCCTTGCCGGTTGAGCCGGCCACATCCGTAGCAATGGCTCAGATCGTCCGGATAGTAGTCTTGAAAACCTTTCTGGTTCATATGGTATCCCTTCCGCTTAGGGATTTAGGGGTCGGCCGGGGCCGGCTCCCTTCGCTCCCGCGCCGAGCGACGGCTCTCCCTCCGGCTGGTGCCCGGCGTAGCACAAATGTTTATCCAGCATCCCGATCAACTCTTCCCGGGTGAACGGTTTCCGTATGCTGTCGGTAAATCCCGACGCCACCGGATCGGATATAATCGGATCATCCGCGTAACCGCTGGCCACAAACACCGGAATTTCCTGGTTCCTTTTTCTGATCTCGGTTATAACCCCTTTACCCCCCATTCCTCCCGGTATCGTCAAATCTAGAATGATGGCGCTAAAAGAAGCCAGGGATTCCCCGCCGTCGCCCAGCATACGTAGAACCTCGGTCCCCTCCGAGGCGCAGGCCACCGTGAATCCATAATACTCGAGCATGGCCTGGAGGGTCTTTTTCACTATCGTGTCGTCGTCCATGATCAGTATTTTTCCTCCGCGCCTCACGGCCGCGGTAACCGGGGCCGGTTCCTCCGCCACGGCCCGCTGGGAGGCGGGAAGGATAATATGAAATATACTGCCTTTCCCCGGCTCCGATTCCACCTCGATGCAGCCGTCGTGACGCTTCACTATGGAATAGGAGGTGGTCAGTCCCAAACCGCTGCCCGATTGCTTGGTGGTGAAGAAAGGTTCGAAAATCCGGTTGATGATTTCTGGAGGGATGCCGATCCCCTCGTCCCTGATCGATATCTTCACGAAACTTCCGGAAGGGAGATAGTTATGAGCGCCGGTGCCTATTTTCAAGTTCCGGGCGCTGATATATATATTCCCGCCCTGGGGAGCGGCGTGTACCGAATTTATGATGATATTGTCGATCACCTGTCCGATCTGGTTCGAGTCATAGTCGCAGGGCCACAGATCCGGGGGGAACGAATAGCGGCAGATAATCTGGGATCCGCTTAAAGCGAATTGGGAGGTTTCCCGGAGGAATTGCTTTATGTCACCCGGTTTGCGGGCGGGGACCCCACCCTTGGAGAAAGTGAGAAGCTGTTGGGTGAGGCTCCGGGCTCGATGAATGGTGTTGAGGCTGGCTTCCAGGGCATCGTTGGTTTCCGGATTCATCGATTCCGCCCGCGCGATTTCGATATGCCCGTAGATGCTTTGGAGCAGGTTGTTGAAATCATGGGCGATACCCCCGGCCAGCAATCCCAGCGACTCCATTTTTTGAGCCTGCTGGACCTGCTGCTCCAGCCTGAGCCTCTCCGCCTCCGCCTGCTTTCGCTCCGTGATATCCCGTACATATTCCACCACGTAGACCACTTCCCCGGCGGCGTTCTTGATCGGAAAGGCCCCGACTTCGCGTACCCGGTTGTCCGCCGGATTGACCATTTCTCTTTCCACCGCGATTCCCTTTTCGAAAACCGGGAGGGCGCTGCAATCGGTACAGGGCTCCTCGAGCAGCTTGAACCGCCCGTAGCAGGTGTCGCCTTTTTCCGCCTCGGGCTGTGCGATCAGGTCGTGACCCTTGTAATTGGTGTATTTAATTTTATAAGCTCGATCGATCACGATAAGCAGGTCGGGTACGGCGTCAAACACGCTGGCCAGTAGACGCTGGGAGTTTTCGATTTCCTCCTGGGTGACCCGGCGTTCAGAGATATCGGTAAAGAATCCCACGTAGCAGCAGGTCTGGCTGATTTTCATTTTGAAGGTGCTGATATCGGCGAAAAAAACGGTACCGTCCCGGCGCAGGCAGGGTACCGAGTGGATTATCTTTTTCCCTCCCTGGAGCAGGGAACGAAAGATATCCCTCACCGAGAGCCGAGAAGGAGCCGGGTGAATGTCGTCAATGGTCAGCCGGAGTATTTCCTTCTCGCTGTAGCCCAGCATCCGGCGCAGGGAAGGATTGGAGTATCTCAAGCGTTTGGATTCGAGCTCGGCGATGAGCACGCCTTCGTGCGCCTTCTCCAGGATTAAATAGGCGGTTTCTCCCCTTTTGATAAAGTCATTCTCCATCTTTCCCTCCGGTGCCATCGCGTCTTAAGTTATCCGGGCCTCTCCTGTATCAGATTGCATATAATCGATCTTTCGGGCAATGCAATTCCCTCCATTAGTAAAAGTTATCGACCGAAAAATCAAAATATTTAATCCCGGTGCGGGGGAGAGACCTGGCCGTCAAAATAGAAACACTCGGTAATATCAATTTTCCACCGGCGCGGGGGAGCCGCCCCGCCGATCTCTTGAAATCTCTCTTAATTTAATAGGCAAAGGGGTAAGGGTGTGTTAGATTGGAAGTTGTTTCCGGTCCCGATCCGGGGGGCGACCTCTCCACCCGCGCAGTGGAGCGGACGGTGTAGCGGTCAATCCGGGTTTTAAAGCCGGAATTCAGCGGAAGGAATAATGACTCCCGGCGGTCGGGCTTCCCGGCGGAGGTATCTATTGGTGAAAGAAGAAGGTTTTCGTCTTTTTGTGCCTCACTCTTTCCTGCCGGTGGAGGGAGGCGCCCAGCGGTACCTCTATGATATATGCAGTAGCATGGATCCGGAAAACCTGGTGGTTTTCGCGCCTCCCCCGGAGGATGAAGAGAAATGCCGCATCTTTGACCAGGCGCAGGCGATGGAAATCGTGCGTATCGAGGCCTGCCGTTCGCGGTGGTCGATGCCGGGTGCCCTTGTCCGGGCCTACTTCATCTTCAAATCCCATCATTCCTCCCGGCTATTTAGGAATTTTTTCCGGCTGTGCAAATTCTTAATTCTCTCCCTCTCCTACCGTTCGCTGGCCCTCGGAGTGACTTCGGTCCTGCGCGCCATAACCGCCAGGATGGGGGGGGAGAAGATCGATATAATCCATGACGGATATATCCTGCCTTCCGGATTGGCCTCCTACGCGCTGCACTGTTTTTTCGGAATTCCCTACGTGCTCTACACCTATGCCAAGGAACTGTACGTGTGGGAGGAGGATGTGGTATGCCGTTCCCTGATGAAGGAAATGCTGCATCGAGCCTCGGCGGTGGTCACCATCAGCGATTTTACCCGGAGGAAATTGATGGATCTGGGAGTAAAAGAGGAGAGGATATTCATGCTTCCTCCGGTTGTCAGTATTCCCCGGTTGCGGTCTTCCGCCGAGGGCGATGTGAACGGGTTGCGCCGGCGCTACGGGATAGGTCGGCAGAAGGTGCTCCTGACCATTTCCCATCTGGTGGAGCGCAAGGGGCAGGATATGGTGATCCGGGCCTTGCCCCGGGTGCTGGAGAAATATCCAGATACCCTGTACCTGATCGGGGGCCGGGGGGAAAGAGAGGATTACCTGAAACGATCGGTCCGGCAACTGGGCCTGGAGAATAAGATTCTCTTCATCGGATTGGTGACCGAGGAGGACATATCCCTCCATTACCGGATGTGTGACATCTTTATCATGACCTCGCGCCGGATCGGAAACGATATGGAAGGATTCGGAATCGTTTATCTGGAGGCCGGTTACTGGGAAAAGCCGGTGATCGCCGGCCGCTCGGGAGGAGTGGAGGATGCCGTGGTGGATGGTGTGACCGGGTTGCTGGTCGATCCATGGAGCGAAGCGGAGATCGCCGCGGCTATCTGCAGTCTCCTGGGGGACGGGGAGCGGGCCCGGAGGCTGGGCGTAGCGGCCCGGGAAAGGGTGATCGGTGAATTCACTTTCGACCCGGGCGAAAGGATCGATGACTTGACGCGGCGCGTACTAAGGGGGGAGCGATAACCGGCGGAGTAAAAGGATGAAGGGCGATTTTTCCCAATACAAGAATGTTTTAAAGCACAGCGTCATCTACGGATTCGGAAATCTTTCCACCAAGATAGTGGGATTTTTGCTGCTGCCGGTGTTTACCAAATTTCTTTTACCGGCCGACTACGGCGTGCTGGAGATCATCACCATCACCAGCTCCATTATCGTGGTCATCTTGAACTTCGGGATGAGCACGGCGATATTCAAATCGTATTTCAACTACGACAGCGAGAAAAAACGCCGGCTGGTGATCAGCAGCGCCTTTTATTTCTGCGTGACCGTGACCGTAATCCTCTCGGCCGCAATGCTGAGCGGGGCTCCTCTCTTTTCGCGGGTTCTCTTCGGGAACACCGACTATATCCCGCATTTTCGCCTGATGATACTGTCCTCTTTTTTCGCCGCCGGGCTGCTGGTTCCCCTGGCGGTGCTGCGGGCGGAGGAACGGTCCTTTCTCTATATCTGCTTCACCTTTTCCCAGATATTCCTGATGTTGATGCTCAACATATATTTCGTAGTGGTGCTCAAGCTGGGAGTGCTGGGGATCTTACTGGGAGGTGCCATTTCCGGTTGCCTGATCTACCTGACGGGACTGATCTTCGTCTTCCGCAAGATCAAGTGGGTATTTTCCCGTTCCGAGTTGAAGCTGATGCTGACCTTCGGCACGCCCCTGATTGCCGCCTCCCTGGCCAATAAGGTGCTGACCGGCGCCGACCGGTACCTGCTTAAATATCTATCCGATTTGCATGAAGTTGGATTGTATTCGCTGGGATACAAGATCAGTTCGATAATGATCGTTTTCGTGGTGCAGCCGTTTTCCCTGGCCTGGCCGGTCATCATGTTTAAGCTGGCGCGGGAAGAAGGGGCGGCCGTCGTCTACCGCAACGTCCTCACCTACTTCATTACGGCGGCGTCCCTGATCGCGTTGGGACTGTCGGTCTTTTCCCGGGAAGTGATAACCCTGCTGGCCCCTCCCGTCTACCGGGACGCCTACCAGGTAGTCCCCCTGCTTACCCTGTCCCTGGTATTATCGGGAGCCTTTTACATAGTGGGGGTGGGACTCAATCTGGAAAGGAAAACCGGATATTTTCCGGTGATTATCGGCTGCGCGGCCCTGTTCAACGTTTTCGCCAACTATCTGCTGATTCCCCGGTACGGAATGCGGGGGGCCTCCCTGGCGACC
Organism: Candidatus Krumholzibacteriota bacterium; assembly: GCA_016926065.1. Lineage (GTDB taxonomy): Bacteria > Krumholzibacteriota > Krumholzibacteriia > Krumholzibacteriales > Krumholzibacteriaceae > JAFGPI01. The sequence goes on from JAFGPI010000079.1 coordinate 6,205, forward strand.
GTTATAACCCAGGTTCTGATC
>JAFGPI010000080.1 GCA_016926065.1 Candidatus Krumholzibacteriota bacterium
ATGAAATATGGTGGGCGATACTGGAATTGAACCAGTGACCCCCTGCATGTCAAGCAGGTACTCTAACCATCTGAGCTAATCGCCCACGCCCCTCGCGCAAAGGGAATGTTAAAGCATAATCACCGGGCGGGCAACAGAATAATCCCGCCCCTCGAGCTTTATTTCTTTTCCTCTTCGTCGATCACTTCGTATTCGGCGTCCACCGCCTGGCCCTCATCCTGCTTCTCCTCCGCCTGCTCCGGGCCTGCCGAAGCCTGGCCGGCGCCGGCATCCTGCGGGGGAGCCTGAGCCTGCTGGTACATCACCTGGGCGACCTTCTGCCATACAGAATTATGTTTGTCTATGGCCGCCTTGATCCTGGCCTTGTCGTCCGATTTGGCCGATTCCTTCAGCTCTTCCAAGGCCTTGCGGATATCATCCATATCCCCGGAGGGGATCTTGTCCTTGTACTCATCCAGCTGCTTTTCGGTTTGGTAACTGATCTGGTCGGCCTGGTTGCGCAGATCGATCAAATCCCTCTTGGCCTTGTCCTCGGCCGCGTGGGCTTCGGCTTCGTGGACCATGTTGTCGATCTCGTCCGCGGATAGTCCGCTGGAGGATTGGATGATGATCTTCTGTTCCTTGCCGGTGGCCTTATCCTTGGCCGTCACGTTGAGGATGCCGTTGGCGTCGATGTCGAAGGTCACCTCGATCTGGGGAATGCCCCGCATGGCGGGCGGGATACCGGTCAGCTGGAAGCGGCCGATCGATTTGTTGGCCCCCGCCATCTCCCTCTCGCCCTGCAGCACGTGGATCTCCACGGTGGTTTGGTTATCGGCCGCGGTGGAGAAGATCTCGCTCTTCCGGGTCGGTATGGTCGAGTTCCGGTTGATAAGCTTGGTCATTACCCCGCCCAGGGTCTCTATGCCCAGGGATAGAGGGGTGACATCGAGCAGCAGCACGTCATGCACGTCCCCGGCCAGCACCCCCCCCTGGATGGCCGCGCCCAGGGCCACCACCTCATCGGGATTTACTCCCTGGTGGGGTTCACGGTTGAAAAGCTCCTTCACCTTGGCCTGCACGGAAGGCATCCTGGTGGTTCCTCCCACCAGAATGACCTCGTTGATATCGACCGGAGTCATGCCGGCGTCCTGCAAGGCATTTTTACAGGGTTGGACGGTGCGCTGGACCAGATCCTCGGTGAGGGCGTCGAACTTGGCCCGGGTCAGTTTCATGTTCAGGTGCTTGGGCCCGCTGGCGTCGGCCGTGATGAAGGGCAGGCTTATCTCCGCCTGCGGCACCGTGGAAAGCTCGCATTTGGCTTTCTCGGACGCTTCCTTGAGCCGCTGAATGGCCATGGGATCGTTCGAGAGATCGATACCCTGATCCTTGCGGAACTCTTCCACCAACCAGTCGATCACCCTCTGGTCGAAGTCATCTCCGCCCAGGTGGGTGTCGCCGTTGGTGGCCTTCACCTCGAATACGCTCTCGCCCAATTCCAGGATGGAGATATCGAAGGTGCCACCGCCCAGGTCGAAAACGGCGATCGTCTTCTCGCCTTTTTTATCCAGTCCGTAGGCCAAGGCCGCGGCGGTCGGTTCGTTTATTATCCTCTCCACCTCCAGCCCCGCTATTTTGCCCGCGTCCTTGGTGGCCTGCCTCTGGCTGTCGTTAAAATAGGCGGGAACGGTAATTACCGCCTTACGCACCTTTTCACCCAGGTATTTCTCCGCCGCTTCCTTCAAGTACTGCAGGATCATGGCTGAAATCTCGGGAGGGGAATATTGCTTATCCCCGGCCTTGACGCGCACGTCCTGGTTTTTACCCTCCACTATTTCGTAGGGCACCTCGGATATTTCGGTGCCTACCTCCGAGTATTTGCGTCCCATGAAGCGTTTGATGGAGTAAACCGTCTGGTGAGGATTGGTGACCGCCTGCCTTTTGGCCAACATGCCCACCAATTTTTCCGAATCCTTGAATCCCACTATTGAAGGTGTCGTTCTGCCTCCTTCGGGATTGGGGATAATTACCGGTTCCCCTCCCTCGATAACCGCCACGCAGGAGTTTGTGGTTCCCAGATCTATTCCTATAATCTTTGACATTTTCTCTACCTCTTTTCTTTATCAATTGATTTGTTTATATACACAGTAATAATCGACTTATTATCTACTCAAGTATTATGCCAAAGCCGACCAGAGATAACATTTTGTAATACGTTGTTATAATGTGAGTTATATAATAGGGCGGCAGGAATACAAATATTCGGTTAAATCAAGCACAGGCAGTCGCTGTCAATATGTGCCATAATGGCTGAATTATGGCAATAGCTGCTATTCCTCATCCTCGGCAGCTTCTATGGAGCAGACGATGTCACCGTTCTCCAGCCTGAGCAGAACCTGGTGACAGATCTCATAATTCCTCTTGGCGAGATCTCCATAATCGTAGAAAACACATTTTCCCCTTTTCGCGCAGCGGTTCTTCTTCTTGCAGATCCTCAGCTGTTCGGCGATCCAGGATTCGAGATAATCGCCGCTCTTTATCATCCACCGCTGCTCGTCCCTCTCTATGTCGTGCTCATGATGATAGGGAAAAAGTTGCTTGCGCATTTCCTTGATCAATTTCTCCAGTTTTTTCATTCCCGCTCCCGGTATGGGGAAGAAGCCTACCCCCTGAAGTATAATACCGATAAATGAAAATATAAACTTTATTCTTGAATCCTCCGCTTCCCGGAGGTGGTAATATCATGGTCTAAAAAGAGATGGGATGATCACCCGGACGGGCCCGCCGGGCGCGCGGGAAATTTTTTAGGGATAATTTATTTGACAGGTATAGGTACAATACACTATATTCTCCTGGGAGGGTTCCTGTAATTTCAAACCCCTGTCCCAAAGGATTTCTCGGCAATAGGTGATTCGATTACCCTTTCCATTCGAACTCACGTTGGGAAATACCCCTGACACCGATTTACAGGAACTTTCCTTTTTTTATCTTCCGCCGCTCCCGCCGTCTTTTATCCTATGGATCTCTTCCAGCAGTAATGGGCGGGTATTGCGCTCCGGATTATCCAGGACCATCTCCAGCAGGCCATCCAGGATGGAACCGATCCGGGGACCCGGTCCCAGTCCGGTTATCTCCATCACGTCCCGTCCGTTCACCGGAAGATCGTTCCTCTTCAGGGCCGCGTCGTTCTCCAGGACGCGGGTAAATCGTTCCCGTATATTTTTGACTTCCTCCGCTATCCTTTGATCGCCCCTGGATTTTCCATCCGCCATTCTCAGCGCCAGCAGCGGTTCCAGCGACTCGACCCCCACCCGGGCCATGAACCTCCTAACCGCCCCGTCGGACCACTCGCCGGTGATAAAAAACATGTGGTTCTCGACCAGGTGGGAGGTCTGCCGGATAAAGAGGTTGGAGAAAGATAAACGCTTCAGAATCCGTCTGGATAATTCCGCGCTTTCCACCTCGTGACGGTAGAAAACGGTTTTTCCCTTGACGGTTTGTTTCATCTTTTTCTTGCCCAGGTCGTGCAGCAGCGCGCTCCAGCGCAGCAGCAGGTCCGCTCCGGCTCCGTCGCAGCTTTTCACCGAGTGGATGAAGATGTCGTCGGGGTGGAATTCGTTTTGTTCCACCCCCCAGGTTTCGTCCAGCTCAGGCAGAATCTCTCTTAGAATCCCCGTGTGATGCATGAAGATAAAACCGTCGCCGGGCTTATCCGCCAACAGCATCATTTTATTCAACTCATCCCGGATCCTTTCGGGGGAGACGGTTTGCAGCAACTCTCCATCCCGCCCCATCAGCTCCCGGGTTTTTTCCTCCACCCGCAGGCCGAACCGGGCCATGAACTGAACGCCCCTCAGAATTCTCAGCGGATCCTCCCGGAAGGAATTTTCCCGGTTGACCCGGAGCAGCCGGTTATTCAAATCCTCCTTGCCCCCCAGGGGGTCTATCAATTTCAGCGTGCGCAGATCCAGGGCCATGGAATTGATGGTGTAATCCCGGCGCAGCAGGTCTTCCTCCAGGGGAATGCCGGGATCGAACTCGACCTGAAAATCGCGGTGTCCGGGACCGGTGGAAAACTCGCAGCGGGGCAGCGATATATCGACCGTGTGGCCCGCGGGAGTTTGAAATTTGATCACTCCGAAAGACTTCCCCGTCAGGTTGGTCTTGCCGAAGTTGTTAAGGATGGCGATAAGTTTATCCTGAGCGATGGCGGAGGCGATATAATCGACATCCAGCGGCCGGAGCTTCTCTCCGCGCAGCAGATCCCTCACCACTCCGCCCACCAACGCCAGATTTCCCGCCTGGAGGATGGCATTTTCCCAGGGTTCAAGCTTTCGTCCCAGCGTATGCTCAGGTTCCCGGTTCATGCTCCATAATGTATCGAACCGGGAGCCGCCTGGTCAATACCTTAACCATGCTCATCGATCAGCAGGCCGGAGAGATCTTCGGTTTCCCGCAGGCGGGCCAGGGCGTTGTAGGTCCTTGCGTCGTTCATCAGCATCTCCCGGGCCCTTTCCTGCAATTGAGCCTTTTCCTCCCCCAGCCGTTTGCGGATGGCCTCTATCGTTTCCCGCCGGGGAGGATTCCCGTCCCCGTTCCGCCGATCTTCGGTTTGGGCTTCCGCGTCCCGGCGGGGCTCCACGATCTTCTCGGGAGGGGCCGGATTGTTGAGACGCGCCGCCTGTTCCGGCATCATCTCCATCCGGATCTCTTGACCGCTTTGACCCCGGGCCGCGTTCACGTTCAGGAGCACCATATCGCACCTCCGTGTGATGCTATGCCAGCAGTTGTTTTGCTCCTGTTCTATTTTTCGTCCCCGGGCAAGGTTTCTTTAGCGGTTTTTTAAAAAAGGAGGAAAATTTTTCCTGAATCGATGACGGGATCAAGCCGATTTGCGGGAAATTTTTATCCAGCTTTTCCTCAGCTGGCGGAAGAAATACCCCAGGGCGCCGACCGGCAGTAGCCTGAACAGAAAACGCCCCGGACCGCTGGAGCAGATGATAAACTGTAATGAAATAACAACTTCCATTATTTTACGGCCAATTTTCACCGGTGGCGGTGAGATGTCGTAGCGGGCCACGCTGAAACCCCACTTTTTCCACAGGCCCAGGCGGATAAAGGCGCCGGTCTTTTTTAAATCGAAGGCGTGAGCGTGCATCCGGGCGGCGCGGGCCGGGTCGATCTCTTCCAGGTGAATTATGCCCGCCGCCGCGGCCTCCCGGACGATCCTCTCTCCCTTCCCGGTGCGGGTCAGGACCACGGACCATCCTTCCTCCTCCCCTCCCTCCTTATCCCATCCGTCGCCTACCGATATATCGGTCAACTCGTTGGTCAGGTCGACGCAGAAAAGACAGCGCCGGTTGATATAGAAAGGTATGGCCTGGTTGAAATCGAGCTTGGAGATCCGGCGGAAATTGCCGTCCCTGGTTTTGACCGTGAAGGAACCGGGCCATTTACCCTCCCGGTAGCTCAACTTTTCGATATCCTCCAGCGAGCCCACTCCCATCTTCCGGAGCATCGTCCGGGTGGCCTGGAAATAGAGGTTGTTGCCGCAATAGATGCCGATGAGAGGCTCCAGGCTCACGGGGCTATTCCAACCGGCGTTTTTCAGCTTCATCAGGCCGTGGAGGTGGCAGGGCAGCCCCACCATGGCATAGGGGCCTTCCCGGCCCGCCATCTCGCCCAGTACCGCGTTGAGCGGGCTCAGTTGGTAACGGCTCTGCGCCGCGCGTGCGATCTCGTCCGCGGTTTCGGCTATGATGCCGCGGCCCCGCCAGGGCTCGCCCTCCTGGGGGGAATAGAGCAGGGCGCCCTTGATTTTCCCCTCCTCCAGGAGGCTCAGGAGCAGGGCGGTCACCACTCCCCCGCTGGCCCCCCGCTCCCGGATACGGCTGTCCCGGGCGTGGGCCAGGTAGGCCTTTTTTACCACGCCCAGGAGGAAATCGGATTTCTCCCCGGCGAACAGCATTTCCCCCAGGGCTTTGAAATTCACCGTGCCTCCCGGACAGGAGCGGACACAGAGCCCGCAGGAGTCGCAATCTGCTCCGGCCACGGGCAGGCAATCGCCCAGGATGTCCGCCATGCGCAGGTTGCCCCGGGGGCAGGCCCCCACGCAGGTGCCGCAGCGGGTGCAGAGGCCGCGGGAGACAACCGTTTCCAGCAGGATTTCACAGGGAAGCGGTGCAGACATAAAAGGACCTCATGCACAGTTGTCCCAGGAACGAGCGGCCAATAAGATCGGAGAGCCATACATCGATCTTCTCGATCAATTCTCCTTCCAGGGGGATGAAGAGGGTTCCCTGGTAATCGTCCAGCCTCAACCCGGCCTCTTGCATCATCTTCTTGACCACGCGGGGGGCGATAAAACGGTGCGGCCCCTCCCCGTGGTGAAACTTATGAATGGCGTTAAGCCAGCTGGTCCACTCGGCGTAGGACGGGGGAAGGCTCATCACCAGCCGGCCGCCCGGGACCAGGATCCGGCGGATCTCCCGCAAAAAGAGGAGCGGGTCGGGCACGTGCTCCAGGGTCTCCAGGGAGAGGACCGTATCGAAGGAATCATCCCCGAAGGGCAGTTCGTGCAGGGAGGTCTGCACGTGGATCTCTTCCGGGCTGAGCTTTTTGCTCACCTTCAGCATTTCCAGCGACAGTTCCGCGTTGATCAGTATGATATCGGAGCAGCCCTGACGGATCCAGGGGATGCCGTCCCCTATCCTTGACCATACGTTCAGCATCCGCATTCCCGGTCCTAAACGAAGGCGCTTCAGGGCTTCCCGGAAACGCTGCGTGTGCACCCGGTCGATCTCCTCGTTGCAGTGCTCGTATTCGTGCTCGGCCACTCCGTCCCAGAATTCCCGCACCGCGTCCATGGTGAATTTATTCTTGTATCTGCTCATTCTTTTTCATGCTTTCCACGAATTCGTCTATGGTCTTTATCACCCGGGCGGGATTGCCGACCGCGATGCTGTAGGGGGGTATATCCCGGGTAACCACCGCTCCGGCGCCCACTATCGATCCCTCTCCGATGGTGACTCCGGGTAGGATGATAACGTTAACTCCGATCGAAACCCCCTTTTTGATCGTCACCTTGCCGAAATGGGGGCCGCCGATCTTTTCTTTCAGGTAATCGGTGGTCACCCAGTGGGCCAGGATCACCACTCCCCGGCTGAGGCTGGAATATTCCTCCATCTCCACCAGCTCCGGATAGAGGGTGTCGATCACCACGTTGGCCAGGATGCGCACGTTGCGCACGTTGTGGATCTTTACTCCCCTTATCTTGTGGAGGATCGATACCAGCGTATGGGGCCAGCTTATGTAGTAGGCGATATGGGCCAGCAGGCCCCTCCAGATCCCCGAGAAACGTGTATGCGATCTTTCTTCCAGTTTAACCATTTCTATTCCTTTGCGGTTGCTTGCCCTGGTTCGCGCCCCGGATGAAAGGGCGCCGTCAGCCAGCAGATAAAACCCAGTAAACCGATCAGCAGGTAAACCACCACGAAGGCCAGCGACAACGATACCGCCGCCTCGCGGCTCAGCCCCGCTTGAGCGAATATCAAGATCAGTACCATGTCCCGGGTCCCCAATCCGGAGATGGAGACCGGAACCAATCCTACGAATATAGCCGTTGATATCGAAACTATCAACAGTGTCACCGAACCCTCGATACCCAGGGCGCGGGCGAAAAAGATAAAGAACAAATAATGCAAGGTCCAGGCCGCCAGGGTGAGGAGCACGATGACCACCACCCGTATTCCCTTCAGGTGTATGAATTCATTTAGGATGTCGGAGGCGATCCTACCGATGCCAGAACGGACCTTACTCAGACCGCTGCCGGCGACGAACCTTTCGATTATTTTATAGAGCAGATCCCTCCTCCAGAAGATGGAAAGCGTTACCAGTATCACCGCCGCCATTATGACGCTGCTGACCAGGTATTGATATCGAAACAGGCCGGGAAAGAGGAGTAGGCTGAGATAGCCGATTAGGATCAAAAAACAGATATCGAAGAAACGATCGAGCAGAGAACTGAAAAGGGCCTTGCCCGCCTCCATTCCTCGGTTAACCAGATAATAGCTTTTAGCGAAATCTCCTATCCTTCCCGGAGTGACCACTCCCAGGTAAAGGGATGCTGTATAGATGGTGACGGCCTTGGGGAGGGAGACCCTCTCTCCCTGCAGTTCCACCAGGTATTTCCAGCGCAGGCTCTTGAACACTATGAAGAGGATTATAATGCCGGCCGCCAGCAGCAAGCCCCTTCCCCGGATATTCTTGTAGGTGGCCCACACCTGGGAAAGATCGATTCTTATTATAATAAAAACAAAAAGGGCCACGCCCAGGGCCTGGAAGAGGTATTTGAACCATTTTTTACGCAGGAATTCCATTTTCGTCCCTGGTTATCAATCCAGCCGTCTTTCCCTACGGATGGCCGAAATCTGATCCGCCAGAATCCCCATGAAGAAAAGGATGATACTGGACAGGATGGCCAGGATTCCCACGTTGGGCGCCCGCCCGAAGCTGATGATTCCGTACAGGGTGAAGAGAACGCCGGCCACCAGCAAAAAGAGAGAAGCTGGGATAAAAACCTTAAGGGGATTGAAGAGTACAATTACCCGGATAATAAGAAGAAATGTCTTGTATCCGTCCCGAAAGAACTTCACCGAGCTCTTCCTCCCCACCCTCATCTCCGCCTCCAGGGGCACGTACTTAACGTTGTATCCCTCGCGCAGGAAAGCCAGGGTGATGGTGGTAGTAAAGGAGAAGCCGTTGGGACAGATATGCAGAAAGCTTTTTACGATATTCTTGCGGATGGCGCGGAATCCGGAATTGAGATCGGGGATCTTCACCCCGCTGAGAAAATTGGCCACCAGGGAGAGGAGCTTCTTGCCCGGCGCCCGGATCAGGACGTTCTTCTTGCGGGCCCCCACCACCATGTCGTACCGATCGATATGTTCCAGCAGCTGCTCTATACCCGACGCGTCATGCTGGCCGTCCGAATCCATTATTATAACCACCTCTCCCCCGGCCACCCGGATACCGGTCTTGAGGGAGGCGCCGTAGCCTTTGTTTACCGGATGGGAGATCAGGGATGCTCCCTGTTCCTTTACCACCTCCGGGGTTTTATCAGTTGAGCCGTCGTCCACCACGATCACCTCCCAGCCCTTGGCCGCGGCGATCGGCATCAGACTCCCCAAGGCCCGGTCCAGGCCTTCTTCCTCGTTATAGGCGGGGATTATGATCGATATCTTGGCTGAATCCATGTCTGCCGTCTTTCTCGATGGTATAATTCAAGGCGAAAATGTAACTTTTGCAAGTTCTATTCCCGGATCGTCTCTCCTGTCCGCAAAGGATTGCTATCCGCTATCAAAATCATGCTGGACGCTTTTTATATAAACTCGATGCTCGCTACCAGCGGATTTAATCTCCACTATTGCATTGAGCAATTATCTGAATTAATAAATAGTTATGCAATGACTATTTTCAAATAGGAATTTGGGTTTAGAGGAAAATCCCTGCTTAATTATTCCATACTACCAATTTCTGTTTGCGATCTAGGCTATTCGGTGATCATTCCTTTTATGGCTCCCCAGCTGGTGTCTTTACTTTCGATTACGCCTTCCACGCAGTATCCGAACTTGTTGTAAGTTATAGGCTCATATAGCGTATAATAAAAATTGCATTCCAAATACTGAATCTTTTCGTAGCTGTTCTCTGGAGAAGGCAAAACCTCGATATACCCAGTCGTCTCCAGCGCCGGTAGAATGGTTAGTTGAAAAGACCAAATCCACTCGTAATGGCAATCTTGGAAGCTAATTGTTCCCCCGCTGGGGGATGTGGGATCACCCACGGTCATATGAATATCGGGATGGGGATCGTTTTGAAAGACAACGCATCCCTCTGGATAGGTCATGGCGAACTCGGCCGTCCACAAACCTTCCGGATTGGGATGGTGCCATATCCATATCGTAAAAGGAAAACCTATGCCGCAAGCTTCCGTGACCGTTCGGTCCGCGTCTCCGTATATCGCTATATAAGGATAGGAGGCTAGGGCCGCGCTGGAGAATAGTAGCAGAGCAACCGTCAATAGTAGCGGTTTATTCATATCGCTTCCTTTGTAGAGTGTCTGAAGAAAATCTTCCGGTCAGTTTGCTTTCTTCCCGATAGTGTATCAAAGGGTGAATCCATATTCAAGCAAAAGGGATCGGCCCCGATCGGCTAATCCCTTTATTTACTTGGTGCCGGGGGCGGGACTTGAACCCGCACAGTGCTAAGCACCAGCGGATTTTAAGTCCAACTCCCAACTTGGGCCAATTATCCGGTTTTATAAGTGCTTATGCAATAGCTATTTTCAAAATGAAGTTATATTCTTTCACTAAATTTTACGGAATTTTATATCCTAATGGTCACAGTTTAGTCACAATTTACGGGTGAAATATTTCCTACTTCGCCATTACTCTTGATGCTTTTTTCAGGTCTTCTTCGCTAACAATGTTATACCTATCAAAAACCGATCTTGTCTTGTGCCCCGATACTGCCATAACAACCTTTTCGGATACTCCCATTCGAAGCATGTTCCTAACCGCTGTCCGCCTGAAATCATGGAATAGCCTTTGCCCAATTCCAGCTTTAGAACATGCTTTTTCCCACGAAAAACGGAAATCTCCAATCTTGCGCCCTCCATTCTGAAATACATACGGGCAATCGGTGCGCCGATTCATAAACTGCTGCCTAAGCCCAGATCCACGGGTAACGGCTTGATTTTATCTGGATTAAAGTCACATTCATAGTGAAAAAGTGCTCTATTTCTGGTAGAAAT
>JAFGPI010000081.1 GCA_016926065.1 Candidatus Krumholzibacteriota bacterium
AGAGGTTTTTGTTTGCACACTTATTTCTACCAGAAATAGAGCACTTTTTCACTATGAATGTGACTTTAATCCAGATAAAATCAAGCCATTACCCGTGGATCTGGGTTTAGATTTTATATGATCGAACTGTAGTGTATTGTACAAAACCAAAATTGTCAAGCATGAATATTGAAATGTGTCGAGCCCGGCATTTTCGGATGCGAGGATGTACTTTCACAGATTGAATTTTAATACTGATCCGTAGACCCGTAGAGATACTCACGATCGTTCCAACCTGCTGGATTCTCCAAAACAGCCGCTATGGGGGAACAAATTACCGCATATAGCAAAGGCCCATTATGTAATCCCGGGGGAACCGAATGTGCAGACAGAAGTATCGATCAAATGGAGAGAAGCTTGCTACGTAACATTCCGGACAACGATTCTAATTCTATGCGAGAGTGGATTCCACTTAGAAAATAATCAACTGCAAAAGAAATGGTGATAGAAGAAATTGGTGGAGGCGGCGGGAATCGAACCCGCGTCCGAAAATACTTCCGCGAGGCTTCTACGTGCGTAGCCGGTTGGATAGTGTTCGCTCCCCGGTAATCCGACCGGCAAATTATCCGGTTTGCTATCTCCCTTTGGTTTCGCCTGAGATCCAGGAGAAAAATCACAGGCTAGCCGTCAGTGATCGACGCCCGGATTCCGCCTCTGCCGGCGCAGGCGGAGCGGACGGGCTGCCTCTATTTAGGCGGCCAGTGCCAAATTATCGTTGGCATTTGTGTTTTTCCACCTGTTTAACGAGGTTGATGGCACCTCGGCACGCTTCCCTCACTTCTTCTATCCCCGTCGAATCCATTCGCCCCCACAAGTGAGTGAAACCGGTACTAATATAGCCAGGTTATACCGAAATGTAAAGCCCTCCGGGGTCTTTTCCCATCAAATTCATCCCCGGCGCCCTTGCCCTGTGCCCTATCTGTCCCGTATGATACACCCGCGAGTATCTATAAATTCATCTCCCCTTAAAATCTAATCGCTTCAAATAATAAAAGATCCGGATGATCCGGGGAGTGCGCCTGACAATCCCGGCATACTAAATAGGACCGAGAGTCAAAGCAATAGTCTTAACTGGACCAGCCCGAATATTTTTCTACTCTAAGCTCCCTATTTAACTTATACTCCATCCATGCAAGCATTGAAAGAGTCGACCGGAGCGATTATCGTGGGTCATCTTAAGGCCGCATAAACTTGAAATAATTTGAAACCCGGGCGGGTGATATTTCGTTACCTATATTAACTTCTAATGGGTTCATAACTGCCGCTTTCATTTAGACGAAAAGGAGGAATCTGAATGAAAAAAGCGCTATTCCTGCTCCTGGCCCTATCCCTGTTCGTCACCGGCGCCAGGACCGAGGAACTCCAGTATCTCGACAAACTACCCCCCATGATCGACCGGGAGATATTCTTCGGCGATCCCCAGATTACCCGGGCCCAGATATCACCGACCGGAGAATATATTTCATTTCTCCGGCCCTTCAAAGACAAACTCAACATCTGGGTCAAGGCGATCGATGAGCCTTTCGAGGACGCCCGTCCCCTCAGCGCCGACACCTTGCGTCCGGTGCGCGGATACGGCTGGTCCCAGGACGGCAAATACATTCTCTATATTCAGGACAAGGGCGGGGATGAAAACTTCCATGTTTACGCCATAGACCCCTCCGCCGGGCCCGCGCCGGGCCAGGAAGTGCCTGAAGCCCGCGACCTCACCCCTATCGACGGGGTGACGGTGAACTTCTACGCCTTTCCCAAGAAGACTCCCGATATCATCTATATCGGACTCAATGACCGGGACGAGCGCTACCATGACGTCTACCGCCTGGAGATCTCCTCCGGTAAACGCACCCTGGTGAGGGAAAACACCGAGGGGATGCAGTCTTTCGAATTCGACCTGGACGGAAATCTCAGAATCGCCTCCAAGGAGACCGACGACGGTGGCACCGAGTTCTTCCGGATCGAGGGTGACAAGCTGGTATCGTTCTATACCTGCACCAACGAGGAGCAGGCCGGTATCCGCCGCTACCACAAAGACAACCGGCGGGTCTACATGGTGACCAACAAGGGCGAGGAAAACGATCTCACGCGCCTGATCCTGCTGGACCCGGTGACCGGCGAGGAGGAATTCGTAGAGTCCGATCCCAAGAAGGAAGTCGACTTCGGCGGAATCCTATTCTCCAACGTGACCGACGAGCTGATCGGCACCACCTATACCGGCGACCGCCTGCGCATCTACTGGAAGGACAAAAAGTTCAAGGACGCCTACAAGAAATTGAAGAAAAAACTGGGGGATGGAGATGTCCTGGCCGGCTCCTCTACCAATGATGACCGGCTGTTCCTGGTCAGCGTCACCAGCGATGTAGATCCGGGAGCCACCTATCTCTTCAATATGGAAACGGGCGAGCTCGAATTCCTCTACCGGCCCCGTCCCGATCTGCCGGTAGAGCACCTGGCCAAGATGAAACCGGTGCAATACAAGTCGAGGGACGGCCTCACCATCCACGCCTATCTTACCGTGCCCCAGGGAATCAAGGCTAAGAATCTGCCCGTTGTAATCTTTCCCCATGGCGGGCCCTGGGCCCGCGACGCGTGGGGTTACGACGGCTACGTCCAGTTCCTGGCCAACCGCGGCTACGCCGTGTTCCAGCCCAACTTCCGCGCTTCCACCGGCTACGGCAAGGCTTTCTTCAATGCCGGCAAGAAGCAGTGGGGATACACCATGCAGAACGATATCACCGACGGCGTCCAATACCTTATCCAGAAGGGCATAGCCGATCCGGACAAGGTGGCCATTTTCGGTGGTTCGTACGGAGGATATGCCACCCTGGCCGGGCTGGCATTCACCCCCGACCTTTACGCCTGCGGGGTGGACTACGTGGGCGTCTCGAACATGCTCACCTTCCTCAAATCTATACCGGCCTACTGGGAGACCGCCCGCAAATTCCTCAACGAGCAGGTGGGCGATCCCGACAATCCGGAGGATGTCGAACGCCTCAAGGATCAATCTCCCCTCTTCAAGGCGGACCAGATCAAGGCCCCGCTGCTGGTGGTGCAGGGCGCCAACGACCCCCGGGTGAAAAAACCCGAATCGGATCAGATCGTCATCGCCATGCGCGACCTGGGGCGGGATGTGGAGTACATGATCGCCCCCGATGAGGGGCACGGTTTTATCGGCCTGGAAAACCGGATGGCCTTTACCACCGCCATGGAAAAATTCTTCTCCAAGCACTTGGGCGGCAGGTACCAGAAAACGATGTCCGATCCGGTCAGGGAGCGCCTGGAGACCCTCACCGTGCCGGTGGAGACGGTCAAGCTGGAAGAGCCCGTGGGCGACATTGAAGCGGCCATGAAGGCGCCCTTGCCCGCCGTGGACTCGGGCAAAATCAAACCGGCTACCGCGAAATATTCCACCGCCGTTTCCACGGCTGGACAGGAGTTCAACCTGGACGTGGTGATCTCTCTGCAGGAAGCCAAGCGTGAAGGGAAACCGGTCTGGAAGATCATCTCCGATCAGACCAGCCCGATCTTCTCTGCCTCGGACACCTTCGAGGTGGATAAAGCCACCCTGCTGCCGATCTACCGGGGAGTCAAACAGGGATCGGCCCACGTGGCCCTCAACTTCACCCCCAGCTCGGTCAACGGAGCGATCAACATAGGCCCGCGCAAGATGCCGGTCAACTTTGACTTGCCGGCGCCCGTCTACGGGAGCGACGCGGCCCTGGATCTGGTGCTGGCGGCCCTTCCCCTCTCCCAGGGCTACCAGACCTCGGTACGGACCTTCGATATCATGTCCCAGAGCGTGACCGTTTATTCCCTTTCGGTAAGCGGAATAGAGAACGTAACGGTACCGGCCGGTTCGTTCGAGACCTACAAGATCGAGATCCGGAGGATGGACGGTGAGCCGGGAGGCGGCACCTCCTATATAGACACCCACGCTCCCCACCACCTTATCCGTGCCGTCACCCAGCTTCCGGCTTCGGCGGGAGGCGGTACCGCCACCTCCGAATTGATCGGCGTCAATTGATTCCGGCGGCATAAGAGGCATTACCTATTAGCGCTCCTCCTTCAGGGGGGAGCGCTTTTTTCAGGATAAAGCTATTTGCCCTAATAGGGATACAATTTACGTTACGTTATTTTCTAGGCTACGGAATAGTATATAGTAAGCCATTTTTAACCAGAGGATCGCATTTATCTGACTACAGTTATTTAGCTATTTTGGGCTACCTAAACCGGATAAGGAATCACTCCGTTTATTCCCATCCCCGCCGATCTTAGAAAATAGCGGTTGACAGGGGACCGCGGCTTACTTAACCTTACTCCAGAGTGGATACAGAGAAAGTCCACGAGGAGGTTAAACGTGAAGAAGTTCAGACTTTGCAGCGAAGGTAAGTGCTGTCCGGAAGCCGTCGTCGAGAAAGATACCGTTATTATCACCGACGATGACGGTGGACAGGTCACACTGACCAAGGAACAGGTAAAAATACTCTGGGATAACATCAAGTAACTCCTCGGGAAGATACCGTTCTGGGAAAATAAAAGCGTCCGGATTCATCTCCGGACGCTTTTTCCTATCGGTACGATGCGGTTGGTATTCCTCTCCCCCCCCTGGAGCGACCTATCCCCGGGGCGCGCGCAACATTTCCC
>JAFGPI010000082.1 GCA_016926065.1 Candidatus Krumholzibacteriota bacterium
GAAAAGATGTACACAAGAACTTGGGAGGCCCATCTGACTCCTGGGCAACATAGGGTATGGCGACAATGAGGCACGAAGGGGAAACCCGGATACAGGACTCGGCGCAAACCTAAGTGATTGCCAAAACAGGAAGGGGAATCGAAGCTGACGTGGAGAAACCCTGGTTAGATGGGAGTCGTATCAAGCATAGTAATCGGAGGTGGGGAAAGTCCACTACATGGTGAAGGGCTTGACGGAAGTACGTAGCTCGCAAAGGAAACACATGCCGGACAAAGCTGGATCGGATTTAGATGTGCAAACCTCACTGAGAGGAATAGCGAAAACGGCAAGTCACAACAAGCAACATCGCTTTCGGGATCTGTATCGATTGCTCAACACGGAGATGCTGCATCTGGCATGGAAGGGCTTGGAAAAGAGTGCTGCCATTGCCGATGAGGATATCACCGTAAAGGAGTATGGAGCTGATCTTGACGCCAACCTGGAGAGGCTGGTGGAAAGGCTTCGGCAAAAGAGATACCGGGCGAAATTGATTAAAAGACGTTACATTCCAAAGGAAAACGGCAAACAGCGTCCCCTGGGCATACCGGCTCTGGAAGATAAAATTGTCCAGAAAGGGGCTTCTATAATCCTGGCAGCTATCTATGAGCAGGACTTTTTGGACTGCTCATATGGATATCGGTTGGGTAGAGGGGCCAAGGACGCGGTCAGCGATCTTGTGTTCCAACTCCAGTTTGGTGTGTTCGGCTACATTGTGGAAGCTGATATCAAAGGTTATTTTGATAACATCGCCCACGATAGGCTACTCACAATGCTGGAGAGACGGATCAACGATCGTGCGTTTTTGCGGTTGATAACCAAGTGGCTGAAAGCGGGAATCCTGGAGCCGGAGGGCTATGTAAAACATCCGGTGACCGGAACCCCGCAAGGTGGAATCGTCTCACCAATCTTGTCGAACCTGTATCTGCACATTGTGCTGGATGAATGGTTCCAGGAGGTGGTCAACCCCCGCCTGAAAGGTCGCGCCATCATGTGCAGATATGCAGATGATTGGGTATGCGCCTTTCAATACAGGGATGATGCGAGGCGGTTCTACAACGTTCTTCCCAAAAGGCTTGGTCGCTATGAGTTACAAGTGGAACCGAGCAAGACGAAGATCGTACGATTCAGCCGATTTCATCCCAGTCGTAAACAAGGTAGAACGTTCACATTTCTTGGGTTTGAATTCTATTGGTTCAAGGATCGCAAAGGTATTCCGCGCGCGATGCGACGAACGGCACCAAGCAAGCAACGAATTGCGCTACTTCAAATGAAAGCGTGGCTCAAAGCGTCCCGGCATCTGCCGAAGAAGCAGTTCTACCAGGCTTTAAAGCGGAAGTTGATAGGCCATTACAATTATTATTATGTGCGGGGCAACTCGCGCTCTGTATGGGCTTATTACAGTGAAGTGATCAAGTACACGAAGAAATGGCTGAATCGCAGGAGCCAACGCAAAAGCTACACTTGGAAAAAGTTCAAGAGCGTGCTTGAATACACAAAGATACCAAAGCCAAGACCGTCGGAAAAGAGGCGTCTGCATCAGTGCACGTTGGGATGAGCCGATGCGGAAGTGAGTACAACCGAGGAACCGGATGCGGGAAAACCGCACGTCCGGGACTGCGTGGGGGGTGTCGGGTAACCGGCATTCCTACCACGACGACAGGGGGGATGAAATGTCACGTGACCGGAGGATAAAGAGTGTGTTGCGTTTCTTGGTCTGTATCTTGTTTGTGAGCTGCATGCCGGGGGTGGTGTTTCCTCGGGAATCAAACTTGGGAGCGCTTCATTTGGAAGGGGATACCTCCGGCAGGGAACCTCGGAGCTTGGCGGCAAAAACCGGAATTGAGTGGAATATTGACCTAGCGGCACTTATGGTTTCCCCGGGTATCGCGTGGCCCGTGGGACCCCATTGGCACGTGGGAACGGGGATTGGTGTCGGTGACGATATGCTGGGCTTCATGGCGGTTGGTGGAAACCATTATTCAGAGCCTGATTGGTGGTCCTATGAGAACCGCGATGGGGCAACAAACAAAGATCTCTTCGATATTTTACATGTCAAGGTGTTTGCCCGGAATAAACCATTTACGAGATGGCAGTTAGATATTGGATTACATGGATCGGTTTTCCTACATTGGGATAGCTCCGACGACGATCCGGGATCTGGAGTGTCTGTGGCGGCGTATGCTCTACCTACCTATGGCTGGCGTCATATCAAGATTGGGGCGCGGATCGCGGTCGGGTACTTCCGAGGATGCCAGGACGCTTCTGAGTTTGGCGTGAAGGTATCACCACTTATCTTAAGGGTGGCATTCGGGTGACGTGCCATGCTCAGGGCCATCGATGTAGGAAACTTATGAAGGTGATTGTATAAGGAGTTTCAACAACGGGTTTCAGATAGAAGTTTTTATCGAAAGGTCAGGTATGATGAAGAGAGTGATTAGCGCGGGTTTGCTTGGAGCAGTTGTCTTGATGGCGTGGACGTTAATAGTCAACGGAGTCCTTAGGTTCCAAGCCAGCATCGACATGAAGCAAATCTCAGCCGAACGCCAGGTGTACGAGGTGTTGAAGGAGCACATCACCGATCCAGGTCGATATGTATGCAATCCAGAGCTGACTTCCGATGGGCGTTTCCCGAACGAAGAGCCTGTGTTTAGTGTCCTTTACAGTGGCAGGGGTCACGAATCAGCTGGAGGACTTATGTTTGTCGGACTGGCTGTGTTTATCCTCGCGCCCATGATTAGCGCGTGGATGTTATCCCAGATGTCTGAACGGATTAAATCCAGCTACGCTCGCAAACTATTGTTTTTTGTAGCTATTGGTTTGCTGTTCGCTCTATTTGGTGATCTGATGAGATTCGGCATTGGAAGCTATCCATTAAAGGATGTCACAGCTTTTGCAATCAATCATATCGTCGTCTGGACATTGGTGGGCCTTGTAGAGGCATGGCGAATTCAGCCTCAAAGATCCGAATGACAAGGGATATTAGAAAGATTAAGTAATGGATATAATACCGTAAAGTTGCGTTTTGTCGTTTAACCTTCACTTGCAGCTAACGGCTCTTCCCGGTCACAGCCCATGCAGGGCAGGGCCCGCGCCAGGAAACTCCGCGGCTGAAGCGGAGCATTTTAGGCGCTGAAAAGAAATGGCATCAACGAACTGGATACTTTGGGCTTTGCTTTCAGCATTATTCGCTGCCCTAACGGCGATATTCGCGAAGATCGGGCTTGAGAAGGTAGACCCCGATCTTGCTACATTAGTACGAACAGTTGTGATATTATTTGTCCTGATTGGTTTTGTGTATTTCGCCGGCAAGTGGACCAATCCGTTTCGGCTTTCACCAAGAACTTGGCTTTTTCTGGTTCTATCAGGTCTGGCCACTGGTGCTTCCTGGGTGTGCTACTTCCGCGCATTGAAGATTGGTGATGCATCAAAGGTGGCACCAATTGACAAGTTGAGTCTTTTACTTGTGGCAGTATTCGCATTTGCTTTTCTTCATGAGCGGCCATCTACTAAAGAATGGATCGGTATTCTGTTTGTTGGATTTGGTGTTCTCATTCTAGCTTTAAAAAGACAGCAAATCTCCAATGAAGCCAAGAATGTTAGCCATATAATAGAGAGGAAACTATGCGGTTATTGGAACGAATAAAGTCAAGGCTTAGGCGGCACCTCTGGAAAGCTATCAATAAAGAAGCCTTCGAAGAGGATTTCATAAGGATTCTTCCCGATACTCAAAAAGACGCTGCACGATTTCTTTTTTATGGCAATGCCACAGCTGAAGAAAAACGAATCGCGAAATTAATTGAGGCAAATCGCAGTCAGATTATCGCAACAGCCAAAGAGTTGCACTCCTTTTCATCTCCGCACTCAGGTACTTTCAAGAAGGATGCCAAAGGTCACGCAACAGCCGGACCATACACGTCGAGTCCTGCAAAAGCTGTTGCAATGACGGGGGTCAAAAAGAAGGGAGGAATTCTTATTAAGCGGATTACGACTGGATTAGGTGCTCGGAGGATCTTAGAACTTGGCACTCATACCGGATTTTCTGGCTGTTACTTCCTCACATGTCCCCAGGTCGAGCAGCTTGTTACTGTTGAGGGTTCAAAGGATCTATGCGAAATCGCGGATCGTAACCTTAGGCGAATTTCAAATAAATTTATAATTATGAACATGCTGTTCGATGATGCAATTGACCAGCTATCTCACAATAGAGAAAAGTTCGATTGTGTGTTCATTGATGGGCAGCATGAACGCGAAGCTACTTGGCATTACATGAAGAGGGTAATGCCATTGCTGAACGATGGCGGCTCAATTATATTTGATGATATATACTGGTCGGATGATATGAACCAGCTTTGGAAGGAAATATGTAATTCATTAGACTTCTCAGTCACTCTGGACCTTCAATCCAAGGGAGTTGCAATCTTGCGCTCGGGTGAAGAAGCTAAGGTGCATTATGATATCTGTGAATATGTCGGTCGATCACGTATCTTTCGAAAGGGCTGGTAGGCTGACACTATTTCTTGCCCGGCACTGATTTTTGCACGGTGACTATGATCCCGCGCCACCTTGCGGGAAGCTGGTGCGCCCCTGTGTCATGCGGCAAATGATTCAACTAGCACAAACTGAGAATGCTGATACGGATTAATTATATCGATATGACTAAATACAAGGTTAAAGGTGGAATAGGTAGAACGAGATATATGTTTAACCAAACGGAGAGAAAATAGAATGAGGCTTAGTAGAAACATCTTAAACGCCATTGGGAATACCTCGCTGGTGCAGTTGTTTAATGTTGTTCCGCCCGGTGGCGCGAAAGTATTCGTGAAGCTGGAATGGGAAAATCCGACCGGCAGCATGAAAGATCGCATGGCACAGGCTATGATTTCAAGGGCCGAGGAGGATGGCAGGCTGCGGCCCGGGAATGTCATCGTAGAGTACACGGGCGGTAGCACGGGCATATCACTCGCATTAATTTGTGTCGCGAAGGGATACCGGCTTCATATCATTACATCCGATGCATTTAGCAAGGAAAAATTGAATCAAATGTCGGCTTTTGGCGCGGAACTCACCCTGGTGCCAAGCGAAGGGGGCCTTACCACCAAAAAATTGATTTTAGAAATGATCGAAGCCGCAAGGGAATTTAGTAAAAGGCCGCGCACATACTGGACCGACCAACTTAATAATTTTGACAGTATTGCGGGCTACTATCCGTTGGCCGAGGAAATCTGGAACCAGACAAATGGAGAGGTTGATGCATTTATTCAATGTGTCGGCACTGCGGCTTCAGCGCGAGGAGTGGCGACCGTGTTAAAAAGGCACAATCCCAGGGTTAGGATAATTGCCGTCGAGCCGGGAGAATCCGCCGTATTATCGGGTGGTCAAGCAGGATCTCATAAAATTGAGGGAGTGGGAATTGGCTATACTCCGCCACTCTGGGATCCCCGTCTGGTGGACGAGATCATTGCGGTTAAGACAGATGACGCCAAAGCCATGGCCAGGCGTTTAGCCCGGGAGGAGGGCATTTTTGCCGGGACGTCATCGGGAGCAAATGTTTTTGCGGCAATTCAGGTGGCAGAGCGGTTGGGACCAGATGCTAAAATAGTTACCTTGATCGTGGATTCCGGTCTGAAATACCTCAGCACGGATGTTTACAGAAAATAGAATAAGTTCATTATCTAACGCCGACGCCACACGTGGGGATTGGTACGCCATCGGTTTAAGAGAGGAGGAATGGAATGGCAGAGGCGGAATACGCACCGGATCGTAGCCTGCGGGTAGTCCTATGGATAGCACGTGTTATGTCGGCTATAGTGGTGGTTTTCTTGGTGGTGATGGTGGTTGGATATACCATAAATCCGCAGGGTAGCGGGAGAGAACCCACGCCAAGAGAATGGTACGGCCTGGCATTGTTCCCCTTTGGTCTGTGCATCGGCTACGTGATTGGCTGGCGTTGGCGGCTCCTCGGAGGGATCATCAGCCTGATTTGCTTAGCCGCGTTCCTTATTTTTCTGAGGGATCGGGACATGATACCGGTCATCTCGATCGTAGGAGTACCGGCGGTGCTTTACATCATATACGGCATCAGCCGAAGGCGGCTTATCCCGGCGGATGCACCAGGCGGGGATCCAAAAGTTGAAAGCTGAATGATGCCGGTGTCAGGCGAAAGAGAATTCGGATAACCGGTTTCAAACACAGCTATGAATGCGATATTTAAGATTAAAATTCTAATTTACCTTGTCCCCCTCCCCGCAGGGGGAAGATTTAAGCCTGGGCGGCTTTGTGGAACAAACAAAGGATGTCAGGTCTGTTAGGAGGAAGAAAGGATGGAGAGCAGAACTTTTCACCTGGGTATCCCCGTGGCATTTTTACTGTCCGTTGGAATAATAGCAGGGGGATACTTCATTGGAGACGGAATCTCGAAAATAAGAGTTGGGCCCAGGACGGTGCGGGTCAAAGGCCTGGCTGAGCGAGAGGTGGATGCAGATATTGCGGTCTGGCCGATAAGCTTTGATGTTACCGCAAACGAGATGAAAGGACTAAATTCCTCTTTGAATGATAGGCTTAATGCGATCAAAGCCTTTTTAATTGACGCCGGCTTTTCTGAAGAAAATATATCCGTATCTCCCCCCATGATCACGGATCTTCATTCTCTTTATCAAGGGGCAAGATCTCTTCCGCCGGAGCGATACAAGGCGGAAGCCACAATCACCGTGAGATCCGGGAAAGTGAAACTGGTCAAAAAGGCCATGGGCAAGACCTCCGACTTAATAGAGAAAGGTGTTGCCTTGACCGGTGATAGACATAGGGATAATGCAGAGTTTATATTTACATCCTTGAATGAAATTAAACCGGGAATGATCGAAGAGGCCACAAAGAACGCCCGCCTGTCGGCGCTGAAATTCGCGGAGGATTCTCAGAGTGAACTGGGAGTTATTCGCTCGGCTACGCAGGGACAGATATCCATCAGGAGCAGAGACAGCACCACTCCTGAAATAAAGATTGTTCGGGTAGTCACTACGATTGAGTACTTCCTGAAGTAGGGATTACGGAAGGAATGCTCCGTAGAACCAATTACGATAAGGATTGTGACGATGATCCGTAATAATACGGGATTGTTATTCGCATATTTGACCGGGATCCTTTTTTCCTGCGGGGGAAATGTCCGGAGCGACAACCAAGCAAATTTGGAGCTGGCCGGATGCTGGAAGGGAGGGATGGTTCAAAATAACACTATAGCGGAAGTAGATTTGCAGCTGAGGTTGATCTCACTCAAGCCGGATAGCACCCTCGCGTTGACCGCGATTTATGAAATCGGACCTCGCTGCCGGGTTTGGGAGTACGATATAGAAATAAGTTTTCAGAATAACAACTTGTCCTGGCTGGCCCACCAGGGATTTCTGAGCGGGAACGGCGATACCATGTACATCACCAAAAACTGGAAAGGAGAGACGAGCGAATGGATGTTCTATCGCGACCGAGGATCCTACCAATTCATGAAACAACTAATGGCATCAGAAACGGGATATACATACAGAATGCCGGATGAGCTGGGCGATGGCTGGCCCTGCTCGAATATGCGGGCCGTTGGGATTGAGGAAGCGAAAATTACCAGCTTGGTCAATTGTATCAAAGCGGGAACGCATGGAGATATTCACAGCCTGCTGATTTGCAGGCACGGGAAATTGGTTCTGGAAGAGTATTTCGCTTCGAACGGCAAGTTATCCGGATCATTTGTCACCTCCGTATTTCGAGAAAGAGTTCATCATCTGGCTTCAGTGACTAAGGGGGTACTGTCCGCGATCTGTGGCATTGCCGTCGATCGTGGATGCATCGCGAATGTTGAGGAACCGATATATAAATATCTACCAGAATATGAGAGTTCATTTAGACCGGAGAGCAAGCAAATTAGAGTGAAAGATCTTCTCACCATGACGGCCGGATGGGATTGGGAGCAATTTAAATATAGCTGGAACGATCCGCGTAACAACGCCGCGGCGATGTACAGCAGAGGGGATGCGATCAAATATGTTCTGGAAAGGCCGATTATTGCCGAAAGGGGCAAAAAGTTCAAATATTCGAATGGAGTGGCCACGGTAATGGGAGCGGTTCTCCGGAATGCCTGCGGCATGGAAGCCGACAATTTCGCCCAAAAGTATCTCTTTCAACCTCTGGGAATACCAGATTACCTGTGGCTCAGGTATCCCGATGGTTCGATCGATACGGACGGAGGGCTGGCACTTCGTTCACGAGACCTGGCGAAGATAGGGCAGTTGTTCCTGAATAATGGAAAATGGGGGAGGCAACAGTTAATTTCCGAAAACTGGATAGGGGATTCAACCGAACGCAGAATCAGCCTAACGAATGAAAGGGGATATGCATACTATTGGAACGAAATGAATTTGAATATGGGCGGGCCCCGGGAACAAGCTATCTATGCTCCAGGCGACGGCGGGCAATTGGTCGCGATGCTTCCCCGGCTGGATATGGTAATTGTAATAACCGCGGGTAACTACGGTATCGATCCCACTTTGGCATATGGGAGTCTTATTAAGAATGAAATACTTCCCGCCTTAAGGTATGATTTCAAGCAAAATTGAATCTAGAAGTAATCATACGATCAGTCAGGTAGAGAAAGGCGTTTTTCAATGATGCTGCCTGACCGGAAAACCGGCCAACCCCGGATGTCTCTCGGGACAAGGAAAAAGAAAAAGGGTAAAATGAGAAAAGCACTGTTTGTACCGGGCATGTTAATTCTAATTGCGATGCTGGCCCTTCCCTCCGCGGGCGAGGAACGGGAACGGATTAAGCTCAACCCCGCCCTCCTCCCCGGTTTAAATTTTCCCCTTTCAGGACCCTTGACTGCCTGAAAAAACCCCATTTGATCCGTGGAAATCGTCCCGGTAAAACGGCAACGTTGCCGCATTTATTTCGTATCTATATTATACAGGAAAAAAATAAAGGGGGAATTCCGATATGTTATCCAGCCAAAACAAAGGCAGAGTCATCTTCCTGGCGGTAAGCCTATTTCTTTCGATTTACGGGATTACGGCGGCGGAAGAGGCAGTCGTTGAACTAAATTTCGATAATCCTAAGGTTTCGGAGTCCGATACGTCCCGAACCTTGCAGAGCCTGGTAAAAGTACAAGGGACGGGCCAATTTTGCCAGGACGGCCTGTATCTGATGACTCACTTCGGTGATCGGGAAGAGATCTTCCAAAAGGAAAACCACGGGCTGATTGAAATTCCCTTTCTGGATCAAACTTGGCGTCATTGCAGTGTCTTCTCAACCACCGCGGGGAATTCCCTGATAACGGGTGGAAATTGGGATAATCAGAATGTGGGGTCCATTATTGTCGTCCTCTATCATCCACCGCAGGGCTATTCTTCGATTTCCTTTTGCCGGTCGATCGACTTGGGGTTTGGAAATAAGGATCTGGAACAGTATAAGTCGGGCATATTCGCGGGCAAGCTGCTCCTCGCCCCCTTTTACGCGATGGATGGGATCAATGAACATGGCCCTACCGTGGCCGTCGCCGCCGCGAATCTGACTACTCATGAGCCCAAAGCGGATAAACAGTTGGTGTTCGCCTATCTACTCGTCCACGACCACGGAACTGTATTTCACGGTCTATCAAGATTGGAACAAGATATATCATTTGAGGATGCCCTGACCAGGTTGTCTTGAATTCAAAGCACGGGAAGAGCGAAATGAAAATATCGCTTGTTTGTGTTTGTGCCTTAAGCTGTTTGGCGATTGTCTCAATTACCGGGCTGCCCCGGAAGGTTCAGGCCTGTTCCACATTAAATTGGAGCATATTCACCTGATGGGCGATTATTTGAAGTTTACCTTCGAAATTGATACGCCGAGAAACATATTCCTCGAAGTGCAGGCGCATATCGATGCTAATGCAATGAAGGTGAACCTGTACGGTATCGAGAATTATTACGGGAGCTACGTTCTCTCGAAGATTTCTCAACATTGAGGAGGGGCTGGGATAGCAGCTCCGCTCTCCGGCGTTGCGATATTTACCTTTCCTCCGGACAATTTTTCCATGTATACTTGCTGCGCAATTAACGAGGGATGTTCCCGGGGTGCATAAATCGATGAACCATTATCAGCGAAATAAACATACGGCCGAGTTATGCGTGCGGAGCCTAGGACTCTTTTGACGCCAGAGAACGGAGGAATATTTTGAAGTACTGGTTGATTCTATTATATGAAAGGAGTGATTGAAGTGAGGGACCTTGATATCAAGAAAACAAGCCGGGGATATGAGGTGTTGATCGATGGAAAAGTGGTCAGGATATATCAGGGATCGCAAGACGCAAAATTGCTCTATGAGGAAATCAGGAGGAATCATTCTGACTTATCACGGCAATTAGAGATGCAGGCACATCAGCGGGAATGGTGGCAGGGAATCGAAAACAGCACTGCACCGAACAATGCTATAGACATAATTATGTTGACGATCATGGGGTATTTCAAGAAAAAGCGTAGGAAAAAATAGTACCATGAAGAACAGCGCCGAGTAGCGGCTGTACCATGGAGATTTAGGTTATGCTGAACCTGGGCAAGACAATTCTGGACGGGGCCATTCTTTCCCTCGCCGCGTCAATATGCTTGATCGCGATCCTGCGGTTCAATCCCCGGCTTTTTCTACAAGACTATCCAAAAGATGTCCGCGATCAGGTATCCCCGAAAACGGATAAGGAGAAACGGCAATCGCTACTGGTGGGGATCCCGTTCCTGGTCCTGCTTGTCGCCGTGCCGTTCATTTCCACGTTGTCGCTGAAGCGCGGGTTCGGAGATGAAGCTGTTTTTCTTCAACTCTTCTGGAACGCTTTTGGAGTGGGATTCATATTCAACCTGTTTGACCTGTTGGTGCTTGATTGGCTGATGTTCTGCTATATAACACCGGGATTTTTGATTATTCCCGGAACCAGGGGTATGAAGGGGTACAAGGACTATGGTTATCACTTCAGAGCTTTCATCATTGGTACGGTTCTTTCTCTAATGGCGGGATTGGTGATAGCCGGTGTGGTTATGTTACTCTGAGAGAGGTGGCATATGGGAGATGACCTGGAAAAAAATAAAAGAATCGTCCGTGACTACATAACGCGGGTGTTAAACACCGGGGACGTCGGTAAAATTTCGGAATACATTTCCCCGGTTTACGTGGAGATATATAGAAATGGGAAGCATCAGCTTGGCATAGACGGAGCCAGGGACCATATCAGGGGGGTGCGCGAGACCTATCCCGATCTTGAACTAACGGTCGAAAGGCAAATAGCGGAGGGAGAATGGGTGGTCACTCTGATCACGGCCCGGGGCACGCACCAAGGCGAGTGGCTGGGGATCAAGCCCACCGGTAAAAAAGTGGAATACACCGGGGTGAACGTTGACCGGATCAGGGAGGGTTTGATAGTTGAACACGGCGGAGCGGTAAACCTGCTGGAGACGTTGCTCGAAATAGGCGCCGTGAAGGTGGTGGGGACGGGGATGGAATGAGGTCAACGTATAGTTGATGGATGGGTGCGACGGCTAGGCGGCTAATCCCTGCGGGGGTACGAACTCCGGGATTTTGGATAAAGGAGGTCTTATGAGGGCGCACTCTGGTGAGTCCTCAGGCAGCGGGCAGGTCGGGCGGGCGTTCCGCTTCGCGGATCACCCCTGGCTATCTCTGGTGGCATTCTTGTTTCTGTCGGTACTGGTGCTCGGGCTGGTGGGGACCTTCGTCTCCCGGGTGCTGGGATTTCCCGCCGTCTCCAGGATTGCGGGGCTTATCAACGCGACCGCCGCGCACCTGATCGTTCTCTTTCTCATCGTCCCCTTCGGTCTCCGGTTACCCAAGGGGAAGAGGCCGTTCAGGGCGTACCTGAGCGATATCGGATTGACCAAGGCGCGGCCGCTAGGACGACTGCTGCTGATCGCTCTATCCTGCTATATCATCCTGGCGCTATCGCAGGCCGGGGGTTCCATAGTCTATAGACTCAGGGAGGGCCTGCCCCTCAACGCGGGGTTCCTGCGCCGGGTATTCGATATCTCTCAAGATCTGCCTCCAGCCTCCCTTAGCCCCCTCTTTTCCCTGCCCTCGGCCTTCGAGGAAGTCGGCTGGCGTGGTATAATGCTTACCCTATTCATGGCTACCTGCTCGAAGCGCCGCTCGATCTTGATCTCGGCCGGCGCCTTTGCCCTGCTGCACCTGCTGAATCTCCTGAGCGGGCGGGAGACGGTATGGGTGGTCGGCCAGGTGGCCTGGGCCTTCTGCATGGGGATCTTCTATGGCTACCTGTTCGTCAAGACGGGCAGTTTGATTCCCCCGATGCTGGTGCACTACCTGGGCAATGTCTTCATAGGATCTTTTGCCGGCTACATGCAAGGATTAGCGCCGGTCGGAGTACAGGCCCTGTACGGAGTAACCTTTTCCCTGGGAGTCATACCGGTCTCTCTGATGATGCTCTGGGTAAGGTTCTTTTCGCGCAGATGGCCCTTCCCGCATGAGCTCGAGGGCGCCGGACCGGCGGGTTGAGGGAGGAGGAAGGCGGGACGATTCGATAATTATTCGCCTATCGGAACTTCGATGATGCTATAATTCGGGGAGCACCGCCGCCGTTCTCGCCGGGGCGGGAAAGGGACCTTTCAAGGGAGTGCAGGACTTGGTAAGAATTTTCAAGATCCAACCGTTGCGGGAGTATATGATCTATCTCGTCCTGGATACAGAGCCTGTATCGGAGCGGGAATGGGGGTGCCGGTATTCTGCTTTTGCAGGTGCTCACGACGGTATTTGGTTCGCACCTTACCCTCCTTTGGTATTGGCGGAAGCGTAAGAAGTTAGAATCCGAACAGTAACCTAAATGATGGTGGGAAGTTACAATGCCGCTTCTGGAAGAGCTGAAAAACCTGGCCCTAAAGGGGATCGATCCGATTCCCCCTTCCTGGCCCCTGGTTTACCATCTGTTGATCGAGCATGATTCGCTCGGAAAGGGCGACTTGGGAGCCGTCGTGGCGGCATCGGGAGAGGCGTCGATTTTCAGCTATGCCCGTGACTCCATCGCGCCCATGTACTTCAGTACAATCGGCGGCGGCCAGAGATTGAAGCTGTGTACGGGATACGGCGTGAAAGCGCTGCGCACGAATGACGCGGAAGAGGCTTTTTCACTTGTGCGCGAAGGGATAGATGCCGGCGCGGGAGTTTTCGTGGCCGGTCCGGAGGCCGGGCTCTGCTACGGGTATAGAGATGCCGGGGAGGTGGGGGAGCGCGAGGTTTACGGGATCTCCCACTGGGGCCCTGCTTTTCACGGGAAATATTTCTGGGAGAGATTCTCCCATCACGTGGAAGCATTCGGTAATGCCGAGGGATTCGCATATGTCCGCCGCGATTGCGAGCCCGAACCGGCCGAGGGTATCCTGGAGATGCTGGCCGTGACCGTGGTGGACTGGCAAGGCGAGCATCCGGCCACCCGCTTCGGTATGAAGCAGCATCATTATGGCTTGACTGCATTCAAGCATTTCATGGATGATGTCCGTACTCCCGAAACCCGGGCACAGGTGGAAGGCGCGTACATAAACTGCCATGCCATCCATTTCCAGTGGGGGGGCAGATATTGGCTTGCTCGGTACCTGAAGCAACTGGCGCGGCGAGTGGAAGGAGATTTGCGCAAACGGCTGGAGGATCTCGGCGGTCTATATCTGCAAGTGTACGATGGGCTTAAGCGGTTTGCCGAGTACGATATCGCCGCCGGGAAAAATGAAGCGGAGACACAGGCTGCCGTTAAATGGCTCGAGGAAGCCTACCAGGCGGATGAGCGGATTCTGGAGGAGTTCGTCTCCTTGCGAAAAGCCCTGTAGACGCTGAATGTTATAATTATCCTGATGTAAAATCAAATGCGCCGGGCAGGAAAGATTCCTCCTAGAGGGAGATACCCGGCCGGTAAAGGAAGACCGATGATCAGGGTAATAGATAATAGGTTATCGTTTTCACGGAGAGAAGAATGGCCAAGATTTTTAATTTTCAGCCGGGCGACAGCATAGCCGGAAAGTACGAGATACTCTCCTATCTCGGCGGCGGCTGGGAAGGTGAAGTATATAAGATACGCGAATTGAACACCCGCATCGAAAGGGCGGCGAAAATCTTTTTTCCCAAGCGCAACATCAGGAACCGGACCGCCACGATGTACGCGAAAAAATTGCATAAACTTCGGGCCTGTCCCATACTGATTCAGTATCATACCTTCGAAACGATCAATTACGACGACGCTCCCGTGACGGTCTTTATCTCGGAGTACGTCGAAGGCGAGTTGCTATCGACTTACCTTTCCTGGTTCAGGGGTAAGAAGCTGCCTCTTTTTCAGGGCATTCATCTGCTGCACGCGCTCACCGTGGGAGTGGAAAGCATCCATCACCTGGGCGAATATCACGGGGATCTGCATTCGGATAATGTCATCGTGCAACGGCTCGGCCTCACCTTCGATCTCAAACTGCTGGATCTATTCCATTGGGGACGGGCCAATAAGGACAGCCGCCAGGATGATATTTGCAGCATCATACGTATATTTTACGACGCGATCGGAGGCCCCAAGAGTTATGCCAAGCATCCCCCCTGGGTTCACGATATTTGTTGCGGGCTGAAGCGCTCGTTGATCGCGCAGAAGTTTAAAACCGCCAGTGAGTTGCGTATATATTTGGAGACAGAGGATTGGAGTTGAGGAAGTAATTTCCGTTCAACGCAGGTCCGGCGTCTTGCGGGAAACGGGGACGGTGTGGAAACGGAATTCTCCCTGGGCGAGGAGGCCCTTGACTGGCTGGGATTAGTCGGAAGGGGAGCGGATGACGAGGAACCCAGGGCGCATTTCATGCGCCGGGGAGCTCCCGCTCCCGGCGGCAGGTCGATTATAAAATATCAGTGCAGGGAGTTTTTTCCCGTCCGGCAGCAATTTTTATCTTTCCTCCCCGCGGCTTGTTTATGTATAATTTGTAACCTAACGGATGGGGATATTTATAGTAGTATAGAGAGTTGAGATTCGGCGCCGGGAGAAATAATTCTGGATCGGCGTTGAAATCTGCTCTGTATGGGTGCAGGATGTTGAACCTGCCGGAGGATTCAAGCAATGCCTATAAAATATACAATTATTAAGGATCGGGGATTAATCGTGTCGATTCATACCGGATCCGTTCCGGACAAGGAATTCATCGATTCTTATACCAAGCTTTTTAGCGATCCGGAATTCGATCTGGGATACAATTTGCTTATCGATCTGCGCCAGGCGGAAAGCGTCAATAGGAGCTCCGCAGCCCTTCATACTATAGCCTCAATGGTAAAAGCGAGATACCAGGGATCAAAGCAACAACCTAAGACGGCTATTATAGCCAGCAGCGATTTGTCATATGGATTGAGTAGGATGTATCAGGCTTACAGTGACGCAGTTTCCGGAGAATCATCCGTCTTTAGGAATCTGGACGAAGCGCTTGAGTGGCTGGGCGTTCCAACCGGCGCCATCGATCATATACTGAAATCAGAATGAAAATGTCTGCGGACATCAGCTCCCTTGGCCGAGCCGGCCGGTAAGGCGAGGAGCAAGGAGTGTCTTTCAAGAATCCGGGAGGTTTAAACAGGGGAAAGGTGCCGGCCATCCCTCATCGCCGAGCTTGCTGAAGCCATTCGGCAAAATCAGCTTGAAACCACGGCGCACCTCTTTTACCGTATCGCGGAGCCGGAAAAGAGAGCCTACACGGAGCTGGAAAGGATCGTAGGCGCAAAAGGATGAATGCGAACGTGAACGACTGGATGGAAAAGATCGACAACCTAAACCTCGGCATCTTCGAGGCCATCCCTTCCCAAACCAGCGAGGGGTGCAAGCGTTCCTTGCTGGCGGTGCAGAGAGTAACGGCCAGAAGGCACAAAGAGTATGCCTACCTGGAAATCGGCTCCCACCTCGGGGGCACCATACAACCCCATCTGCTGGATAACCGCTGCCGGAGAATTTACTCTATTGATCCCAGGCCTTCCCGGCAGCCGGATGATCGGGAACCCGGGTATGTCGCTTACTATGAAAACAACACCAGCGAAAGAATGATCGCTATGCTTTCCCGCGTCGCTCCCGGAGAGGTGCCGAAGATAGAGTGCATCGAGAGTGACGCCTCCCGGACAGATCCCGGCCGGATCCAAAACCGGCCGCGAATCGCCTTCATAGACGGGGAGCATACCAACGCGGCCGTTCTTTCTGATTTTCGGTTCTGCGGAAAGGTTCTAAGCGAGGGGGGAACCATTCTGTTCCACGATTTCAATATTATTTATCCGGCTATTCAAAAAGTCCTCGGAATTTTGGACAGGGAACGGCGAAGCTACCTGGCCCTAAAACTGGAGGGCCTGGTGTTCGCCGTCTTCTTCGATCCCGGTCTGGTGAGCGCGGATCCGTATCTGGCTTCACTTTACAGGGAAAATAAGAATTTCTGGTCCAGGTTTATTTTCAAACAGCGCGTTAAGCGATATCTGCCGGGCCCCCTGCTCAAATTGGCGGGATTGCCGCGAAAGGTGTTCGGGAAGAAAACGGCCGAACAATAATCATTCACCGGTAATCAAAGAACGCGCAGGTCACCCGCCCATCTTCATCAAAGGTTATGCCCTCCCTCTCCAGCAGGGCTCTTTTCATTTCCGCCCCCCCTTGGTAACCGCCCGGGTGTCGGTCCGAGCGAACGGCGCGGTGGCAGGGCACGATTAGGGGAAACGGATTGTTCGCCAGGGCATTTCCCACAGCCCGCGCTCCGTTAAGTTTTCCCAGACATATCGCTATGAGTCGATAGGTGCTGATGCGCCCCCGGGGAATGCGGTGCTCGGCGCGCAGCACCTGCCGTTGGAAAGAGGAACACCGGTTAAGATCAACGATATCCAGCGAGAATTTGATATTCTCACCTTCAAGCAGGCTCTTGATCCCTGATGCCACATCTTCGAGCTCCTCGCAGGAAGAGTGCCGCGTATTCGGATAAAGCGCGTGCACCCGCTTTTCTGCCGGTAGCCCGGGTGTGGAGAGCAGGATCCGCACGATCTTTGGATCGCCGTTCAGCGCGGTCCAGATAATTCCCACCGGACCGAAGGGAGTGTGTTTTATTATCTTACTATGCATATGCCGCAGCTCCCGGACCAGTTGACAAGGCCGGGTTGCCAGGCTCCCGGCATCAGCATTGATAGGCGCGTTCGAACCCCGGTTTATGCCGGGGTCCCTCTTCTAGGCGAGGCTTTGGCCCATACCGGATATTATATGAGAAGCAATAACGGATCGTAACATAATAAAGTGTTCGCTTGGTGCTCTTTTCCTTCGTCCCGGTGTTCGTATCTCTTGATTTTCTGAGAGCCCCGCCCCTATAATGCCTGTGGAGTATCGATTCAATTCAAAGCGAGGTGGTATCATGAAATACGGTTGCGGTTTCAATAGGGTAATGGCGGTGTTGTCGGTAATGGCTCTCGTTTTTATTGCCGGCTGCGGTGAGGATGAGCCGGCGAGCCCGTCCTCCAAGCCCTCCACCGGTCCCAAGATTTGGTATGTTGACCTGGGCGCGTCCGGTTCCGCCAGCGGATCTTCGTGGACCAACGCCTTCGCGCATCCGCAGCAGGCGGTGGACGCGGCCTCCAGCGGAGACCAGATCTGGGTGGCCGCCGGAAACTACATGTCGCTTAATGCCTCCAATGACACGGTGCCGGTGCTTACCATGATGGAGGGAGTGGAAATTTACGGAGGATTCGCGGGGGATGAGAAAAGTTTGTCTTCCCGGGACCCGGAAATTCACATCACCAGGCTGAACGGCAACAACCAGGCTTTTCATGTCGTTTTGGGCGCCGATAATGCGAGGCTGGACGGATTTTGGATCCAGGGCGGTAACGCGGCGGGAGCCGATTTTCCCCATAAGGTCGGGGGGGGCATGTATAACGGCGGGACATCTCCGGTGGTGGAAAATTGCACCTTCTACGCCAACCTGGCCGACCAGGGAGGGGGCGCGTATAATTCCAGCAGCAGCCAGGCAGTCTTCGTAAACTGCAAGTTCGATAACAATCTAGCCACGAACACCACCTCCAGCGCCGGCGGAGGGGGAGGGTTGTACAATAGTTATAGTTATACCACCGTGGACAGTTGCGATTTTATTTCCAACCATTCGCTCAGGCACGGCGGGGGGATGTTCAATAACGCCAGCTCTCCGGTCATCACGGTCTGTCGATTCCGCTCTAATGTTTGCGAAAATAAAGGCGGGGGTATGTACAACAACAGCTACGGCGTGGCCAGCAGAAAACCCACCTTGACGGACTGCGAATTCGAAAATAATGACGCAGAGGACGGTGGCGGGATGTATAATTTTTACTGCTCCTCCATCGTGGAAGGCTGTACCTTCGAAGATAATGACGCCGGGTATAATGGCGGCGGTGCTTTTAACTACAACAGTTATGCCCGGCTGACGGACTGCGTTTTCAACGCCAACGAATGCGCTAATAATGGCGGGGGCCTGTATAACCAGTTGTATGACCAGGGCAGCTCCCCCGTCATCAAGAACTGCATGGTGAAAGGAAACAGATCGGGCCATAACGGAGGCGGCATCTACAATGATCTAGGGTCTCCCCAAATCCTGAGTTGCACCTTGACCGGCAACTCGGCGGCCTACGGCGGAGCTATCGTGAATTATAACGGCGCCGCCACCATAACGGATTGTATCGCCTGGGGAAACTCCGCGGATTACAGCGACCCGCAGTTCCGTTTCACCGGTGCCACCCTTCCCCTCGTGACCTTTTCCGATGTCGATCAGGCGGGATACGGCCTCTCTCCCGGCGGCGACGCCGACGGCAACGGCAATATCAGGAAGGATCCCCTGTTCTGGACCGGACCCCAGGGCAACTATTACCTCAGCCAGATAGTATGCGGGCAGGCATCCAACAGCCCCTGCGTCGATGCCGGGAGCAGCACGGCGGAGATACTGGGCATGGTAAACCGGAGCACCCGCACCGATGAGGGAATAGATTCGGGAACGGTCGATATGGGGTATCATTACCTTCCCCAGTAAGTATGAGCGGGATTGAATTTATAACTTCCTCTGGCCCCGGTCCGAAAGCACGACCTTTCCCAGAAACCGGCAATAGGTAATAATATAGCCTCGTAGGGTAATTGAGCGTTTTAGCGTCGCGGCGAGGCTATCCGCCGGATCTCCTCCAGCAATCCGAGCAGATCATCCATTTTTGTGTGGGGATTGATGATGGTGCACCGCAGGTAAAAACCATTTCTTAACCGGGTCTGCACGATATAGTATTTTCCCCGCCCGACTATTTCTTGCCTGATTTCTTTTTGCAATAGATCCAGGTCTTTCACTCCCGGCCGGAGAAAACGGAAGCAGATGATATTACTCTCCGGCTCTACGGCCAGCTCGAAATCGGGAGATCGTTGTATCTCCTCCGCGAAAGAGCGCGTCAGGTCATAGGTGTAGTCGATGAAATCGGAAAAAACCCTCGTCCCGTAAAGGCGCAGGGCCAGGTATAGTTTCAAGCCCATCATGCTCTTGGTGCATTCCAGGGTGCGGTGAGCGTAATTGTACCATTCCTCCCGGGCATCCTTTTCGAATAGATAGGAGGCCCGCTGGGAAAAAGCCTCATAGGAGCGAGCGCCGTCCCGGAAGATAACCGCGGTGGCCAGGGCCGGGGTCATCAGCATCTTGTGCGCGTCCCAGACGATCGAATCGGCCCGGTGCAGACCGTTCAGCAAATGCCGGTACCTGCCGGATAACAAAGCGGAAGCGCCGTGCGCTGCATCGACGTGAAACCAAAGATCGAACTCCTCGGCGAAATCGGCCAGTCCCTCCAGATCGTCGTAACTGCCGGTGGCGGTGGAACAGGCGTTTCCCACCACGGCGAATACCCGGCTTCCGCCGGAGACGGCTTCCCGGTATTTCCGGCGGAGCCGGGCCAGATCGATATGGTACGCATCGTCGACCGGCACCAGGGAGAGGGTCCCTTCCCCCAATCCCATTATCCCCATCGCCCGCTGTATCGAATAATGGCTCTGCTCCGAAACCAGGAGGGTAAGTGGCTGTCGGCCCATCGCGCCCTCGGTCCAGATATCGAAACCGCTCTTGGATTGCCTGGCGGCCAGCAGGGCGGTGAGATTTCCGGCGGTGCCTCCATGAGTGAAGATGCCGTCGGCTTCGGCGGGGTAGCCGATCAGGCCGGCCATCCATTGGATGAGCCTTTTTTCCATGGCCACGTTTGCCGGGCCCATCTCGTAGATGGCCGATCCGTTGTTGAGATAATTGCCGAGCAGGGCGCAGAGGGCGGCCAGGGGGAGGGGGGTGCAGCACTGGTGCCCGATATAGCGGGGATCCCGCAGGTTGTTGGAATCGGACAGCACTTTCCCGATCAACTCGTTGAAATCGGCCGCGGGATCTTCCCCGAAATCGCCGGGCCAGCGCTCAAGCATCCCCGCCGGATCGATATGGGGTAGGACCACGTCCCTTTTACCGCTTAAGGATTCGTCCAGAAAATCGGCCAGCCCGTCCACCAGGCTATGCCCCTGCTGTCTGAAAAGCTCGGGATCGAATAGTCCATGAAGATGAGAGGAAGATTGCTTTTTCATCTGTACACTCCGTCCTCATTCTCTGGATCGTAAGATAACGATCCCCGACACAATACCTCCAGGGGACAGGGAGCCTCGGCCATGATCCCGGTGCGCAGGGTTCCCAGGTCGTAATCCTGGAAATTGGGCAGGGCCAGTTCGGCGATGAACATGGTGGGCACGCCGTGCAACGCCGTGCAGCGCTCTTTCTCGACCGCCTCCAGCACCTTGTCTGGCTCGAAATACTCTCCCGGTATCACCATGGTCGCTCCGTGGGTCACGCAGGCGAGATTGGAGAGAACCATCCCGAAGCAATGGTAGAAGGGCACCGGTATGCAGAGCCTGTCCTTGTGGGTAAAGCGCATCGTCTCTCCGACATGGTAGCCGTTATTTAGGATGTTGTGATGGGTGAGGCAGGCCCCCTTGGGCCTCCCGGTCGTCCCGGAGGTGTACTGGACGTTGATTATATCGTCGAAATCAAGTTCGCGGCGCCTCTTCTCGAAATTATCGTCGTCTATGCCCTCCCCCAGGGCCATAAGGCTCTTCGCGGCATTCTTGCACACCTTATAGAGTTGCGCGTAATTGTACCGTTCGCCGCGGGGAACGAAGACCAGGGCCTCGTTTTCCGGATAGGTCTTGGCTATTCGTTCGAACATCACGCCGACGGTCTCGCCGATGAGCGGCTCGTCGGAGCCCAAGAAGATATAGCTCTTCCCGCCCCTATGCATGCTTAATCTTTCAGTACTCATATTCCTCCCTTGATACCTACCGCGTCGTCCGCGACGGGGGATAGATCTCCGTGTCAAAATATAGATACCCGCCGGAGGGAGCAAGCGGTTTTGGGAAAAATAGCGGTATAATTCAAGAGGGGGCGCAGGGGAGCGCTGGAATAAAGGGGGGGCACTAGAATACCGGGGGAGTGCTGCAAGGCAGAGTGACCACCGGGATATAGGCGCGGATTCCGGTTTGACAAGTATATCCCGGTGAATGTAAACTTTGCGGGTTGCTCGCCCAGGAATAGAAATTTATTACCGGCACCGGAGGACGCCGATAAACGCCCGCGGCGGTATCGATCCTTCTCCGGGGAAGGGACGGCAGGCAGAGGATTTTATGAATAGGGATCTTTCGGCTCTCAGTATATCTCCGGAGCGCCGCGCCAAAAAGGGTCCACCGGGGTGGCTGATCGCTCTGATCGCGGTCTGTGCCCTGCTGGCGGCGGCGGTGATCATAGCGCTGACCGCGCGGGGCAGGGCGGTCCGGGTGGAGTATGCAGTGGCCCGGGCGGCCGGATCGGGAACCTCGGCGATACTCAATGCCAGCGGATACGTGACTCCACGCCGGAGGGCCACCATATCGTCGAAAATCACGGGAAAGATAAAGGAAGTGCTGGTGGAAGAGGGGATGTCGGTAAGCGAGGGGCAGGTGCTGGCCTATCTCGATGACGCCGACGCCCTGGCCTCGCTGCGGGCGGCGGAGGCAGAGCGCGACGTGACGGAGGGAAGCCTGGGGGAGCTGGAGTCGGAATACGAACTGGCGCTTAAGAATCTCGAACGGGCGCGGGAACTGAGGAGAGGCGACCTTAACAGCGAACAGGAGCTCGACAACGCCGAAACAGCGGTTCGTTCGCTCCGGGCCAGGCTGGAGGTGGCGAGGCTAACCATCGAGGCCGCGCGCCGGGGCGTAACCATCGCCCGGCGGGGATTGGAGAACTGCACCATCCGCGCCCCCTTCTCCGGCGTGGTCGTCTCCAAGGACGCCCAGCCGGGGGAGATGGTATCCCCGGTGTCGGCGGGCGGAGGGTACACTAGGACGGGGATCGCCACGGTGGTCGACATGGCCTCCCTGGAGATAGAGGTCGACGTTAACGAATCGTATATAGCAAGGGTGTCCCCCGCCCAGAGGGTGGAGGCGGTTTTGGACGCCTATCCCGACTGGATGATCCCGGCCAGCGTTCTCACGGTGATTCCCACGGCGGACAGGCAGAAGGCCACCGTCCAGGTGAGGATAGCTTTCGACGAGCTGGATCCCAGGATACTTCCCGACATGGGAGTAAAGGTATCGTTCCTGGAAAGCGGAGACGGCGAGGAGGGGCCGGCGGGTGGTGTTTTTATTCCCTCGCGGTCGGTCAAGAAGGAAAACGGAAGTTCGGTGATTTTCGTTATCAGGGATTCGACCGTCGAGCGGCGCGCGGTCACCCCCGGCCGGGAAACGGGGAGCGATATTCTGATCGTCAGCGGAATTCGCCCCGGGGAGAGAGTGGCCGCGGGTAATATCGAAAGCCTGCGGGACGGGGCGAGGATAGAGATAGTAAAGCCTTAGCAGGAGAGAAGCAACAGGAGATAGATATGGTAAGACTGGATTGCCGGGGGGAGGACTGCATAGTCAAGGTACGGGATCTGGACAAGAAATATTACCGCGGTAACGAAGTGATAGACGTTCTCAGGGGCACCAACCTCGACGTCTCGCCGGGCGAGTTCATCGCCTTCATGGGGCCCTCCGGGTCGGGGAAAACCACCCTGCTCAACCTGGTGGGGGGACTGGACGAGCCTACGGCGGGGACCATCTTCATTGGGGGCGAGGAATTAAACAAGCTCTCGAGAAGGGAGCTGGCCCGTTTCCGGGCGCGGTACATAGGATTCATCTTCCAGCTTTACAACCTGATACCGGTCCTTACGGCCTACCAGAATGTTCAGCTTCCCCTGCTGTTGACCAGCTTGTCGAAAAAGGAGCGCATAAAGCACGTGGAAACGGCGCTCGCCATAGTCGGTCTGACCGGGCGGATGAAACATTTTCCCAGCCAGCTTTCGGGGGGGGAGGCCCAGCGGGTGGCTATAGCCAGGGCGATCGTGACCGACCCGGTGCTGCTTCTCTGTGACGAGCCGACCGGGGATCTCGACCGGGAAACCGGGGACGGGATTCTGGAGCTGCTGGGCAGGCTCTCGAAGGAGTTCGGCAAGACGGTACTGATGGTGACGCATGACGCGAGGGCGGCGGCGGTCGCCGATTCGATCCTGCATCTCGACAAGGGGATACTGGTGGAGGCGCAGGAGCCCGGGGTATTCTGATGAAGTACCTGCACATAATTTTGGCCAACCTGAAAAGGAAGAAATTCAGAACCATCCTCACCATCGGTTCTTTCGCGGCGGCCCTTTTTCTCTTCGGCCTGCTCACCGTCATAGACAAGGCAATGAATTCGGGGGCCGATTTCGCCGGGGCGGACCGGCTGCTGGTGATCAACAAGGTCTCTCTGATAATGCCTCTTCCCTATGCCTACCTGGAGCGGATCAGGCAGATCGAAGGGATCGAGGAGGTCACCTTCAGCGTTTGGTTCGGGGGCGTGTACCAGGACCCCAAGAATTTTTTCCCCAATATCGCCATCGACACCGGTACCTACCGCCGGGTATACAGCGACATCGTGATAGCGGACGGCCAGTGGAACGATTTCCTCGCCGACCGGCAGGGGGCCATCGTGGGCCAGGATCTGGCCAAACGGTTCGGCTGGAAGATCGGCGACCGCATACCCCTGGAAGGCACCATCTGGCCGGGGGTATGGGAGTTCAACATACGGGGGATATGGGAGATGGAGGATAAATCGCTTCCCTCCTCCGATTTCTATTTCCGCTATGATTACCTGGAGGAGCAGCGTCCCTGGGGAAAGGGGACCGTGGGATGGTACATTGTAAAAGTGACCGATCCTTCCGCCGGTGCCGGTATCGTATCCGCCATCGACGGCCGCTTCGAGAATTCGCCCTACGAGACAAAGACCGATACCGAGAAGGTGTTTCTAACCGGATTCGCCAACCAGATCGGCAATATCCGCCTGATAATCATCTCCGTGGGGGCGGTGGTGTTTATTACCCTGCTGCTGGTGACGGGGAATACCATGGCGATTTCGGTGAGGGAGAGGACCGGGGAGTTGGCGGTGCTCAAGACCCTCGGTTTCTCCGATGCCGGGGTGCTGGGATTGGTCGTTAGCGAGTCGCTTCTCATCTCCGGCATAGGCGGCCTGATCGGCCTGGCCCTGGTCAAATTATTTACCCTGGGGGGCGATCCCACCGGAGGCTTCCTGCAGGTATTTTATCTTCCCCCGGAGGCGATCGGTGTCGGTTTCCTGATAGCCCTGCTGATGGGATTCGTCGCCGGATTCATCCCCGGCGTCAACGCCATGCGCCTGAGGATCGTGACCGCGTTTAGGAGGATCTAGGATGGCCGTGCCCCTTATATACAACCTCCGCAGCATAAGCAGCAGGTGGACCTCTACCCTGGTGGCCGTTCTCGGTATAGCGGGCACGGTGGGAGTCTTCCTGGTCATGCTGGCGATGTCCAACGGCTTCCGGGCCACTCTCTCCGCTTCCGGATCGAGCAGCAACGCCATAATCCTCCGGGGAGGGGCGACGGCGGAAATAGAGAGCGCGGTGGACCTGGAACAGGCGAAGATCATATCCGACATGCCGGGCATAGCCCGCTCCGCCTCTAATTTTCCCCTGGTGAGCAACGAGGTGGTGGTGATCGCCGCCTTTCCCCTCGCCGCATCCGGGACCGACGCCAATGTGCAGGTGCGAGGCGCCTCGGGATCGGCCCTGGAGGTGCGGCCGGTGGCGAGGATGGTGGAGGGCAGGATGTTCAACGAGGGGCTCCCGGAACTGGTCATCGGCCGGAACGTGGCCGGCACCTATGCCGGACTCGATCTCGGTTCTACCATCAGGTTCGGGGGCGGCACCTGGAAGGTGGTGGGAGTGTTCGATGCCGGGGGCAGCTCGTTTGATTCCGAACTCTGGTGCGACGCCACGGTTCTGAGCGAAGTGTACAAACGGCCGGTGAATATTTTCCAGTCGGTGACGGTGCGCCTCAGCTCGCCGGAACTGTTTCAGGAGTTCAAGGACGCGGTCACCGCCGATCCCCGGCTCACGGTGGATGTATTCCGGGAAGACCGCTATTACGCGCAGCAGTCGAGCGTGGTCGCGACGATGATAAACGTGCTTGGATTCATGGTCGCCCTGGTGATGGCGGTGGGAGCGGTCTTCGCGGCGCTCAACACCATGTATTCGGCGGTCGCCGCCAGAACGCGGGAGGTGGCCACCCTCAGGGCCCTCGGTTTCAGCCAGGAAAGCGTCATGTTCTCCTTCATGATCGAATCGATGGCCATATCGCTCGTGGGGGGCGCCTTGGGGTGCCTGGCGGCCCTACCTTTCAACGGATTTACCGCCGGCACCATAAACTGGCAGACCTTCTCCCACCTGGCTTTCGCCTTCAGGGTGACCCCGGGCTTGCTCCTGGCCGGTCTGGCATTCGCCCTCCTCATGGGCATAGTCGGCGGCACTCCTCCCGCCCTGCGCGCCGCCAGGCTTCCGGTGGTGGTGGCCCTGCGCCGGTTGTAGAAAAAAGCCATACCGCACCCTGGTGCCGCCGCCGGTACTGGAAAGCGGGTCCCCGGATAACGGTGGGGAGGGGCTTTTCCGGTCGACTCGCTCACTGGAAAAGCCCCCCTTTCAAATTTATCCCGTGCTCATGGGCCACGAATATCCGTTCGGCGGGCAGTACCTTCTGCCGTAATGCTTCATGACGTAGTCTATATCCTTGTCGCCCCGGCCCGA
Source organism: Candidatus Krumholzibacteriota bacterium (assembly GCA_016926065.1). GTDB lineage: Bacteria > Krumholzibacteriota > Krumholzibacteriia > Krumholzibacteriales > Krumholzibacteriaceae > JAFGPI01. Next base: position 26,210 of record JAFGPI010000082.1, read on the forward strand.
GAGGTTGACCAGAATCGATTTGTCCCGGGCGAGCGTCCGCGCCAGCTTAATGGTGAACGCCACGGCGTGGGCGCTTTCCAGGGCCGGGATGATCCCTTCCAGCCGCGATAGAACGAAGAACGCCTCCACCGCCTCGTCATCGCTTATCGTTTCGTACCGCACCCGGCCCAGATCCTTCAGGTAGCTGTGCTGGGGACCGACTCCCGGGTAATCCAGACCCGAGGCGATCGAATGGACCGGGAGCGGGTCTCCCGCTTCGTCCTGCAACAGGTAGCATTTGAAGCCGTGGATTATGCCCGGCTTGCCCAGGGAGAGGGTGGCGGCATGATCCCCGTCCTTGAAGCCCCTGCCGGAGGGTTCCACCCCGTATATCTTTATCGACGGCTCGTCCAGGAAGGCCGTGAAAAGTCCGATGGCGTTGGAGCCGCCGCCCACGCAGGCCACCAGGTTGTCCGGCAGCGCTCCGGTCAGCTGCGTGAACTGACCGATGGCCTCCTGGCCCACTACCTGCTGGAAATCCCTCACCATCATGGGGAAGGGGTGCGGCCCCACGACCGAGCCGATGGCGTAAAATTGGGTGAGGGGGTCCTCCAGGTAGGCCCGGAAGGCCGCGTCGACCGCCTCTTTAAGGGTGGCCAGGCCGTCGCTTACCGGGATCACCCGCGCCCCCAGTATCTTCATCCGGGTGACGTTGGGGTGTTCCTTCTCGATATCGACGGTTCCCATGTAGATATCGCAGGCCAGGCCGGTGATGGCCGCCGCGGTCGCCAGGGCCACTCCGTGTTGTCCCGCTCCCGTTTCGGCTATCAATTTCTTCTTGCCCATCCGTTTGGCCAGGAGCGCCTCTCCCAGGCAATGGTTTATCTTGTGGGCCCCGGTGTGGTTGAGGTCCTCGCGCTTGAAGTAGATCCCGGCGCCTCCCAGTTTTTTGCTCAGGGTTGCTGCGTGGTAGACCGGACTGGGCCGGCCGACGTAGTGTCGGTAAAGGGAGGCAAGCTCCGATATGAAATCCGGATCTTCTCTAATTTGCAGGTAGGAATCGGTAATCTCGGCGAGTATTTCCCTTAGCTGGTCGGGAACGAAGGTGCCCCCGTATTCTCCGAAATACCCATTGAGATCGGGGGTGTTGTTCAATTTTTTACTGGCTTCCATCAGGTATCTCCAATCTTGTCCTTCAATATCTTCAAGGTTACGGAACGGCTGTCTCTGAGCACCCTGGCGCCACGCGTTATCTTGCACAGGCTGATTCCCAGTTTCGAAGCTATCTTTCTCTGGGGGACGGACGCGTGGAGCATCTTCATCAGGCGCCATCGAAGGACAAAATCGTCGATCTCCGCCGGCGTGAAGATCTCCCGGAAGAATTTTCTCATCACGCTGGGATTGTTTATCTCGCAGAATATTTCCGTCAGTTCCTTCGCCGAATTCATTTCCATCCTCCGCCGCTGTTTCTATACATAGAATCATTATAATCCTCCCGCGGAAAAATGTAAAGCGTAATTTTAATGGAAAATTGAAAACCACCGGGTTTCGGTGTATAATGCCCCGAGGGATCACGGGTGTTCCTTGTCCCGGCACCGGTCGCCGCCATCCCGGCTGCCGCGGCAGATATTTGCTGAAGGCGCGTATATTCGCGGGACTACCCTATTATCCGAGGTGGGGGGATGCAAACCATTAAAAATAAATGATCGCTGGAACAGATCGAGCGGATGAGAATAGAACGGGGGGCGACAGTAAAACAGGAGCAGAGCAGGCATGAAGAAAAAACGGATTTGGACATCTTTGCTTTTCCCCCTGTGGGGATTAGCGGCGGCCGGACCGGGAGCGCAGGCGGCGGACACCGTCATGGTTTTGATTCCCGCCGGAGAGTACACGATGGGGAAGGATTCGGAAAAGGGATATGATTTCAGCCCCGCCCATCGAGTAAAGATAGATTCCTTTCTCATGGACCGGCACGAGGTCACCAACAGCGAGTACCTGCGGTTTTGCGAGGAGACCGGGCACAGGCTGCCGGAATTTTGGGGCACCGGCATTTTTAGGAGCGGGGAGGACTATCCGGACCTTCCGGTAGTGGGGGTAAGTTGGGCGGACGCTCAAAAATACGCGGAGTGGGTCGGGAAAAGGCTGCCCACGGAGGCGGAATGGGAATACGCCGCCCGCGGAGGGTTGATCGATAAAGATTATCCTAACGGCGACAAGTGGACGAAAGAAAGGGCCCGGCAGGCTGGCCCCGGCTGGAATAATCTGCTCGATCCGGTGGAGACATACGAGCCGAACGGACTCGGGCTTTACGATATGAGTGGAAATGTCTGGGAATGGGTTTACGATAGATATTCAGCGGGCTATTACGCCGAAAGCGGGAGGGATAATCCCCCGGGGCCGGAGGCCGGGAAGTTTCGAGTAATAAGGGGGGGCAGCTGGCATTCGGGGCCGATGTGCAAAAGAGTGTATTATCGAGGCGGTTTGCCGGGCAACTGGTGCGATTTCGCCGTCGGATTTAGGTGCGTGAAAGCTCTGGACGCTCCTCCGGCCAGGCAGTAGGATAAATTGGTGGATTGGTATCGCTATTTCGTCGAGCCTTAATGAGGGTGGTCGAATGGAGAAATCCAGTCCGCCACCGGAAAGATTTAGAGGTATGGAGATGGCAGAGGCGGGGTACCGGGTTGGAACTACTCCCCACACAATAAACGCAGCCTTCGGCCGGGCCGCTGCCCGGTACTCCTCAAAAACCGCCCTGCTGGCCAAGGGGAGCGAGGGGAAATACCAGGGAATCACTTTTGGAGAGCTCGATAGCCGGGTGGATAAGCTTGTCGCCGCTCTTCAGGGCAGGGGAATCGGCAGGGGTGACAGGGTGGCCATCCTATCCTATCACGGCTCCGAGTGGGCCATGGCCGACCTGGCCATCCTGAGATTGGGAGGGGTGGTGGTCCCGATCTATCACGCCCTGGCCCCCTCGGCGGTGAAGTATATAATCAATGACTCCGCCAGCAGGATGATCTTCGTGGAAAACGAAGAGCTGCGTGAAAAAATAGAAAGGATAAGAGACGAGCTTCCCTCCCTCCAGGATATCGTTGTTTTCAGGCCGGAGGAAGGGGAAGGCCGGGTATCCGGCTTGAGCTTTCAGGATCTGATGGGCGCGGCGAAATACCCCGGTAACGCTGAATCCGCGGGGAATCAACCGGTTTCGACCGGCGACATCGCGACGATCGTATACACTTCCGGAACCACGGGCGAACCCAAGGGAGTGGTATTATCTCACGGTAATATCGTCTCGAACGCCTTCGCCTGCGCCTCGCGGTTCCGGGTGAGCGACCAAGACGTCTTCCTTTCCTTCCTGCCGCTCTGCCACATGTTCGAGCGCACCTGCGGGTACTACACGATGCTGTTCAGCGGCGCGACCATAGCTTACGCGGGAGATCTGAACACCATCATCGAGGATGTGCGCGCCATCCGCCCCACCATACTGATCATTGTTCCCAGGATACTGGAGAAGATCTACGAGGCGGTAGAGAAAAAAGTGAGGGAGAGTTCTCTCCTGCGCAGAAAATTGGTGACCACGTCCATCCAATGCCTGAATCAGCACAAGAACCTGGAGTACAGGGGGCTGAAGGTGCCCTTGCACCTCCGTTTAAAGTGCCGTCTGGCCAACACCCTGGTGGCGGCGAAATTCCGGGAGATCGCGGGCGGCCGGTTGCGGCTGCTCGTCTCCGGAGGGGCCCCCCTGGACAAAAAACTCTCCAAGACACTCTACGACCTGGGATTCAATATCCTCGAGGGGTACGGCCTCACCGAGACCTCACCGGCCGTGTGCACCTCGTGCCTGGATGACAATCGCTTGGGCACGGTGGGAAAACCGATCGCGGGAGTGGAGGTCAAGATAGGTGAACGCGACGAGATACTGGTGAGGGGCCCTAATGTTATGCAGGGTTATTACAATCAACCCCAGGCCACAAAGGAAGCCGTGGATGGTGAGGGCTGGTTCCACACCGGAGATCAGGGCCGGTTCGACGAAAATGGAAACCTGGTGATAACCGGAAGGATCAAGGAGCTGATCATTACCTCCTACGGCAAGAATGTGGCGCCGGTCCCCCTTGAGGCGGAGATCATCAAGAGCGGTTACATAGAGCAGTGCCTGCTCTGCGGGGATAACCGTAAATATATCACCGCCCTGGTGGTCCCGGCGAGGGAGGCGGTGGAACAATACGCGGAGGAGAGAAATATAGGCGCCGCCGGTTACGAGGAGCTTTTAGAGAGGGAAGAAATAATGCAGCTGGTGGCCGGAGAAATAGAATCCGCCACGGCCGACCGGGCGCGCTTCGAGAAAGTGAGAAAATTCGTGCTGCTGGCCGAGCCCTTTACCGTGGAGAATGAGCTGCTGACGCTGACCCTGAAAATGAGACGGAAAAAGGTGAGGGAGAGGTTCGCCGCACGGATAGATTCAATGTATGTTGAATCCTGAAGGAGACCCGCGATGAAAGAATACGTATTGCTGACGGGAGCCACGGGATACATAGGGGCGGGACTACTGCGCAAATGGCTCAAGGAGGGGAAGGGGAACCTGGTGCTGTTGGTCAGGGAGAAGCGCGGGGAGTCGCCGGGAAAACGGATCGACGGCGTGCTGGCGGAGCTCTATGCCGGCCACCTCCCCGATCCGGCACGTTTCGCCGGGAGAATAGAGGTCCACCGGGGGGATGTCTCCCGGGAGAGGCTGGGATTGGAGGAGAAGGAGTACACCGAGCTGGCGGGACGGATATCGCGCATCATCCACTGCGCCGCGGCGGCCCGGTTCGATCTCGACCTGGAGGAAGCGCGCCGGACCAATCTCGGCGGAACGCGCAACATCCTCGATTTCGCCGGGAAGTGCAATCGCCTGAAAAAAGTTGATTACGTGGGCACGGCCTACGTTGCCGGTAAGAGAAAGGGCGTCATCAGGGAGGACGAGCTGGATGCGGGGCAGGAGCACAACAACACTTACGAGGCCAGCAAAATGGAGGCGGAAAAGCTGGTGCGCTCGAAGATGAGCGAGCTGCCCCTGTCGATTTTCCGGCCCAGCATAGTGATCAGCGATTCGGAGACCGGCCGTGCATCCAGCTTCAACGGGTTCTACCGGGCGCTCAAGATGTACTGGCTGGGCCTGCTAAAGATAATCCCCGGTTATCCGGAAAGCGTGATGGACCTGGTGCCGGTCGATTACGTGACCGAGGCTATGTTCCGGATCGCCTATTCTGCGGAAAGCGTGGGAAAATGCTTTCACCTGACCGCCGGACCGGATAACGCGACCACTCTGGGGGAGATTAGAGATCTCGCCGGCAAACACTTCCGGAAGGAGCCGTTCGATCTCGTTCCACCCGGAGATTTTGAGGACTACGTTCAAAAATATAAAATGAATTTGCCGGAGGGCGGGATCAGAATGATGGACGAGATAGTGCTCTACCTCCCCTACCTGGCCGGTGAACTGAGATTCGACAACGCCAATACGGTCCGTTTGGCGCCTCTGAAAGTTCCCCCGGTCAGGCAATATTTCGGGAAGATGGCCGAATACATAATGCGGCGGACGCCGCTTGCCGATTAAATCCGAACGCGGGACTGCGTGCCTATACCGGGACACCTTTATCGCAGGAGAATAACCTTGCTGCTATCCATCCTGAGGCCGGCCCGGAGGTGATAGAAGTATACGCCGCTGGCCACCGGCCGGCCCGTGCGGTCCCGCCCGTCCCATTGTTCATGGAAAGTCCCGGCTTCCAGTCTTCCCTCCAGCAGTTTCCGCACCAAGTGTCCGCTGGCGTCGAATATCAGCAACGATACCTCTTGCCGGTTTTCCAGGGTGAAGGCGATGGTAAGGCTGGGATTAAAAGGATTGGGATAGGCCAGGCTGAACTTCCCGCCGGAGGGCGGGGGAGTTCCCCCGGTGACCGCAACCTGCTCCGCCAGCAGATGCCAAAAAGCCATCGCCTTGTACTCGCAGTTGAGAAAGGAGGCATGCTCGGCATCATTCCCGTAAAGCGAGGGGTGAAGATAGGGCACTTCCCATTGCCCGAAGGTATAGGTGGCCAGGGTGTCATTGTACCAACACTCGATGTCGGCGAAATCGTAGAGCGGTTTGTAGTGCTCGGCGCAGAATTTTCGTATCTGCATGTTGCGCCGGTAGCGGTTGAATCCGAGTTCTCCCTGTTCCTCCGCGGTGCCGGTGGCATAGATAAAGGTGACGCCGGGGTATTCGCTTTCCAATTCGCCCATCCGGGTCAAGTAGGTATCCACCTCGGCCGCGGAGAAGGTGTTCAGGTGGGTACACCAGCAGAACATGAACAAGTTGATCCGGGGCTCGGTCTCCAGGGTGCCGCGCACTATGTCGGCCCCGCCCTCATTCCAGAAATCATAGGGCGAGGTCAGTTTGTTATACGCGCATAAAGCGCTGGTATCCTCGCATAGGTAATCATAGGTCAGGCATACGGAAAAGGTGTCGGTTTCCAGCCTCTCCAGCCCCACGTTAAGCTGTCGTCCGTGAGAAAGCCTGATATAATACCATTTAATGCTGTCCCTTGCCGCGATAACCGAGGAAATGTCGATATCCAGGTTGGTGTGGCGGTGGTCGACCACCCGTCCGGAGGTGGGGGAGGATGCTAAAAGGAGGATGATAAGCAATAGTTTTTTCATGTTCTGCCTTCCGATTCGGGATAGAGGCTTTGAAAAAATCGATGATGCGAGTGCGGTCAATAGCGCTGCCGCATTTGCAGACTGGAGCATTATAATAGTTTGGTGGCCAGAAGTAAAGGAGAACCTTGGCGAACGGGGAGGTAGCGACCGGCCACCCGGCAAAAATAGAGCCACGGTTAAGCCCCTTCCCATTAAGGGGAATGGACCTCCGGACAGGATCATTATAATCCCGACTTCTCCAGCGCCAGCAGCATGAGGATTAGCAAGACCGCCGCCAGGGGGACGGCCACGCGGCGCGGCATCCTGGTCAGCTCCGGCAGGGTGATATCTCCGAAATCGCCCCGGGCCAGGATCCCGATGCGGAGCTTCGGATAGAGGGCCGCGAATATTCCGGCCCCGGCGATAATTCCGGCGACTCCGCCCAGGGCGGCGTCGAGATACCCGTTGCCCACCGCGCCCGCGATCGTTCCGGGACAGTAACCCAGGGTGGCGAATCCGACCCCGAATATTATGCCGCCGAGCGCGCTCATTCCCCAGGAACCCGGTTTGGGATGCAGCCGCACCCAGCCCCAGGAGCTCATGGCGTAGATTCCTATCATTCCGGTAATCACGGCGGAGAGCATCACCTTCACCACCGTGAAATCGGTCAATAGAAGCTGACCCACTATGACGTCGTACTTGGTGACGCCTCCCTTTTGGAGCAAGAATCCGAAGATGATCCCGAAAACGAAACCGAGGAAAAGCTGTAATCCCTTCCGGGAGTGGATTTCCTTCAACACGAGAACACCTCCTTATCCGATCACCCGGAAAATGAGAAAAGCGCTGGCGATGCCGCCGATAAAGAAACATATAGCGGCTATCCAACCACTTACGGCTAATTGAAGGGTGCCGCTGATACCGTGACCGCTGGTGCAGCCTCCGGCCCATCTCGCCCCGAAGCCCAGGAAGATCCCGCCGGCCGCCGCCGTCAGCATGCGGGGGAGAGGAGACCCGCCGAAGGTGAGGGCCCATCTGCCGGGGACGGCCTGCCAGGTGAAATCTCCGGAGAGCCTGGATGAGACAAACGAGCCGACCACGATCCCCAGCACCAGCAGCCACTCCCAATCGATGGAGGGAGTGAATAGAGCGTAATAAGGCATCTGGTCGATCTTCTTTCCCCGGAACAACTTGCCGATCATCCCGCTGGTCCGGACGAAAGCCGTCGAACAACCGATCGGCTTGTCCGAGAGGATGAAGGTGAACCAGCTGAGGATCCCGATCCCGATACCGACCAGGTAGGGGGACCACCGGGTTTCGGACAACCATTCCATAAGTCACCTCCTATTGTTTAACCGGCTTGTTATTATCCGGCACGGACCGGGTGACACCGGTCATCCCCGCGGCCCGAGCCCCGCCGGCATGC
>JAFGPI010000083.1 GCA_016926065.1 Candidatus Krumholzibacteriota bacterium
AGCAGCAGCAGGTTGTCCGCCAGCACCGCCCCCGCGGCGGCCGCCAGCGTCCACAGAACATAGGTGTAATAGACGCCGCCGGTCTCTTTTTTGCGCAGATACCCCAAGGAATAGAGAATGATCAGGACACCGAATACCGCCACGAAAAGAAGTATGAAGGCGCTGAAATTGTACAGCCGGAGGGAGAATTCGAAGGGAAGCATGCCGCCCAAGTTAAAGAGGGGGGCGTTATAAGCCATGTTCCCGACGCCGAACAGCTTGATGGCGCCGTACAGCATCCATCCTCCCGCCAGCAGGGCGACGATGCCGGCGGCCATCTTTCCCTTACGGGGAATCAATAGCGGGATAATACCGGCCACCGCCGGCACGACCATTATCAAAAGCAGCTCATTCATGTATTCAACTCCGTAACCGGATCTTTACCCTTTTCTATTTACTTGCCCCGCAGGGACCTTCTGATCATCTCCGTTTTTTCCTGCGAAAGCTTGATCAGGTCGCCCTCGGACATCACCCATCTCTCTCCAGTACGCGTATCCACTCTTCCCACCCGCTCCGTGCACGAGTAACAGGGGTCCACGGCCGCCGTTATCAAACCGGCGTCCGCCACCGCGTAGTTCAGCACGCTGTACTCGTTGGTCAGGATATTGTTGAAGCTGGGGGCCCTGATTTTGTGACGCATCGGCATGTTGCCCCCGTTGGAGCGCACGTAGTGGAAAACCTCGCCGCGGGGCGCTTCGTATACCCCCAGTCCTTCTCCGGGAGGAATCTCTCCGATCTCCAGGACCAGGTCCTCTTCCGTTCCCGGACCCATGGCCTCCAGCTTGTCCACGCATTGGCGGATTATCTTTATCGCTTCGAAATTCTCCAGCTGCCTCACCACCGCCTTGTCGAAAACATCCCCGTTCTGGCAGAGGACAACATCCCAGTCCAGTTCGGCGTAGGCATCGGTCTGGTGATCGCGCCGGGCGTCGACATCGTAGCCCCCGGCCCGGGCGGTGGGTCCCAGGGCGCCGTACTCGCGGCACTTGTCCCAACCCAGCACTCCCACCCCCTTGGTGCGGGCGTGGATTACCGGGTCATCCAGGATGGCGTTGGTAAGCATGTCGTTCTTTTTCCAGAGCTCATCCAGCATCTTGCGGATATTGGGGATCTCCTCCTGGGGGACATCCCTTCTGACCCCTCCCACGCGGTAGGTGGCATAGTGATTCCGGTTGCCGGTCACCGCCTCCAGGATATCGAGCACCGGTTCCCGGTATTTCCAGCACCACATGAAGACCGTATTGTAACCGATGAAATGGCCCGCCAGGCCGGTCCACAACAGGTGGCTGTGCAGCCTTTCCAGCTCCGCCACGATGGCCCGGATGTACTGGGCCCTTTTGGAAACCTCCACCTGCAGCAGATCTTCCACCGCCAGCACGTAGGCGTAGGGATGCGAGGCCGAGCAGATCCCGCAGACCCTCTCCACCAGGAAGGGAACCTGATCCCAGGTCTTGCTCTCGGAAAGCAGCTCGATCCCCCGGTGGCTCCATCCGATGGTAATATCTATATCTACCACCTTCTCGCCGTCGACGTGAAGCTCGAAGAACTCGGGTTCCTCCAGAATCGGATGAAAGGGGCCAATCGGGATCTTTTTAACCATTTTTCACCTTTCTATATCACGGCCCGCGAGGCCGCAAAAATCTTACGGATTTTCTCCCTTGGGTGCCTTGCCTTTAACTTCGTTGAACCTCTCCCAGCCATCCAGCTTGACCCGGGACATCTCGTGGGCATCCTTGCCCTCCCTCTTGTGGGGATAGAAATCGGCCGGGCGGGTATCCGATCTCAAAACCGGTCTCAGATCGGGATGATTTTTGAAATTGACCTCGAACATCTCGAATATTTCCCGCTCGATCCACTTAGCCCCAGTGATGACGTTGGAGATGGAATCGAGCTGCGGATAAGGTTTCCGGGCGAAAGTCTTAACCGTCACATAATAATGCTCTTTATCAAAGGGGAAGAAGAACATCACTTCCACGCCGTCCCGGTCGTCCAGGCCGCACCCGGTGTCGAAGCGGGCGTCCAGCTCGTTAAAAAGAAAGTCGGCCAGGTCGACCCAGATATCGTTCTCGGCGTATACGAATACCCTGCGTTCGGAGCGCTGTTCGATCTGCACCTTGCCCCCGAACCTTTCCGCAATCCTCTTTTTTACTTCTTCCCTCTCCATATTCCTGCTCTCTTATGCGCCGGCTTCCGGCTTGTAACCTATTATAACGTTCCCAGCACTTTGACCACTCCGGCTATGATCGTCTCCGGCTTGGGAGGACATCCGGGTACGTAGGCGTCCACCGGTATATACTTGTCGACCGGACCGATGATATTATAGCCGTCCCTGAATATCCCGCAACGGCACCCGCAGGCCCCTACCACGATAACCTTGATCGGTTTGGGCGCCTGCTCGTACAGTCGCTTCAGGCGGGGCAGAACGTTCCTGGTGACCGGGCCCGAGATCAGCAGCACGTCGGCGTGCCGGATGCTGCCGACCAGCACGATGCCGAAGCGTTCAACGTCGAACCGGGGGGTCAGGGCGTCGAGGATCTCTATATCACAGTTGTTGCACGCTCCGGTGTTCACATGGAAAACCCAGGGTGATTTCTTCAACGCTTTCAACGCCAGTGACATCTATTTGCCTCCGCGACCTAGTACCCCAGCACCGCCAGGATCATGGCGATAATCGACAGTATCAGCATGGGGCCCCAGAAGAAACGTACCGCCTGATCGATACGCACCCGGGGATTGGTGTTTTTTATCAGAACAATTATGACTACGATAGCTACGTATTTCAGTATCGAGGTAAGGATCCTCCATCCCACGAAAGAGATTCCACCCCAGAACATGGTGATGAGAAAAATCGGCAATACGAAGAACATGATCGCCATGTTCAGCCTGACCACGGCCAGCGCGGCTCCCGAGTACTCCAGATGGGTGCCCCCGGCCAACTCGGTCTCGGCTTCCGGAATATCGAAGGGAATAAAAGTCAGCTTGGCCTGTATGCACATTATGGTGACAATGAACGCTATCACTCCGGAGAAACTCCCCAGCATCACCCCGCCCGCTTGCTGAAGCTCCAGAATCCTCTGGAAGGAGAAGCTGCCCGCCTTGTAAATAGTGGTAAGCAGGCAAATTACCAAGGGAAGCTCGTAGGCGAAGAGGAGTTTCATCTCCCGGCTGGAGCCGAGGATGCCCAGCGGATTACCGGAGGCGCTGGCCCCGATAATCATGGAGACCGCCGGTATGGTCAATATGTAGAGAACCACGATCGAATCCCCGATGAAGGAACTCTCCGGGGCGAGGTTAACCACCCACAGGATGGTGGAGGCCAGGGTGGCGGCGGCCAGCCCGATGACCGGCATCAACAAGAATCCGGTCTTCTGGGCCTGGGCGGGAACGATGATCTCCTTGCCCAGCAACTTCACCGTATCGGCAAACGGTTGGTACCAGGGGGGGCCCACCCTCCAATGAACCCGGGCGGTGACCTTCCGGTCCACCCAGGTGGTCAGCAAACCCACAACCGCGGTAAAAAGGAACCCGGGAAATATTAGATAATAGAAAAAATACCTGGCTAAGTCCATTTGTCCTCTCCGCTACCGCGTTAAGATCCAGCGGGTGAAATAACGCCCGCCTTCAACCACATTCTTATGTTTTTGCTCCAGTTCCGTAAGCTCCTCGAAGATGATGGCCCCCGAAGTGCAGGTGGCCACGCATCTGGGATCCTTGCCTTCATCCAGCCGGTCGTGGCACAGATCGCATTTGGGGGAAATGTGCCTGGTGGAATACATGAACATCACCCCGAAAGGGCAGGCCATGATACAGGACTTGCATCCGATGCAACGCTGATTCTGCCTGATGATGGTCCCGTTCTCGTCCTTGGTGATGGCATCCTGGGGACAGACCTCCAGGCACAGGGGAGTTTCACAATGCCGGCAGTGAAGGGGCATAAGCGCGTCCTCCCCCACCGCCCCGTGTTTCAGCAGCCCCTGGTCGTGGTGTCCGTTGGCGCAAGCCGCCGCGCAGGCGCGGCAGCCGGTGCATAGATCCATATTTATGTATACTCTTTTTTCCATAATCAGTTCTTCTCGCCCTGGGCATCGATGTTGACCGGCACCGGCGCCAGGATCATCTCCCCGTGGCCTTCATCCAGTTTCCAGGGGAACAGTTTACGCACCGCCGGGAAATGTATGGTGGCCGCCACCACCTTATCCGGCAACCGCCCCGTCACCCGGGCGGTGATTTCCAGCTCCCCGCCTTCGGAGGTGACCTTGATCCGGTCGCCGCCGCTGATGTTCATTTCAGCGGCGATTTTTTCAGAAATCATAAGCTCCGGTTCGGGACAGGTGATATCCGACCAATTGAAATTCCTGCTTAATGACCCATCGGCGGCATGAACCGCCTCGCTCCACGGAATCAACACCGTTTCCGCCGCGTCCAACTCCCGCATGGCTTTGACATAGTCCGACCATTCGGACGCCAGGGCGACGCCCGAGCCGGAACGGGCGGTCGTTCGCTCTATCTCTCCGCCCGGGCTCAGATCGCGACCCATGGCCCGGGAGAGGGCGAGAAGAAATTCCTCGTCCGTGTAGGCGCCGCCCGGAGGGGCAATCACCTCTTCCCGCACCAAATCTTCACCGAAAGCGGGTGAAACCGTTCCTTTTTTCTCCAGCAGGCCGGCGGCGGGGATAACCACGTTGGCCCGGGAGGCGGTCTGCCCCCAGAATAACTGGGTGGCCACGGTGAATTTTTTCTCCCGCAGCGCTTTCTCCACCGGGGAGGCGGGGTAAACCGAGAACAGGTCGAGTCCCAGCAAGACCAGGGCTTCCAGCTCGGATCCGCCCAGTTTTTCAAAAACCTTTCCTCCCCCCGCCTTCGCCAGTACCGAATAGACGCCCCAACTATTCTGCTGCACGAATTGGGGCTCGTAAACCTTTTCTCCCGGGCAGATCCGGGTCGCCGCCTCGGCGAAAAGGGAAGTCAAAGCAGGGGATCCGATCCTTCCGAATATATTTGAAATATAGGTTTCCACCCGGGCCGCTCCCAGGAGGGAAGCGGCGGCCCTCACCAGCTGGTCCTTGGTAACTCCGCCTATCCGTTCTATCTCGTTCCATTCGATGCCATCCAGCAGCTTCGTCAGATCCGGGGTCAACTTCGCGCCGCTGTTTTCCACCATGCCTTTCAGCAGGCCGGCGGTCACCGCCGCCTCTCCTCCCGGCGCGCAGAGCAGGTGCTGGGTGGCAAACCAGGCGGTATGATTGATTTCCGGGCTGATGACGATAATCTCGTTCCCCCGTCCGGCCCTTTTCCCTTCCAGGACCCCTTTGGCCGTGCAAGGATGCTCCGTAAAGGCGTCTCCGACAATAAGATAAACGCGTTTATTCCCTTCCGTCTTGCCCCCGGCGGGTTTGAGGCCGGAAAGGTCGTTGTCCATCCAGGCCCGGAACAGAGGACTATCGTCCGGCGCGAATAAGGCTATATTGGAGGTCCCGATGATCTCCCGGGCGAACTTCAAGGCCAGGGCGGCTTCCTCGTTGGTGAGGTTGTCCCCGATCAGCACCCCGATACTGTCGCTACCCGATCCTTCCTTTATTTCAGCTAGGTTCTTGGCGGTTTCCTTGACGGCCGCCGCGAAATCCGTTCTCTCGCCCAGCACGAAGGAATAGTTCAAGCGCTTGGGGTGAGAGAGAAATTCCACTATAGCATTGCCGCGGGCGCAGAGGCTGCCGCCGAATTTCGATTCCTGGCGGCTGTCCCATTCGACCGAGAGGATGGAATCCTTGGAGAACACCGGCCCTCTCCTGCCTCCCTTGATGATAACCGGGCAGGCCAGTGAGCAAAACGAACAATTGCCGTGTAGATCGCTCATAAATGAATTTTCTTCCCGGACCGGCTCCTGATCCCGCCGGCCCCATCAACCAGCAACTTAACCAAACACGTTGGGCACGTGCTTTATCTTGTCATAACACATATCGGGGCCATCCACGCAGAGGTAGTAATGCCCCACGTTGCACCGCCCGCATTTACCCATCCCGCAGGACATCTTTCTGTTCATGGACAGATATATCTGCGGCGGCTTATATCCCACTTCGAGCAGTTTCAGGGTCACGAACTTGAGCATGATTTCCGGGCCGCAGGAGAGGGCGTAACTATCAGGGATGTTTATGTCCAGGTCGTCCAGGATGGAGGTAACCAATCCCACGTGGCCGTCCCATTTCGGATGAGGCACGTCTATGGTGGTCTGAAGGGAAATGTTCGGCGCCAGGCTCCCCCATTCGTCGTACTGGCGGCGGAAGCTCAACTCCTCCGGCTCCCGCGCCCCGAATTTTATCACTATCTTCTTATACTTGGAAGGATCGTTGAACAGGGCGTAGAGCAGCGCCCTCATGGGGGCCAGGCCCACTCCTCCGCCGACCACCAGCACCTCCTTGCCGACCAGTTTGTCCAGCGGGTACCCCTTGCCGAAAGGCCCCCGCAGCCCCACCTTCGCTCCCGGTTTGAGCTCGTGCAACGCGTCGGTGACCTTACCGGTCTTGAGGATACTGATCTCCATCTTTTCCGAGATATTCGGATCGGAACTGGGAGTAAAAGGAGCCTCTCCCACGCCGGGAACCGTCAGCTGCATGAATTGCCCGGCCCGGAAGGCGATCGGCTTTTTCGGCTTGAGGCAGAAGGTCTTGATGGTCGGCGTTTCGGTGATGATATCTTCCACCACCGTGTCTATGGGATAATACGGGTTTTTCATCCCCTTTTCTCTCCCTTATTTCGCTGCCTGGGCCTTGACTTTCCGAAAAACATCCCGCATATCTATGCCCGCCGAGCAAGCGTCTATGCATCTGCCGCAGCCGGTACAGTAAATCTCCCCGTGACTGAGAACCAGGTAATCATACTTGTGATAGAAGCGATGCTTCACCCGGTCGCTGAGATGAGCCCGGGGGGTTCCCATCCCGGCCATTCTGGCGTAGCCGGTCACCTGGCAGGAATCCCAGGAACTGATCCGGCGGTAACTCTCGTTTCCCTCTCTCTGGTCGAATAGCAGGAAACAGTAGCAGGTGGGGCAGATATTGGTGCAGGCCCCGCATTCGACGCAGCGGGCGGCCTCCCCGCTCCAGAGATCATCCGTGAGCAATTCCCTTAAGGGCTCGGTCATGACGGTGGCCTCCGGGAAGTCCCGGTTATTGTTCTCCAGTTCCTCGATAACTTTGGCCCGCACATCGTCCCGCGCCTTGGCCTGACCAGGCCGGGGTTCGGTGAAAAATTCTTCGTTGGCGCTTATTACCTCCTCGCCCCGCAGGGAACCGGCCTCGACCAGGAATCCACCGCTGATCCGGGAAATATTTAGGTCAAATCCCTCCTCGGGGAAGGGTCTTTTTCCCAGGAGATTACAGAAACAGCTTTCCGCGCATTCGGAACAATCGGCCGATATGATAATCATGTGGTCGCGGCGGCTCTGGTAGAATGGATCGGTGAACTCGCCTTCAATCAGCACCTTGTCCACCATTTTCAGGGCGTAAAGATCACAGGCCTTCGCTCCCACCACCACGAAGGTGGGGAATTGGCCCTCGCTTTCGAAGGCCTCTCCGTCCGGCATCGGGTACTCCGCCACGGTGGAGCGGACCAGCTGCCCGAAAGCCTTCAACGATTCCACCGTCCGGTAGCCGTCGAAAGTGGTCCCTTCCGGGAGGGGAAACGATTCCGCTCTCTGTAAATGAAGCTTTCCCGAATCTTCGTCCCGGACGGGTACAAAAAGCTCCCCCTCACTGGAGAGCTTCTTTAAAAGCCTCTCGAAATTTGTCGAGTCGATAAAGCGCATTTAATTCTTTTCTATAAAAGACAAAAGACCAGGATTACGAGTCTCTATCGGTCTGTTCTTCAATCTCTTAGGCTTACCTTCCGGCGCAAAATCAGACGCCAGAATAGCAGTAATTATCCATAGATACGTAAAAGTGTCAAGATTTTTTTTCAGCCAAAAGAAAGGTTTTTTTCTTTGCCGCGCGCGCCCTGGCGCCCGGGGCGCCGCCCCTGCGCTCTCCAAGCTGGAATTATCCGCCCGGTACCGTCCCCTCCGGAACCCCCACCATCCAGGAAAACGAAACGGCCCGCAGCGATCCCCGTCCCCCTCCCCAGTGTCCGCCGAGCGGCTCCGGAGCCGGAGAACAATAGCGGTATGGGAGAAACCGGCCCGGGTTACTCCGCCAACAATTTTTTAACCGATTTTTCCAGTTCCTCGCCCCGCAGGTTCTTGTATCTTATCTTTCCCTCGCGGTCCAGGAGGAAGGTCGACGGGATGGAGTTGATGGCGTAACTTCGTCCTATTTCCGTTTGCCAACCCTTCCCGTCATAAATCTGTTTCCATTCGATGCCGTTTTCCTTCACGTAACCGTCGAGCTTATCCCGGCTGTTATCGAAGGAAACCCCGATGATATCGAATCCCTTCTTATGATAATGGGAATAAACCTTCTTGACGTTGGGCATCTCCTGCCGGCAGGGTGCGCACCAGGTCGCCCAAAAATCGACCAGCACCACTTTACCCCGGTAATCGGCCAATTTCAGCATCCGCCCCTCGGTGTCCTGCATCGAGAAATCAATAGCCGGCGAACCGATCGTCAATTTCCTCAGGATATCAATCTGTTCCAGAACCCGCGTGGCCTGTCTCCTGGTCTGCCCGTCGACAGTACTGCCGGCGGCGGTCAACTGCTTGAGCTCCTTTTCGGCCTCATCAAACTTTTCCATCGCCAGATAACAGCTCCCCAGGATAAACCTAGCGGCCCCCACCTCGGCTTCCTTCTTTTCATATTCCCCCGAGAAAAACTCCCGCAGGTGCCTGATGGCATCATCGTTCCGGCCCAGGCTGTTGTAAAGCTGGCCGAGGGTAATATGAGCGGTTCCGGTGGCCGCAGAGGCGGGATATTTCTTTATAAAATCGAGCAATCCTTTTTCCGCCATATCTATAAACTGCGGCATCGGCATCGCTCTCTGCTGGCGGTTAAGATCCTGCACCAGCTTATCGAATTCACCCTGAGCCTCATCCTGCGCCATCACCCCCCCGCCGAGGAGGGCCAGCAACAGCGCCGCGGTGATAAAAACAGACGATTTCTTTCTCATAATACCGGTCCTTTCAAAAAATCAAGGTGCGTCGACCGCTCCCGATCAACGCACCCTCCAATAAAAGATTTTAACAGGCCTTAATTACCGACCACCCTGACCGATCCCCTAATCGACATCTCGATTTCTTCATACCCCTTGTAATTCGTAATGAACTTAACGGATTCCAGGTATCTTCCCGATTCCGTGGGGGGGCGAATGAAGATCTTGCAGCTATACGTTTTTCCGGGATGGACCTCCCGGATATTCACCGCGATATTCTCGCTGCTGGGAATCGCCTGCAGCACCTTGAGGGAATCTCCCCGGGTGGCGATGATGGAGACCATTTTCTCGAAGCTTTTAGTGGTACCTTCCTGAATCGTCATCTCCCGCATGTAAACCACGTTGGGATGAATCTGGACATCCGGGGCAATGGTCATGCGGAACATGATCTTCTTTTCCGGCAGATCCTTGAAATCGGTCTTCAACACTATATCACCGAGGAAGGTGCCCGGCTCCAAGTTCTTCTTGTTCCACACTTTGACCCGATATTTTTTCCCTTTTTCCACGGTTTCGAGTTTCAGCCCGATCATCTCGTTCAGCTTCTCGTAATCCTTATTATCCGCGGCCCAGGAACACGAGGAAATGTTGATCGGTTCCTCTATGCGGGAGCTGATCAAGGCCTCCCTTTCCAATTTCTCATCGGTGAAGCCGTTTAGATTCAGATCGGCCGAAATATCGAAAACCTTTGTCACCACACCGGATACATACAGAATCACCCGCTCGTTTTCCGGATCGTTGGTTTTAACCGTAAAACTCTTTTTAAACTGGCCCGGATGAATTTTATACCCGACTATCTTTACCTCAATTTTTCCTTCCTTCCCGGGAAGGATGACCTTATCAAAATCGGCCACGGAGCATCCTCAGCCGGGGCGCACATTTATGATGTGCAGCTCCCCCGCTCCGTTGTTGCGGATGCTAAAAACATATTTTATGTCCTTGCCTTCGAAGAACTCTCCCAGGTTGACGGTTGTTTTCCGCACAAAAAATTTGGGATTCTCCGTGCTGCCGCCTCCCCACAGCAGGGCGGCGGATAGAACCACCAGCAGGAAGACCGCCAGCGCCGCTAGTGACGCCGGGTAGCGCATGCTTTTCATAAATAACCCTTCCTCCTCCAGACCAGGAATTGGGTGAACCCGTCCGGGAAACAAGAAATACACTTCTATAAGGCCAGTCGGCATCTACAAACAAGCCGCCGACGCTTATTAATTCGTTCTGGTGCTACTTCAATCCCCCTCGGGGGGAATCACGCATTTTCCGGCCAATTGCACAAACCCGGCACCCCTACAAGATATTCCCGAGATACCTCTTTCAGGGGACCGGGAAAGGAGCATTTTATTTAACAGTGTATTATAAAACATTCCGGTCCCAGAGTTCCACAAAAAAAGTCCGCCGGGGAGCTTTCCACTTTACCGGGGGTCTCCCGATGACTCTCTCTTCGAATTGGGGAATTTTCCACTCCCAACGATAGGAGAGATATTATGTTAACTAGTCCTTCAATTCTACACTTCCAACGGTGGGAGCGATATTATGTTAACTAGTCATTCGATTTTGCACTTCCAACTGTGGGAGCGATATTATGTTAACTAGTCATTCGATTTTGCACTTCCAACTGTTATATGACTTCCGTTGTCAATATATAGAGGAAGGCCCGAGTGGAAAAATACATTTGACAAATATAGGACTTGTTTTATTCTTCTCTTTTGCAATTTATTTATAGAGTAGATTCTTGGGCACCGGGCCCGGGTAACGTCGGCGAGAGTCTTCAGGGAGATATAATATGGCGTTATATAGCGAAAAGGTCATGGATCATTTCATGAATCCCCGTAATGTCGGGGCACTGGAAAATCCGGATGGCGTAGGAGAGGTGGGAAATCCGGTCTGCGGGGACATGATGACCTTCATGATCTCCGTCCGGGAAGGCCGGATCAGCGACATCAAGTTCAAAACCTTCGGTTGCGGCGCGGCCATCGCCGTTTCCAGCATGGTCAGCGAGCTGGCCTTGGGGAAAACACTGGATGAAGCGATGGAAATAACCAACCAGATGGTGGCCGAAGAGCTGGGTGGTCTCCCCGCCAATAAAATGCACTGTTCCAACCTGGGCGCCGACGCCCTGCACCGGGCTATCGAGGATTTCCGGAAAAGGCAGAAAACCGGCGAGCCCGCCCCCAAGCCCAAGGCCCGCCAACCCGAACTGGGCGACCAAGCCTGCCCTTTCTGTGACGCGGTAGTGGAAGCCGACGCCCCGCACTGCTCCACCTGCCATATGGCCCTGGTCCACTGCCCGGCCTGCGGCAAGATCGCCGATCAATCGCGCGAGACCTGCCCGCACTGTGGAGGCCCTCTGCAGGCGGAAAAAGAAAAGGAATGAGAAGGAGTCGATACCTCAAGTGCCGAAAAGCGAATTGGTCGAAAGAATCAGACATCTCAAAGAGGAAAAAGGGGCGGTTATACTGGCCCATAACTATCAACTCCCGGAAATTCAGGATATCGCCGATCACCTGGGAGACTCCCTCGCCCTCAGCCGTCTGGCCACCACCCTTCCCCAGGAGATAATCCTCTTCTGCGGGGTCTTTTTCATGGCCGAAACTGCGGCCATCCTCTCCCCCCGGAAGCGGGTCATCCTTCCCGATCCCACGGCCGGCTGCCCCATGGCCGACATGATAACGGCCGAGGCCCTGGCCCGGTTGCAGGAGAAACATCCGGGAGCCTATACCGTCATGTACGTCAACTCGACGGCGGAGGTCAAGGCCCTGGCCGATTGCTGCTGCACCTCGGCCAACGGGGTGGAGATGGTGGCGGCCGCTCCGGCGGACCGGGAGATAATCTTCGCTCCCGATAAATACCTGGGCGGCTGGATAGCCACCCGGACCGGGCGGGAAATGATACTCTGGAACGGCTTCTGCCCCTCCCATCAGAAATTCGTCCCGGAAGAGATCCGGGGCCTGCGACGGAAATATCCGGGGGCGGTGGTGATGTCCCATCCCGAAGTGAATCCCGGTATCGCGGCCGAATCGGACGTTATCCTGGGCACCGGGGGAATGATAGATTTCGCCGGCAAGGACCCTGCCGGGACCTTCATCGTGGGAACAGAGGTCGGTATGGTCTACCGCCTGCAAAAGCTATATCCCGGCAAGCGTTTCCTGCCGGCTTCGCCGCGGGCCCTCTGCCCGAACATGAAAAAGATCACCCTGGAAAAGGTGCTTACCGCCCTGGAAAGCCTGGAACCGGTGATCCGGGTCGCCCCCGATACCGCCCGCGCCGCCCGTGCCGCCATCGAGAGAATGTTGAAGACCGGCAGGGCCGAGAAAAATAGCTGATGCGAGACGGTTGGCAATCCAAATATTTTTTTCCGGCGGCCATGACGTTTCTCCTCTGTCTTCATGCCGCGTTGCTGGCCCTCTCTCGTTTATACCCCTTTACCGATCTCCCCAACCACCTGGCGGCGGCGACCATCATAAGATGCTACAAAGATCCCGGAACCGATTTTTCCCTCTTCTACGCCCTCAAGCTTTTTCCCAAACCGAATGTCTTTCATCTCCTATTCTGCGGCCTGAAAGTTTTCCCCTCGGTGGAGGCCGCCAACCGGATCTTTTTCTGCCTCTACCTGGTACTGCTCCCGCTTTCCACCTTCCTGCTGATCAAAAAGCTGGGCGGGAACCGCTGGTTTTCCCTGCTCTCTTTCCTCTTTCTATATAATTACAGCACCAGTTGGGGATTCGCCGGATTCGTCTTCTCGATACCTTTCATATTGCTGACGGTATACCTATCAATTCTGTTTCTGGAACGGGGGCGGGCGGGAAACGGCCTGGCTCTCACCCTGTGCCTGGTCATGCTATTTTTCACGCATGCCCAGTCATTATTCTTCGCCGCGTTGCTTTTCTTGGTATTATGCCTCTTCCACCGCGGCCTGCCGGCCGCTCAAAAAATAGGACGTCTCTATCCCCTCTCTCCGGCCGCGGCCCTGACCCTTGCCTGGTGGTGGGGGGGAAGGAGTGCCTGGTCCGGGCAAGGCCTCCTCGCCTTCCTGGGCGATTATTATATATCAGACTTCCTGAAGACTTTTCCCCGCCGCCTGGGACTGCTCTATCTGGACAATTATCACCTTTACGACGGGCCCCGCGGTAGGTATATCGCCCTGGGTTTTTCGCTATTCGTGATTTTCTTCGCGGTATTGTATCTGCTCCAAGGATTTTTCCACGGCCGTCATAAGGCCCCCGGCATGGGCGCAACTTCCCCGCCCGGAAGAACTATCGAACCGGCCCCGCGGGAGAAAGTGGGCCTCGGGAAGACGGTGGAAATGCGGGAAAAGGACGACCTAGAGAACAGCGCGGTTGATATCTCTTATTACGCCATTACCTTCGCCACCGTGGCGGCGGCGGCGTATTTTCTTCTCCCTCTGGGCATTCCGGGCCAGTCAATCCTCTATCAGCGTTTTTCAGCCCTTTTATTCCTGTCCCTGATCGTGCTGGGAAGCCTGTGGATCGGGCGGATGGGGAGGGGGACCATCGGCGCCCTGATCTTTTTGTTATCTCTATGGCACTTCACCCTTTGGGCCGGATATTTTGTCGATTTCAACCGGGAGAACCGCCACTTTTCCCCCGCCTTCCTTCCGGAAAGGGCACCGGCGGAAATCCTCTCCGGTTTTATCTATGACTACCGCTTCCGCGGGCGTCCCCTCTACATTCATTTCCCCAATTACCACATAGTCTGGAAGAGAGGTATCGCCTGCACCAGCCTGGTCGGTTACCGCTTCGGGGCCGTGACCCGGAAGGCTCCCGCGCGGGTCCTGCCCCCTTATCTCGCTTGGATAGGTAATCCCCTGCACTACAGCCACGAGAACTACGACGGCCGCTATGGCAGCCTGGACTACATCTTGACCCGGGGCTTGCCTCCCCCGGGCAAGGAGTGGCATCTGAGCGGCTTCGAGCCGATCCGTTCGGCGGGAAAATGGCATCTTTATTCCAACCGCCGGAGAGGCAGCGAAATGCTTCGATCGATTCCCGGAGCTTGATATCCCCTATTCCAACCTTCGGTGGGGGAGCGCGAAGCTTCGGCCGATACCAGGCCCGTTATATCCTCAGTACCAACCACCGGCGAGGGAGCGCCTCCCCCCTAAGCCCCTACCTTCATCCCTTCCCGGTATTCGCTTTTCCAGATTGAATCGGTCAGCTTCTTCATCTCTTCCCCGTACCGCACCATATTCCTATGATAGTCATCGTCCCTCAGGGCGATGGCGGCCTCTTCGTTCAGGGGTTTCGAGCCGCAACGGATGACCGCCTCCTTAAGGACCTCGAAATGATCCCTGATCACGCAGGGACAGAGCCAATTATCAGTTTCCCGGGGAGAGCTGTCAAATCCGTAATCGAACTGCCACTTTCGGATTTCACGGAAAAGGGGCGATTCCAGCGCCGTATCGAGCGTCCCTCCCCGGGCGTAGATATCATAAATATTACCGGAGGAATAAGGCACGAAAGCGCAAGGGGATATATCACCGTTCCAGTCTATGTAGAAATATCCCCCCGGTCTGCCGGCGCTGATGCATCCGTTGGAAAGAGACCCGTTGTTCCAGAAATCGGCCAGGAATACATTCCGCTTCACTACTATGCGCTGCACCCGGCGCAGCATCTCCACCCGCTGGGGGGGAGGGACCACCAGTTCGAAAGACTGGCCCCGCCCGATCGGCATGTACTGGAACAACCAGCCGTAGGCCGCACCTTCCTGTTCGAAGTAGAAATCAATAAAACCGTCGCTGGTAATCGTTTCCCAGTTATACCTGGTGGGAGTGGCGGAGATGCCGAAGGGCACCCCGTGCTGGCGCAGAAATTCGAAGGCCTGGAGGATCTTTGCGTGAACGCCCTTCCCGCGCCGGTCGTCGGTCTCCCCGGCGAAACCCTCGACGGAGACCGCCGGGGTGATATTCCCCAGCTCGCCCATTCGTTTGGCGATTCGGTCGGTTATCAGGGTGGCATTGGTATAGGCCATGAACACTTCAGCGGGGTGCCTTTCGACGATGTCGAGCAATCCCCTGGGGCCGTCCCTCCACAGAAAAGGCTCCCCTCCCGATATGACGGTAAAATGGGATCCCCACAGTTCGCGCTTCTCGGTGATGATTCTGTCGAAGGTCTCGAAATCGAGGCTGGCGTGATTCCCCGGATCACTCTCCGCGTAACATCCCTTGCACCGCAGGTTGCACCTGCCGGTCGGGCTGATCAAGGTAAAAAGCGGCACTTTATCCTCCGGCCGCCCCCCGGATGATCCCGGCCTCTCCCCGTTGTTCTGGAGCACCTTGGTTATGAATACTTCCAGCAATCGATTGAATGCCTGCTTGGAGATCAATCCCCGGTCTATGGCCCGTTCGGCCGCATGCAGCAACGCCATATGGTGCAGTGGTTTCTCTATTGATCCACGCGCTGCTGACGGCCGGGACCTTCGGATGGCTGTGGCCCGGCCCGTGACGGACCAAGCCTCCGGAAGTCAGCGGGGACGAAGCCATACGATACTCTGTTTGGAGAACCTCTTTCCACGTCTCCGGTTGGCGGCGGATGAGGAGCCGGGCTGGAGAGGGTGAGGGATTGCCTTCCCCTTATTCGTCCTCCAAGTAGGCCAGGATATCCCCCGGCTGACAGCTCAACTCGCGGCAGATCGCATTCAGGGTGGAGAACCTTATGGCCCGGCCGCTGTTGGTCTTGAGGATCGACAGATTGGCTATGGTCACGCCCACCTTGGCGGAAAGCTCCGTCAATGTCATGCCTTTTTTTACCAGCACGAGGTCTAGATTGACTTTTATCGCCATTACCCGCTCCCCGCTCAGATGGTAAGTTCGCTGTCTTCCCTCAGCCCCACCCCGTATTTGAAGACCTGCCCGAGAACCAGGATAATCAGCCCCACACCCACATAAATAACATGCCCATCAGTGCTTACCTCAACCACCGCCCCCGGAACGTCAAGCCGGCCCCGGAGCAGGGATCCGTAGACGTACTCCATTAATCCGTATACGGGCCCAGAGGCCATCACCAGCAATCCCAGCAGCTTAAGGCGTGAAGCGTTCCTGCTGGTGAACGGTGTTCCCCTTCCCACGGAGCGTAAGATGGCGCGCAGGATGGTGGTGATCCAGAGGAGGAGCAAGGCCAGGACAAACGGCATTACCACGTAGACCCGCTGTAGGCCCTTGTCCTGATGCTCCACCTGCAGCCCCCGGGCCCGTACGATTTTCATACCGGAGCCGGAAGTGTCCTTCCCGAAAGCGGACAGGGCCCTTGCCGGGCGGTCTGGAACCCAGCGGCCGGCCACCGTCCTTCCCGAAAGCGGACAGGGCCCTTCCCTCCGAAAGGTAGTGGATCTCCAACGGCGCCCGGGTATATTTGACGTAAAAACCGGTAAGGTTGACGGCGGCCACCAGGACCAGCGAGATCAGAACCGCGACCCAAGAAAGGTACCATATTATCTCCACTCCCCCCCTGGCGACCTTGGTCGAAATACCAGGAGTGAATATTTGAGGTTGGCTCATTATCTTCTCCTTTCCCCCAAGCTTTGAGCCTCATCGACGATCAAGGCCTGTACCAACGGCTGAAACTCCCTTCGCCCCTCTGCGTTGACCTCTGTTGATTCAAAGACTTGGTGTTATATACGGGAATTATATAAGGTTTGTTTCCGATAATCAATAAATATTTATCGATTATCAATAAAATTTTTCTATCGGCCTGTCCTGGCTGAGCACCCGGCCGGGGAGAGCGACCTCTCCCGTTCCGGGGACAGCGTTTCCCTCTAGTCCCTGGAATACTTTCCGGCCCCTGCCCGCGGTTTCCCCCGCCGGTCCCCCGCATGATAATGGGCCTGCCTGTATTTTAAATCTGGACACGGCCTTGCCGGTGGGTGTATACGATAGGTGGGGTTTTTGAGATGAAATATCGCGGATTAAAAATAATTCCTTTCGCTTTTCTGACTATACTCCTGCAATATGCGCCCTCCCTGGCTCAGGACACCCTCGATTCCTTGCTCCATACCCTGCCGGAGACTTGCGAATCCCTGATGAAGGAACGCGGCTGGCCCAGTCTCTCCGTCGCCATCGTACACGACCAAGATATAATCTTCAGCCGGGCTTTCGGATTCTCCGATATCGAAAACCGCTCCCCCGCCACCACCCGTACCATTTATCGCGCCGGCTCCATCACCAAGGTATTCGCCGCTACCATGCTGATGCAGCTGGCCGAAAGAGGCGTAGTCGGATTGGAGGACCGGCTGGATCGATACCTGCCCCAGTACCGCCCTCATTCCGATTTGACGGACCCCCGTCCCACCACCCTCCGCCAGCTCGCTTCCCATACCTCAGGGCTGCCGCTGGATGCCGGCATCAATTTCTGGCACTATTACTCAAACTTTCTGTGGGTGGTTTTAAAGGGGCAACTGGACCTGACATGGTACGTTTCGAAGGACGAGCTGCTCTCTTCCCTGCCTACGGTCAAGCTTGAGCATATTCCCAACGAATACTCCCACTATTCCAATTTGGGATTCCAGCTCCTCGGCATGGCCCTGGAAAAAGCGGCGGGAAAGCCATTCGAGGAATACATTAAAGCGAACATCCTGGAACCCCTGCGCCTGTCCAGCTCGGGATTCCGTTTGACCGAGGAGCAGCGTTCCCGGTTGGCGGTGGGCTATGTTTACCTGGAACCGAACTTCGACCGATACCTCGCCCCGGAATGGGAGTTGGGCTGCGCTGAATATTCCGGAGGGCTCTGCACCACACCGGAGGATCTGGCGCGTTTCCTGGCCTTTCAATTTGCGGAGGGTGAAAAGGGGAAAAACCCGATCCTCAGCGCCGACGGACGGCGGAGGCTGCGCTCGCCGCAGTCCATTCCCAGTCCGGGCACCGAGGAAAGCTACGGATTAGGGTGGGGGGTGTATCGCTTGGAAAAGTACCAGTGCCTCGGGCACAGCGGCAGCCACTTCGGATTTTTCGCGCGTATGGAAGCCCTGCCGGAGCTTAAGCTGGGGATAGCCCTGATGACCAACGCCGTCTATCCCCAAGGATATATCGGGCCCGAGAAGCTGTTGACCCGTATCCTGCTGGAAAAGTTCATCCCCCTGGTCGAGACCAAGGAACCCGAAGTGTCCTTTCATACCGGGGACATGGATCTCGCCCGGTACGCGGGTCTATACGAGGTGGCGGGAGGTTACGCGCAGGCGGAGGTAAAGATCGAAAACCGCCAACTTTACCTGTCCCTGGTTCAGCAACCGGACTTCAACGAACTGTTTCTGCCCGTCGGCCCCCACCGCTTCTGTTTCGCCTCGGATCCCGAGAAGAATCCCATGCTCTTTTTCTCGGTCGGCAAGAAAGGAAAAGTCACAGGCTTCAGATTCTTATCCTATAACTTCAAGAATAAGAAATAAGCAAGGAACGATCGATGAAGACTCTCTACCTGCTGGTTGTTATCGCCTGCACTCTTTTTCCGAGTTCCGACTCCCCGCCGGCGGGCTGGCAAAGGCAAAATTCCCCCACCGGAGACGACCTGCACGATGTCTTCTTTTTAAACGACTCCTTGGGCTGGGCCTACAGCTACGGAACGGGGGTCGTTATCCATACCGCCGATGGAGGCGACAACTGGCGGGTGCAGGCAAGGCTGGACTCCCTCTATTTCGAACAGATCCAATTCGTGGATGAAACCCATGGGTGGCTGTGCGGGGAACGAGGGCAAGTATATAAAACCCTCGACGGGGGAGAAAGTTGGATCGACGCCAGTCCCGATATTTCGGGCAGAATCACCGGCTCTTCGTCCGGGAGCACGCAAGAAAAACCGGATGGCTGGCAGGTGTTGTTTTATGCCCTGCATTTCTTCACCCCGGAAGAAGGCTTCGTGGCCGGAGGGAAATATCGACCCGCTGCAAAAGACGGCTGGAAAAATATGCGGCATCTTTTCCTGACCACCAGGGATGGCGGCGATTCTTGGGAGCAAAACGAACAGGCCCCCGACGCCTTTCTGTACGATATCGTGTTCCTGGACGACAGCCTGGGGTACGCCTCCGGCAGCAGCAGGATTTTCCGCACCTCCGACAGGGGGAAGAGCTGGTCGGTGGTCTACTCGGATACATCCTCGGCTGGCCCGCAAATCAGGGGCTTGTACTTTTTGAATCCGCAACGCGGATTCGCGGTCACCTTCAACGGAAAGCTTATCAGAACCACCACCGGCGGCCGGGGCTGGGAAGAGCGTAAGATCACGGAAAACCGGCTCCGAAGCGTGCTCTTCATAGATGAGGAAAATGGTTTCATCGCGGGAGATCGAAACCGGCGGGAAGGGGTGCTTTACCGGACGAAGGACGGGGGAGAGAGCTGGCTGAAGGTGGATGGCGGCTATCCCGACCTGCACCGTATCAGCGCGGGGAGAAACAAGCTGTGGGTGGTGGGCAAGGAGGGAACCATCCTGAAGCGGGATAAGTATTGACCGATCCTCGATGCGGGTCGCACTATCGCTGCCAAACGGCGCGGGGGATAGTGAGCCCGGTGTTGAAGGCGCATCCTGTGCTTCAATTCTCAGTCCTGCGGGATGTATCAAGCGCGGAGGACGTAAGTTCTGCCCGAGGGGGATAGCTATTGGTTGGCGACAAGCCGAAAGTGGTCGTCAGTAAGTGCCTGGAGTTCGCCTCCTGCCGCTATAACGGCCTGCGGATATCCTCGCCGGTGGTCAGGCTGTTTCAGGATCAAGTGGATTTCTTGCCGGTCTGCCCCGAAGTCGAGATCGGGCTCGGTATCCCCCGCGATCCGATTCGCATATGCGAAAAGGGGGGCGTCCGCGCCCTGATCCAACCCTCGACGGGCCGGGATGTAACGGACGCGATGCGGCGATTCATCGAGACCTTCTTCGGTTCCCTGGGGGATGTCGACGGCTTCATCCTGAAAGGCCGGTCCCCCTCCTGCGGAATCAGGGACGTTAAGCTCTACTCTTCCGCCCAGGAGCGGATGCATTTTGGCAAGGGAAGCGGCTTTTTCGGCGCCGCCGCCGCGGAACGCTTCCCCCGGTCGGCCCTGGAAGACGAGGGGAGGCTGACCAATTTCCGCATCCGGGAGCATTTCCTCACCCAGCTTTACACGGTGTTCCGGTTCCGCCGGGCGCGGTCATCCCCTTCCATGAGAGGCATAGTGAAGTTCCAAGCGGAACATAAGCTCCTTCTCATGGCATATAACCAGAAAGAGATGCGGGAGCTGGGGCGCATCGTGGCCAACCCCGAGCGGCGCCCGGTGGAGGAGGTGTTCGAGCTTTATGGAGAGCACCTCTCCCTGGCCCTCCGGAAACCGCCCCGCCATACTTCCAATATCAACGTGTTGATGCACGCCTTCGGATATTTCTCCAAACGGCTTTCGGCCCAGGAGAAGGCCTTTTTCCTCGATTCACTGGAACGCTACCGCGCCGAAATGATACCGCTCAGTGCCCTGCTGTATATCACCCGCTCCTGGATACTGCGCTTTGGAACCGAATATCTCGCGGACCAGGTGTATTGCGCTCCCTATCCCGAAACGCTGGCGGAGATAACCGACTCCGGAAAGGGCAGGAAGCTGTAGTGTCCCTTCCGTTTATTCTGTCCGCCTTACAATACTTGCACTTACCCTGATTCGAACATTATATAAATTCTATGATATTTCTAATTCTACGCACCTTCATCTCGGCGCGGAGGTCGCACCGTGAGCTTGCCTTGGAAAACCTCGCGCTTCGCCACCAACTAGAGGTCCTGCGACGGAATACTAAAATGCCTCGTTTGATGAATCAGGATCGTACCATTGTGATCATTTTCAATGTTAAACATCTGCGGCGTCTGCTGGTGCAATGCGCTAACTACATCCTGGGCCCCTTTGGGCCTGACTGCGATCTGAGACGCAGTGGTGAGCGAATCGCTTCACATGGAGGCAAGAACGCAAAGAAACGTGCCCGGGTAGCGGTGGCCCGCCGGCTTTCGGTGATGCTGCCTAGTATCTGGAAAACAGCTGAAGTGTACGATCCTCACCCGCGTCATGCTATCAAGGTTCTCGCGAACTTCGCAATGCCGAAAAATTTCATAATAAAATCGTTGACACATTTTTGGTAATGCTCTAACATGATTTGTGAATGTGATCACTATCACAATTGCTATGAAATACAATATGAAATACAAAGCAATACCAAAAGAAACGATAGGGCGACTCTTCACTTACTTCAGGGCGCTTGTGTGTCTTTCCAGGGAAGGTAACAAAACCGTCTCTTCATACAAACTTGCTGAGATCTGCCAACTCAACCCCTCCATTATACGAAAGGACTTTTCCTACTTCGGCGAGCTCGGTAAACGGGGCGTCGGCTACAACGTCGAGAGCCTGCTTCTCATGATTCGCAGTGAATTGAAGCTGGATCCAGCAATAAAGATCGCCGTTGTAGGGATCGGAAACATAGGCAAGGCATTGCTGGCGTATTCGGGATTCAAACCGGATGGATTCAGAATTGTCGCGGCTTTCGATAGCCATCCCAAGAAAATAGGGAAAAAGGTCGGAGGATTGACCGTAGAAAATGCCTCAAAATTGGAGAAGAGAGTAAAAACATTGGGGATTCAGATGGGTATTCTTGCCGTCCCCGAATCTGCGGCCCCACAGGTCGTGCTAAGCCTGGCAAAGGGAGGAGTCAAGGCCATCCTTTCATTCGCTCCTTGCCAGTTGACCACGCCCAAGGATATGAACGTGATCTGTGTCGATTTGAGCATGGAAATGGCGCGATTGCTATACTATTCCATGGGACAGAAGCTGCACAAGGCGCGCGCAAGAAAATCGTAACGGCCTCCACATAAGAGGGGCGATTTTAATGGCGGAGATGAAATATACAGCAACCGATAGAGCGAAAAATTTCCTGTATCTCTTCTGCCTTCTTCTGCTCGTTTGGCTCGCTCTCACATCCAGTTTCCACCGGCAGGAGTTGGCCGTTGGAATAATCGCGAGCTTTGTTCTCTCGTTGTTTTTGAACAAACAGTACTATGAACTAGGATTGCCGATCTTCAGCATCAAGAGGATGGTGTTTTTCGCAATCTATGCCGTCGTGCTTTTCGTCGAGATCATCAAGGCGAATTTCGATGTC
>JAFGPI010000084.1 GCA_016926065.1 Candidatus Krumholzibacteriota bacterium
CCGGAACCTTCCATGTGGAAATCGTGGGCCTCTTCCGGAGCGGCTAGGGCGGACCGGGGGAAAAACTATGAGGCCGGTACCGTAACCGGTCCGCGCGCCGCGGTCCTCCGCCAACACCCAATCCCGGCGGGATCTGGCTGTAATGCGGGGGCGGATATTACTTCTGCTGGTCGGTCCATTCTATCTTGACGTTCAAGCGGCCGGTATCGTAGTACTTTTCCACGTCCACCAGGCTGGGCGATTTATTGATCTCCTCCAGCGGCACCTTGGTGAGCCGGGAGTGCTGGATCGCCACCATGTATCCGAAGTCCCCGTTATTAATCATCTCCACCGCGTTATTCCCGAAGCGCCTTCCGGTCTGGCGGTCCTTCTGCGAGGGCGGAGCCCCCCTTTGCAGGTAGGCCAGCGCCGAACTGCGCGTATGATGAAATTCATGCTCTAGGAGGCTTTTCAGGTAATTTCCCACCCCTCCCAGGCTGAAATGGCCGAATTCATCCAACTTCGCGTCCTTGCGCACTTCTTCCTCCCCGGCGATATGACTGCCTTCGGCCACCACGATGATCTTGTAAATATGCTCGAATCCCATTTTTTCGCTGGCCTTAAGCTGCTCGCGAAGAACGGAGGTCAGCTTATCGATCGAAAAAGGATATTCCGGAATCAGGATTATGTCGGCGAAGGCCGCTTCCCCTCCGCGCAGGGCCAGCCATCCGGCATGACGCCCCATCACTTCCAGGAAGAAGATCGTCTGGTGTGATTCGGCCGAATGCGCGATTCGTTCGGCGCTGTCGCATATCACGTTGAGGGCCGTATCATAACCCAGCGAATATTCCGTGCCGGCCAGATCACGATCGATGGTTTTGGGGATTCCCACTACCGGCACTCCCCGTTCGCACAGAATCGCCCCGGCACCCAGGGTATCTTCCCCCCCGATGGCAATCAAGGCATCGAGCTTCAATTTTTTAAAATTCTCCTTCACCAGCTCGGTCCTATCATTGTTTTCCGCCACCGGATTGGTGCGGCTGCACTGCAACTTGCTTCCCCCCAGGCGGCTGTACTCGCGGATTATTTCCGGCCCCAGCTTCACCACGTGCTGTCTGTTATCCTCCACACAGAGCGCTTCCCAACCCCGCTTCAACCCTATCACCTGGTGGCCGTTTATAGTGGCTCTTTCCACTACTCCGGCCACGGCCGGATTGAGACCGGGGGCGTCTCCCCCGCCGGTCAGCACCCCTATTCTCATGTTTAATCCTCCCCGGGAAAAGTATTAATCTTTAATCGCATTTTTCGCCGTTGCTTACAAACTGGGCCAGCGAAACGTCCTTTTTGTAGCAACCGCTGCTCACGTATTTCAGGGACGGAAGGAACGATGCCGGTTTCTTGAACCCGGCTATTAACATGATCTTCTCACCCTCGGAATCGAGGTAGGCCAGGGTGGGAAATCCCTGGACCCGGAAGAAACGGGTAAGCTCGTACGGTGAATATTTCTTACCCCGGTATTTCAAGCTTTCACTTCTATCCTCCGCGTTTATGCGGATGGAGATAAAATTCTTTCGCAGATAATTCGCCACTTGCGGATTAGCGAAAGTCTCCTTATCCATCACCTTGCACCATTTACACCACCCGGTGTAGAAATCGATAATCACCGGTTTGTTTTCCTGGCGGGCCAGCTGCATTCCTTCATTAAAGGACAGCCATTTATTGACCGTCTCTTTGCCTGAGGAAGATTCCTCGGAGCAGGAAAAAACCAGGCTTATCCCAAACAGGAGTGTAAGTATTCCCAGTCTCTTTACCATAGATGTAACTCCCTTCACATTATCATGCTAATCTCCGGTCAAGGTGGAATATAACTATTACCGGCCGTGATATTCAAGTACTGAGCTTGAAAAATAATCGGGTTGCCTGTATTATAATTCCGGCCCATAGGGCCAGTTAAGCATCGTTGACCCTAAACGGGAGGAATCCCGGGTGAAAATTAAAAGGAAAGGATAGAGATGAAAACGCTGCTCAGGAATAAATCTGTCTGCTTATTATCGGCCTTGATCATCTTAATCATGGGATCGTTTGGTTTGCCGGCCGGAGCGTCCGCACCGGAGGAAAACGCTGCCGCCGACACCTCCACGGTGGAAAATGAGGATGGGGGATCGATTCCCATTGAACGGTGGCTGCTGCTCGGCCCCGTTTTCTCACCCTTCCCCGCTTTCCACCAGGAAGATGAGACGGATAACGACGGAGCCTTTCTACTCTCCTATAAGGACATAAAAATAGAGGACTTAGATCCGGAAGAGGGCCGGATCGAGGGAATGTTGGAGGAGGGCCGGAACCGGTGGGTGGCCATCGAAGGGGAAAGCACCGGCGCCTCGATTCCGGCCGCGGAAAAGATTCCCCAGATAGCCTACCTGGCTGCCTATATCGAGGTGCCGCGCTGGATGAAGGTGAAGGTGGAGGCGCGCGGTACCGATCCCTTCGAGATATATATCGACGGGAAATCGGTGGTAAGCAGTAAGAAGGGGACCGGCAAGGGGACGCCGTGCGAATTCCAGAAAGGAGACATCAAGCTGGAAAAAGGCAAGCACCTGCTGATAGCCAAAACGGTATACCTGCCCGCCGATTCGCTGCTCGGCTGGTGCCTGGACGCCCGGATCGCCGGGGGCGGGGAACTCGAGGAAAATCCCCTGGTTACCCTGGATCCC
>JAFGPI010000085.1 GCA_016926065.1 Candidatus Krumholzibacteriota bacterium
GGATGGTGTCAATAATTCGAGTGGTCCAACTGGATATGTAGTATCCGGCACGTATCACTTTAGTAGAATGGATTTTAAAATACCCGGTTGTTGAGTTTTTTGGAAACTTGGCAGCCGGGCCTTTCTCCGAGCGGTGAATGGTAACAGAGTCCCCGGTTGCAATCAGAGTAAAAACCTGCTATTAAGTACAGGGTTGATAAGGCCCGCGGCATACGCGGCGGGCCGGAGACCAACGCATTACCAGAACGGAGCCGCTTGAGCGAGCAGGTAAAAACCGCCCGGGACCTTTTTTACGAGCATTTCCGAATCCCCTCCTCCGGAGAGGCCGATCTGGATATGCTGCGCACCATGGTGTCTCATTTCTCCCATCTGCCCTATGAAAATCTTACCAAGATCATCAAAAAGTTTTCCGGGAGCGATCCTCAAGCTTGCCTCCGGGATCCGGCGGAGGTGATCCGGGGATATATTGAGGATAATACCGGCGGGACCTGCTTTTCCCTCACCTGGTGCCTGGGATCGATACTATCCGGCGCCGGTTTCCGTTGTTATCCGGTAATGGCCGACATGAGGCAGCCCAATATCCACTGCGCGCTGGTGGTGCTAGTGAAGGAAACCAGGTATATCGTCGATCCGGGTTATCTCCTGGGCGAACCGGTTCCCCTGGCCGGGAAGCCGGTGACCCTGCCCACCCCCTTCGGGATGGTGCAGCTGAGGCCCCGCGGACTTTCCAGTTACGATCTCTATACCCAGACGGGCGATCAGCGTAAATGGCGCTACCGGGTTAGGACCGCCCCGGTTTCACAGGCGCAGTTTCTGAAATACTGGATACGGTCCTTCTCCCTGCCGGGGATGAACTCGCTGCAGCTTACCCGGCTGACCAGGCAGGGACATCTTTATATCCGCGATCATCACCTGCGCCTGCGGCAGGAGGATAAAAAGATAAATGAAAATATCAGGCAGGACCTGGAAGCAAGGATAGAGAAGGAGTTCGGTATCCCGGGTGAGATCACCGCCCGGGCCCGCGAGGAGATAGAGAGGATGAAAAGCCGATGGCGCACCAGCGTGCTGGCCGCCCCCGGGCAGGGGCGCCGGTAAAGATTATCACCGCCGTATTATTCGGTCCCGGTTTTCCGCTCCAGGAGGGGCTTCTTCCCCGGCTGGAAAGGCTGCTGGGGAAATCCGACTACCAGGGGGCTATTTTCCCTTTCGATAAAACCGATTATTACCAGGAGGAGATGGGAAGCGCCCTGTCCCGGACTATTTTCTCCTTCTCCCCGCTCGTCCCGGCGCCGGATATAGCCGCGATCAAGCTTTCCACCGCAGAGATCGAGGCGAAATTCGAGGGGGAAGGAGGGAGGCGGGTAAATATAGATCCGGGATATATCGATTTCTTCAAGGTGGTGCTCTCTTCCTTCAAGGAAGGACCGCAGAAGATATACCTGGGGCAGGGAGTGTATGCCGATCCCCAGTTGATGTTCCAGCACGGCACCTGGGAGCCGCTGCCCTGGTCGTTCCCGGACTTCAAGGCCGGATTTTACGATGGAGACTTAACCCGTATCCGGAATATCTATAAAAAAGAGATACGTTCCGTCTGACCCTCAGCCCGGACATGGCCCTCCGCCTGGATGGGAGTCTCAACCTAGACGGGGCTCTCCGCCGGTTGAGAAAGTCCCAGTATCTCTATGGAGACCTGGGTCTCTTCCTCTATCCGCACCTTGTCGATTCTCATCTCCCGGGGAGTGGATCCGAAAAATTTCTTGAAGTTCTGCTCATCCAGCTTCATCGGGGGGGTGCCGCTGTTTCCCAGCTCCAGATGATGGGCGAGTTGATTGGCGAAGTATATGATTCCGGTAAGAGCATCGTTCGAAATGGGAGAGATCGTCTGCATTTCGGCCTCGTGGTGATTTCTAACGGCCTGCCTGGATTCCCGGGGCAGGTTCCATTTGCGCAGAAGCCAGCTTCCTACATCGGCGTGATTAACCTCCAGGATCCTGGTCTCAGCTTCAACCAGGGGAATATTCTTGACGTGGGCCAGATTGAGTGCCTCTATGAATTTATCCTGGTGATGATCCAAAAGCAGCAGTTTGCCGATGTCGTGTATCAATCCTATGGTGTAACAGATGTCCGGTTCGATTCTCACCGAGCCGCGTGCTATCTCCTTGGCCAGGATCGCCGTCACTATGGAATGGGTCCAGAACGCGGTGCCGGAAAATCCCGGGGGAGTGCGGGTATCCTTGAATTTTCCGCAAATGGATACTCCCAGGCAGATCTGTCTTATGGTGGAAAATCCGAGCATGGTCACCGCGTGATGTATATTCTGCACCTTCCCCCGCAATCCGAAAAAGGATGAATTGGCCAGCTTCAAAACGCGGGCGGTCAAGGTCTGATCGGAGGTGATGATTTTTGCCAGATGCTTGGCCCCCACCGAGGAATCGTTTATAGAGGCGAATATCTTTTGCACCACCAGCGGAAGGGAAGGCAGGTTTTTCACATTCGTAAACATCTCGTCGATCTTGTTTCTCATAAGTGTTTCAACTCCCTTGCTCCGTCAATTCCATGGGATTACCATATAATAAGCCGGCAGAAGCGTTTCCCTGGTTGATGGAATCGCCCCCCCCTCCACTATTTACGGTTCATGTCGTTTCAAAAGATTTTTCGGTTCCCGGAGACCTCGACTTTAGGGAAATTCTTGAGAATAACCGCGCGAAAAGGGTATAATTACGAATCGTTTAAGAAAGGAGCGGATATTACCAGAATTACCCTATCCGGTGATCAGTACGTGCTGTTCATCCTGTTCTTCAAGATGGGAATAATGGCCAGTATAGCCGGGGCCCTGGTCACTTCCAATTTTTTTAAGAGCCTTATCTACCTTCCCCTGCGCAGGAGAAGGGAAAACCTGCAATTTACCCTGATCTTCGGATCCCTCCTCGCCTGCGGCGCGGCGGTCCGGGTGCTGGTCGGTTACGAGGGAGTGGACCTATCGCTTTCCGGAGTATTCCTAATCGGTCTGCTCAGCGGGGTCTTGCCCGGCATGTCGGCCGGGGTGCTGGTCAGCCTCCCCGGTCTCTACGGGGGAGAATGGCTCGCCTTGCCCTTCCTGGTGGTATGCGGAGCGGTCGGCGGAGTGATAGGGAGGGATCCCGGGCGGCGCGATGAGCTCTGGAATTTCACCCCCTTTCTGGCCAAGGATTTCATCCGCTCGATAAAGATCATGAAAAACGAGCATCGTGTCGATGTCTCCGCCCTGGTTCTGGTCTCCGTCCTTTCCCTGGACATCCTTAGAACGGTTATGGCGATCCGCGTGGAACCGGCGGTTCTTTTCGCCTTCACGCCCGATTTTTTCCTGATGCACATCTGCGTATGGGGGGCCACGCTGGTGTGCGTGGCCATTCCCCTTAAGATATGGAACAACACGCGGGTGGAGCTGCTCCTGGAAGAGCAGCGGTCCGCCGCCATTCAGGCGAGATTCGACGCCCTGCGCAGACAGATAAATCCCCATTTTCTTTTTAATACCCTGAACACCGCCACTTCCTGCCTCTGGTCGGATCCCGACAAGGCCAGATCGATCCTGGTAAAGCTTTCCACGATCCTGCGCCGCCTCTTGCACAACACCGGCGATTTCCAGCCCCTGAGCCGGGAAATCGAATTTATAGACGACTATGTCAGCCTGGAGCAGGCCCGCTTCGGGACGGACAATATCCGCATGGAAAAGGAGATCGATCCCCGGGTGCTGGATGTTCCCGTTCCCTCCATGCTGCTGCAGCCCCTGGTCGAGAACGCCATCCGCCACGGGATTTCGTTGCAGGTAGGCGGGGGAAAGATCGTTCTGAGCGTCACGCGCCTGGAGGATGATCGGATCTCCATCCGGGTCGGCGATGACGGCATCGGCTTCAACGGCAAGCTCAGAAAAGGCGTCGGGCTGAGCAACGTGCAGGAGAGATTGCGGGTCGCCTATGGTTCCCGTGGGACTTTCCGCATCGATTCCGTGCCCGGCGAGGGTACGGAGGTTTACATGGAGTTTCCGGTGGAAAGGGGGACGGAGAATGCCTGAGTCCTTTACGATCCTGATAGTGGACGATGAGGCTCCCGCCCGCAGGGATATCCGGCGCATGCTGGGGAAGATCAAGGGAATAAAAATAGCCGGCGAAGGCAAGGACGGCCTGGAGGCGGTCAAGTTGATCAGGAAACTGCGCCCCGATCTGGTGTTGCTGGACATTCAGATGCCCGGCCTGGACGGATTTCAGGTGGTGAAGGAATTTATAAACGATAGGGACATTCCGGCGGTTATTTTTATCACCGCCTACGATCAATATGCCCTTCAAGCTTTCGAGGTGCACGCGGTTGATTATCTGCTTAAGCCGGTGGATGAGAAAAGACTGTACGAATCCATAAACCGGATTATGACCAGGAAAAATGACAGAACCCGGGCTCCGGAGCTGGAGATGTTCCTTCATTCCATGGGAGTTGTTTCCAGCCGCCTGGCCCTGCGGCGGGGACAAAACCTGATAATGATAGATGTCGATGATATAGTCTTCGCCACCGTTTCAGAGGGTGAGGTGACGGTGGTGACCTCCACCCTGCAAGGCGTTCCCAGATTCCGCTCCCTGGATGAGCTGAAGGAGCATCTGCCGGCCAACCTGTTCCTGAAGGTCCACCGGTCCTATTTAGCCAACCTGAAAAAAATCAGTGAAATCGTTAACGACGCCAACGGGAACTATCAGCTCCGCATGGAGGACAAGGGGGGGTCGGTAATTCCGCTCAGCCGCCTTCAGGCCAGAAAGTTGAGAAAGATCCTCAAGTGGTAAATGCTCGCCGCCGCTCGACCCCGGAAAAATGCGGTTGAGCGGCATTTTTCGACCGTTAAATGTTTTCCCCTTGCCAGGTCCCGGCGGATCGATAATATACTCACCTTATCCAATATAGGGATTTTTTATCAACGATCATTTTGAGCATGGCTGGGTATTATGGTTTGGGAAAGGAATATACATGAGAATCACTCTGGGTGTTGATGTGGGAACGGTAAGCTCGAAGTGGGTGCTTATCGGTCCCGGCGAGCGGCTGCGGAAGCTGGCGGATTCGGGAAATGGATTGTTGGAACAGGTTCTCCCCTTTCCGCCCGATCCCGGGTTGGCCATGGCCCTCTCCCGCTATAAACGGGTGCAGGGCCGTCCCCTGGACGTGGTGGTCAAACAACTGCGGGAGCTTATACAGAATCTTGATCCGGACGACCTGGGTGGGGTGATGATCACCGGATCGGCCGGAAAGCTGGTGGGCAATATCCTGGGTATCCCCTACGAGAACGAGTTCAAGGCGGCGGCGGCGGGAGTGGGCAAGATCTATCCGAAGGTGACCAATATCTTCGAGATGGGAGGGGAGAACTCGAAGTACATCAAGATTTCCAATGACGACGGGATAACCGGCATCGTGGACTATGAAACCAACGGCGATTGCGCCGCCGGCACCGGGTCGTTCATGGACCAGCAGTCCAGCCGGCTGCGTTTCAATATCGAGGATGTGGGCGATATCGTGCTGCAGACCGGGCGCTCGCCGAAAATCGCCGGAAGGTGCAGCGTGTTCGCCAAGTCCGATATGATCCACGCGCAGCAGAAGGGGTACAAACCGGAGGAAGTTCTCAGGGGGCTGGCGGAAGCGGTGGCGCGCAATTTCAAAAGCAATATCGCCAAGGGCAAGGATGTTCACGGCAAGACCGCCTTCATCGGGGGAGTGGCCCGCAACAAGGGAGTAGCCGAGGCCATCCGCTCCATATTCGAACTCCCCCCCGAGGATTTCATTGTACCCGACGAATGTGCCTATGTGGGGGCCCTGGGGGCGGCCATTATCTCGCGTGGCAACGGAAACGGATTCGATCAGGGGGCGTTCGCCCGAACCCTGGAGGTGCGGGGCGGGGGCGATATCCGGGCCTTTCCCTCCTTGAGGCGCTTGACCAGGGATAAGGTGCTTTTCCTTCGCGACCGGGTGGAGCAATATTCTTTCACGGGCAAGCAACTGCCGATCGACGCCTATCTAGGAATAGACGTCGGTTCGGTGAGCACCAACCTCACCTTGATAGACGGCGAGGGGAAGGTCATTCAGGAGATATATCTGCGCACGCAGGCCCGCCCCATCGAGGTGGTCAATCAAGGTCTCCAGATGATAAAACAGGAAAACGGGGATAGGGTGAGGGTCCGCGGAGTGGGCACCACCGGCTCGGGACGGGAGCTCATAGGCGAGCTGGTGGGCGCCGACACCATCAACGACGAAATCACGGCCCACAAGACGGGGGCCTCCTTCATCGGGGAAAAGCTTATCGGCAAAAAGGTGGATACCATCTTCGAGATCGGGGGGCAGGATTCGAAATACATATGCATCGAGGACGGCGTGGTGGTGGATTTCACCATGAACGAGGCCTGCGCCGCTGGAACCGGATCCTTCCTGGAGGAACAGGCGGAAAAGCTGGATATAAACATCATAGATGAATTCGCCCAGAAGGCTTTCCTTTCCTCCTCGCCGCTGCGGCTGGGTGAGCGCTGCACGGTGTACATGGAGCAGGATGTGTCCGCCTACATGAAACGGGGGGCGACGAAGGACGACATCATCGCCGGGCTGGCCTATTCGGTGGTGCAGAATTACCTGAACCGGGTGGTGAGGGGAAGGAAGATCGGCAAGGTGATCTTCTTCCAGGGAGGGACCGCCTACAACGACGCGGTGGCGGCGGCGTTCAGCGAGGTGCTGGGGGAAGAGATAATAGTACCGCCCCATAACGGAGTGATCGGAGCCATCGGGGTGGCGCTGCTGGCGAAGGAAAAGGCGACCGCGCTGGGCCTTTCCACCACCTTCCGGGGTTACGATCTTTCCGCCATCGATTTCAGCATCCGCGAGTTCACCTGCTCGGGATGCACCAACTACTGTGATATCCAGGAATTCCGGGTGGAAGGCCAGCGGACGTACTGGGGTGACAAGTGCAGCGATAAATACCGCAAGAGAACCAAGATCCCGAAAAAACCGGTGATCGCCGACCTGGTATCCCTGTATGAGAGCCTGGTGGAGAAAGATTATATTCCCCTGGTGGAAAATAAATGGGGGAAAAAGATCGATACTTCCCCCGCCGCGGAAGGGAGAACGCCGCGGATAGGGGTGCCCCGGGCGATGTACTTCAACGAGCGGCACCCCTTCTGGGACACCTACCTGCGGAGCCTGGGAGCGGAGGTGATGGTCAGCCCGGCATCCAATAAGAATATCGTGCACCTGGGCGTGGAGGCCGTGGTGGCCGAACCCTGTTTCCCCATCCAGGTGGCGCACGGCCACGTGGTCGCGCTGCTGGAGGAGAAGCCCGATTATATATTCATTCCCAACCTGATAGATGTCGAGACCGATATGCCGGAGGTGAACTCCTACGTGTGCCCCTGGGGGCAGACCCTGCCCTTCGTGGTGCGCAGCATCCCGGCCCTGGAAGGAAGGGAGGATCTGATCGCCTCTCCCCTGGTGCATTTCCGGGAAGGGGAAAAGTTCGTGGAAGGGGAGCTCTGGCATTTTGGCCGCACCCTGGGGGTAAGGCGGCGCCGGCATAAGCTGGCCGTGAAGGCGGCCTACGAGGCGCAGCGCTTCTTCCGCCGGGAACTCGATGAGGCCGGCCGGAAGGCGATAAGGATCCTGGACGAAACGGGCGAGAAGGGCCTGGTCCTGGTGGGTCGGCATTATAACGTGCTGGACCGGGAGATAAACCTGAACGTTCCCGGCAAACTGAGGGATTATTACGGAATAAACGTCATTCCCCATTTCTTCCTTCCCCTGGAAGGAATCGGAATCAGGGATATCGACCAGAACATGTTCTGGAATTACGGACGGAAGATACTCCAGGCTTCCCGTTTCGCGGCCCAGCGGGACAATCTTCATCTTATCTACTTGACCAACTTCATGTGCGGGCCTGACTCGTATATAAAGCATTTTACCCGGAAGGCGGCGGTGCGGCCCTACTTGACGCTGCAAT
Source organism: Candidatus Krumholzibacteriota bacterium (assembly GCA_016926065.1). GTDB lineage: Bacteria > Krumholzibacteriota > Krumholzibacteriia > Krumholzibacteriales > Krumholzibacteriaceae > JAFGPI01. The sequence continues at coordinate 7,988 of JAFGPI010000085.1, forward strand.
TCGACGCCCACGGAAACGACGCGGGGATCATGACCCGTTGCGAGGCATATCTGGACAGCAAAGGAGTCCTTAGATGGTGGAAGGAAGAACAGGAATCCTCCAAGGAAGAAAGCTCTTCATACCCCGAATGTCCTACGGAGGAGCAAGTTCGCTTGCGGCGGCATTCAGGCACTTCGGTGTAGAGGCGGAAGTAGTCCCGCCGGGGGATGAAACTACTTACGAACTGGCGGCTCCCTACGTATCGGGGGATGAGTGCCTTCCCGCCCGGGTGACGGTGGGGGATTTTCTGAAAGTCATGAAGACGCCGGGATTCGATCCCTCTCGGACGGCCTTTTTCATGCCCACCGCCGGAGGCCCCTGCCGCTTCGGACAGTATTCCCCCTTCATGCGGCAGGTGCTGGAAGAGATGGGATATGACGATCTGGTGGTGGTGTCGCCCACCAGCAAGGACGGATACAGCGGGCTGGGGGATATGGCCCGGCCCCTCATGAAATTGGCCTGGTTCGGCCTGGTGGGGAGCGACGCCTTCAGAAAGATGCTGCATATCTACCGTCCCTACGAAAACGAGCCGGGCGCGGCCGACGCGGCCTATGAGAAAGCGTTGGGTATTTTTCGCGCCA
>JAFGPI010000086.1 GCA_016926065.1 Candidatus Krumholzibacteriota bacterium
CGTTATTCTCCCGGTTTAATATACAGAGCGAATAACTCTGCATTCCTCCCACATCCTCGAAAGCGTTATACTTAACGATCCCCATGCCGTTGTAACAACCCCGGAGCTTATCCATCAGCACCTTGATATCCTGGGATTGAGCACGGATATACTCGCGGTTCTCATCAACGCCCTGGAGCAATTTCCGCAGAGCTTGTTCCGTTCCGATATTAGCGTACAGATCGGCCATCGCGCTGAATGGCTTCTTCAACCGCCTCATCTCCAGCATCAGGAAGATGATCGCGGACAACGAGACCACGGTCAATCCCGCCAGGATTGCCATCCACAGGTTACCGTCAATCCCCCACAAACTACCCGCGCTCAAACCTCCATACTCCCCTCTTTAAAATAAACGACCTAAAGGAGGTTAAGGTAACCTTTAAGTTGATGTAAAGATGTTTCTGAGGGAAAAAACGAACTTTTGCCCGACCCACCAATCCCGGTGCGGTCATTGCCGGATCCGCCGAATCCTCCCTGTGCCGCGGCCAAAACAGATTTCGAGCGGATAAAAAAAATGCCGAGGGCGGGACTCGAACCCGCACAGGCTTTCGCCCACTACCCCCTCAAAGTAGCGTGTCTACCAGTTCCACCACCTCGGCAAGATATCGGGCTGATAGGGAAATATTTAATCCTCGGGATCGGAATCCGGATCCTCCGTTGCTTCCTCTTCCTCTTCTGCCGGAACGGTTTGAGGAACGTTCCCGAGTACTTCATCAACGTCTTTCTGCGCTTCCGGGATCATGCCTCCCCACTCCTGTCTTTGGGCCGCCCGGCGCAAGACGCTGTCAATTTCCCTTCCCCCCCGTCCGGCGGAAAGGAAAGCCAGGGATAGGGAAGTAAGCATGAAAATGACGGCCAGATAGGTTGTGGCTTTGCTCAGAAACGTGGCTGCTTCGCGCCCGCCCATTATAGCCTGGCCGCCACCACCGCCAAAAGCCCCGGAAAGGCCGCCGCCTTTGCTGGATTGTAGCAGGACCACCACTATCAACAAGAAGCAGGCGGCAATATGGATCATCAGTACTATATTGAACAGCATTCCATCACCAACCTTTTCCAAAGGATTAGTTTAATGAAAAAAGAGGCCCCAGTCAAACAAATAATGCGAGGCCGCCGCCGGTCGGTACAACCGCGGGGATACGGGTATCGTTCAGGAGGGAAAGACGATTCCCAGGAAGGAGGAAGCTTGCAGGGAGGCTCCCCCCACCAGAGCCCCGTCGACGTCCGCGGCCGCCAGGAGCCGGGAGGCATTCTCCGGTTTCACGCTTCCCCCGTAGAGGATAACCGCCGCGGCGGACACCGGGGAGCCGAACAGCTCCTCTAGAAAATTACGGATTACTCCATGCATCTGGGAGGCATCCTCCGGAGTGGCGGTTTTTCCGGTTCCAATGGCCCATACCGGCTCGTAGGCTATGATCACCCGGGAGATCTCCTCTTTCTCCAATCCGCCCAGGACCTGCCGCAGTTGCTCCACCACCACCGTCTCCGCCTTTCCCTTTTCCCGTTCCGGGAGAAGCTCCCCCACGCAAAAAATAGGAATTAGCCCCGCCCTCAGGGCGGCCCGCAGCTTCCGGGACAGCAATTCCGAATCCTCGCCCCGGATATGCCTCCTCTCCGAATGACCGACCAGGACATAATCACATCCCAGCGATTTGAGCATGGGACCCGAGATTTCCCCGGTAAAGGCCCCCTTATCCTCATACCAAAGATCTTGAGCCCCGCATCCGATAATCGTTCCTCCCACCACGCCCAGCACCGACGGTAGAGTAGTAAAAGGTGGTATTATAATAATTTCCACGGATGGCTTGCGGCCGTTCAATCCTCCGAGCAACTCCCGGGCGAGGGTTTCGCCTTGCCGGTGATCCAGGTTCATTTTCCAGTTACCGGCTATTACCTTTCTGCGCATATATTACCTCTTGTCATTGACCGGTTGGGATACATTCACGTCATCCAGCACCTCCACCCCCGGCAATTTCTTTCCTTCCAACAGTTCCAGCGACGCTCCGCCACCTGTCGAAAGATGGGTAACCTTATCGGCCAGATGCAGTTGGTTAAGCGCCGCCACGCTGTCCCCACCCCCCACTACCGAGGTGGCTCCCTTTTCGGTTGCCTCCACCAGCGCCCGGGCGATCTGTTTGGTGCCGGAAGCGAAGGGAGGAATCTCGAAAACTCCCATCGGGCCGTTCCAGAAAATCGTTTTCGCCCGGAGGATTTCCCGGCGGAAGATATCGACGCTTTTGTCCGCTATATCTACTCCTATCCAATCTTCCGGGATATCACCGGTGGATACCACCTTAAGCTCGGAACTGACGCTCACTTCCCTTACCACCACGCTGTCCACGGGGAGGAATATCTGTTTTTCCTTGCCCCGGGAACTTATCTCCAGCAGTTCCCGGCAGAGGGGGAGAAAATTTTCATCCAGGAGCGATTGGCCGATCTCCAAACCGGCCGCCTTGAAGAAGGTGTACGCCATTCCTCCGCCGATAATTATCCGGTCGACCCGGTTCAGTAGGTTCTTGATGAGCCCGATCTTACTCGACACCTTGGCGCCCCCCAGCACGGCCACGAACGGCCTCCGGACCTCGGCCAGCAACCCTCCCAGGACGCGCAATTCCTTCTCCATCAGAAATCCAGCCACCTTGATATCGAATAGGGCGGGCGCTCCCGCGGTGGAAGCGTGCGCCCGGTGAGCGGTGCCAAAAGCGTCATTAACGTAAATATCACCATGGGAAGCTAATTTCTGGGCGAAGGCGGGATCGTTGGCGGTCTCACCTTCATAAAAACGGACATTTTCGAGGAGCAGTACCTCGCCCGGCGCCAGAGATCTGATTTTTTCATCCACCTCCGGCCCCACGCAATCATCCACGAATTTCACCGGATTGCTTATCAGCTCGGCCAAGCGGTAGGCCACCACTTTGAGGCTGAGGGACCGGTTCCTCTTGCCCTTAGGCCTCCCCAGGTGCGACATAAGAACGACCGCGGCACCGTTATCCGCGGCATACTGTATGCTGGGCAGGGTGGCCCGGATCCTGGTATCATCGGCGACATCCCCGTCCCGGGAAAGAGGGACGTTAAAATCAACCCTCATCAGCACCTTGCGTTCGTTGAGATCCACATCCCTCAACGTTTTTTTCATAAAGGTCAATCCTCCTCAGTTTTTTCAGAATAACGCGTCCCTACCTTTTCAGTAATATTTTCATCATATCGACCATTCTCATGGCGTATCCCATCTCGTTGTCGTACCAGGAAAGGACCTTGAACACCCGGGGCGATATGCTCATGGTGGCCAGGCTGTCAAAAATCGATGAATGGGTATTGCCGATGACATCACAGGAGACGATCGGATCCTCGCAATACTCCAGGATTCCCCGGAGAGACTTCTGCGCTTCGTTCTGGACGGCGAGGTTGAGTTTTTCCACCGTGGTGGGCTTACGAAGCGTTACCGTCAGATCCACCAGCGAACCGTCCGCGGTGGGCACGCGGACCGCCATTCCATTAAGTTTCCCCTTGAGCGCGGGTAGAACAATCCCCACCGCGGCCGCGGCCCCGGTAGTGGTGGGAATCATGGAAACGGCGCAAGCCCGGGCGCGGCGCAGGTCCTTGTGGGGAAAATCCAGTACGTTCTGATCGTTGGTGTAGGCATGGATAGTCGTCATCAGCCCATTGACGATACCGAATTTTTGGTGCAGGACCTTGGCCACCGGAGCCAGGCAGTTGGTGGTGCAGGAAGCGGTGGATATGATATGATGCCTGTTTTTCCGGTAGAGCCGGTCATTGACTCCCATCACTATCATTATATCCGGGTCCGGCGAAGGGGCGGAAATGATAACCTTGCTGGCGCCGGCCTGCAGATGTTTGGCGGCATCCTGACGCTTCCGGAACCTTCCGGTGGATTCGATAACCACATCCACTCCGAGTTTTTCCCAAGGTAACCGGGCGGGATCCCTCTCGGCCAGCACGCGCACTTTTTTTCCCTCCACCGACAGGCCGCCCCCTTTCAGCACCCGTACCGGGCCGGGATATCTACCATGTACCGAATCGTACTTAAGCAAATGCGCCAGGGTGGCGGCATCGGTGAGATCGTTGATGGCGACCACATTGATACTGTTGTTCCTCATCGCGCCCCTGAGGACCAACCTGCCGATTCTTCCAAAACCGTTGATCGCTACATTAATAGCCATCCTCTATCCTCCTTGGTATAAATGGAGATTCACCTTACGCAGCCTTTCCCGCGCTGCCAAACAACTTCATTTTGAACCGGACGACCTCCCCGATGGCTTTTCTCCCCGCGCCCAGATATTTTCGGGGATCGAAAACCTCCGGATTTTCCGTGAAGTATTTCCTTATAAACGCCGTGAAAGCTATCCTCATATCGGTATCGATGTTGACCTTGCATATGCCACGGGAGATGGCCTCCCGGATGGCGTCGTCCGGGATCCCCTTGGCGTTTTTTAGACTGGCACCGAATTCATTAGCCAACGCCACATGCTCCGGGCTGACTCCGGAAGCTCCGTGCAGCACCAGCGGAACGGATACCCGCGCGGCTATCTTGCTCAGCCTCTCCTGGGCCAGTTTGGCCTCGCCTTTGAACTTGAAAGCTCCATGAGATGTACCTATGGCTATGGCCAGCGAATCGACTCCCGTCTTTTCCACGAATTGTGAGGCTTCCTCGGGATCGGTGAAAATGGCATCCTGTTCGGAAACCGATACGTGATCCTCTATGCCGGCCAACCTGCCCAGTTCTCCCTCCACCGAAATACCACCCGGCCGCGCCAGTTCCACCACTTCCCCGGTGACGGCCACGTTCTCCTCGAAGGGAAGGTGCGAGCCATCGATCATAACCGAGGTAAAACCGTGGTGGATGCACCTCTTTATTATTTCCATGTCCTTGCCGTGATCGAGATGAAGCGAGATCTGAATCTTCTTCTCCCGGGCCGCGCTTTTGACCATTTCCACGATATTTTCAAAACCGGCATATTTGATCGCGCCCTCCGAAACGGCTAGAATGGCCGGACTCTTCAACTCCTCGGCCGCCTCGGTAATACCCTGAATAAATTCCATGTTGTTGATATTAAAAGCGCCTACGGCGTACCCTCCGGCTTGGGCGGCGTCCATCAGTTCCTTATTGGTTACTAACACATTATCCCCCTTTACATATTGACCCCGGCGGCGCGAAAGGAAATCCGCCCCTTTCCGGCGGTCAATATATCATTGCCGCGAAGCAGGTCTAGATCCCTAACTTCATCCAAATCATGGACAATCTAAGCATAAATCAATATAAATTATCAATATAATATTTTCGGCCCCACCCC
>JAFGPI010000087.1 GCA_016926065.1 Candidatus Krumholzibacteriota bacterium
CCAGCGTCCATTTCGGGCTGCCCCTGTGGTATTTCAACCGGGAACAGGTGGATTCGATCGCCACCGCCATCTTCAACGTGTGGCACATAAATTAAGACCGAGATCATTTGTGGATGCCATCCCAGGCGGGCGCTTCCCGGGGTGGATGCCGCCCGGGCGGGGCTTTGCGCGCCGCTAGAGGCGCGCCTCTTTCCCCTCCAGCGCGGCCAGCGGGAAAATCAGATCAGTATCTTGGTCGCTTTCTTGAGGAACTCGCTCTTGGACACGAGAAAAATGTTGTCTCCTTCATTCACCACGTGTTCCCCGCGGGTGATATAGAAATCATCCTTCTCTTCGCTGTAAATTCCCAGGAAAACGCATTCATCGGGAAAATCTTTCAGCCGGGTTATATCCTTTATGGCCATGTTTATCACCCGCGAGCCGGGAGGGATTTTCACGCTATAGATCTGAGCCTTGCCTCCTCCCAGGGTGAACACCTTTTTCACCTCCGGATTTTCCATTTCCATCACGATCTGGTTGATAAGCAGATCGACCGATCTGACCAGGGTGGTTGCTCCCGAAATCCGGTAAGCCTCTTCGTAGGTGGGATCGACCATGCGGGCCACGATCCGCGGAACGCCCAGGCTTTTGGCCAGCAGGGCGCAGGCGATATTATCCGCCTCGTTGTGCATCAGGCAGATGAGGGCGTCCGCTTTGTCGGCGCCCGCTTTTTTCAAGGTTCTCAAAATGGTCGCGCTGGCGTTGATGGTCATGGCCCCGGTTTCCGAAAAGAGCAGTTCACAGGTGTGAGGATCGATATCGATGACCACCACGTCGTGTTTATTGTTTGCCATTATGCGGGTGATTTCGCTGCCTACCCGGCCCGCGCCGGCGATTATCACGTACATTTCTAATAACTCCTTCCTCTCAATAACTCCAGGCTCTCAAATTCAACATCATCAATACCGGCAGGATTTCCAGTCTGCCCGCCAACATGCCGAAGATATAGACTAGCTTGATCAGGGGATTGAGCTGGGCGATTTCAGCGGAGGGAATATAGCACGGACCGATATTGCTTACCGCGCTCAGCATCCCCGAAATCGAGGCCAGCGAACCGTATGCGGAAAGGAGGGCGGTGATGATCCCACCCAGCAGGATCAGCGCGATCCAGGCGAAGAAGATGCCGCTCACCCGCTGGATCTCGTTGATGTCGACGGGGGTGCCGTCGATCACCACCGTGGAGATGGCTTCGCGCGGGGCCCGCAGGCGGAACATCTCGCGTCCCAATAGATGCCGTAGGATCACTACCCGGTATATCTTAAATCCTCCGCTGGTGGATCCCACGCATCCCCCCACGAACATCAGCAAGAGAAAGAGCAGCCGGGCAGTCTGCCCGAAGAAGGGGGAGCCGATATCCCGGGTAATAAATCCGGTGGTGGTGAGAATGGAAGTGACCTGGAATATGGTGATCCGGAAATTCTCCTCCAGGCCTTTCCAGGAGCCGGGCGCAAGGAGGGAATAACCGTTCCCCCTCCCCGATTTGAAATAAATCTCCAGCAGGATTATCCCGGTTGCCAGGGCGACGATCCCCCACCAGTATTTCATCTCCGCCCGGCGGAAAAGGTTGCTTAACCGGCCGGTAAATACCTGGTAATGGACGAGAAAATTTATTCCTCCCAGGAACATGCCGATAATCACAATGTATTCGATCAGGATGTAATGGGAATAGCCGTTCAGGCGGTAGTATCCGATGCTGGCGTCATGGGGTGAAAATCCCCCCGTGGCGAGCACGGAAAGGCTGTGGCAGAGGCCCTCGAAGGCGGGCATCCCCGCGGCCAGCAGGCCGAAGAAGATAACCGCGGTGAATCCTATATAGATGCTCCACAGAATTTTTACCGTGTTGTAGAGGCCGGGCACCGGACGATCGACCGAGATCTTATGGCTTTCGGCGCTGTACAGGGCGTGGGCGTTTTTTCCCTTGAAGCCGGTGGCCAGAAAGAATCCCAGGATTCCCAGACCGCCCAGCCATTGGGTGAGGCCGCGCCAGAAGAGGAGGCTGGCCGGCATCCCGTCCAGGTTCGAGAAGATGGTGAAGCCGGTGGTCGTAAAACCGCTCATGGTCTCGAAATAGGCGTCGAGATAATTGACGCCGGCACCCAGCACGAACGGCAAAGCGCCCACGGCGGAGCATACCGTCCAGCTGACCGAACAGATTAGAACGGCCCGCAGAGTGTAGGTATGGCCTTCCCGGAAGAGGCGGTTCAATAGAAATCCCAGGGCCAGGGCCGCCAGGGAAGGAATCACGAAAGCGTAAACGGTTTTTAATCCGTCCGCCGGTTCCCGGTATAGAAAGACAAAGATAAGGGGCAGCAGCAGCAGAAATCCCAGGATCACCAGGATGAGCCCGGTAAAATGCAGGATGGTGTGGATGGTATCGAAATTTTTTCTCATAGTATCCGGCCACCGCAGGCATGGGTCGATAGGTGGCAAGATACCATTTGCCGGGAATTAATTACAGTAATAAAGTGTCAGCCCCCGATTCCTCACCGGAGCCGAGCGCCCACCGGCGCTCCGGCCGTCCGGCGGGAGGAACCGCGCCCGGGGGATAGACCGTGTCCGCCGGGGAGCAGGGCGGCCGTCCGCAAGGCGGAGCCACGGTCAGGATTTTATATCGAGCAGCGCTCCGGTCACCTCATCCTCGGTCTGAATCGATTTAAGGTTGGCCTTGATTTCCGCTTGGGCTATTTTTAGGTCCACGATCTCGCGGGCCAGGTCGACCGCCGGGAGCCGCTGCGGCGGACCGGCGGACGGCGCGTCGCCGGGCCGGCCTTCCCCCCGCGGACCGTCCAGGCCGGCGCGGGAGATCCTTCCGGCGCTGTGATGGATCCTCTCCTGGGCACGGTTGATGGCCGCAAGCGCGATGGAGGCGATTCTAAACATGGTTCCCTCCTTCTGACCCTGCTCCCTATTATCGGAAAAAATAGGATCGTACTTGAGCGGATTAAGAGGGAGAGGAGCAGAAACCGGGGGAAGC
>JAFGPI010000088.1 GCA_016926065.1 Candidatus Krumholzibacteriota bacterium
GCGGTTTATGGCCGGACCGGGCCCCGCTGATGATCTTTTCGCTCTTTCCTATCATCTATTTCCTGATAGTCGGTTTCTGGTCCATGCGGGCGGCCCGTTACCTGATGCCCATCACCCCCTTGGCGGCCGGTTTGGCGGCCTTCTGCATATTCCGCCTGGCCGATCTTCCCCATCCCGGCCGGAGATTCCGTCCCTTTATCCTGATCGTGCTTTCCCTGGCGGCCCTGGTGCAACCGGCCCGGCAGGGAATTTCATCGGCCCTGGTCATCCATGACACAAGGGAACTGGCCCGCCGCTGGTTGGACGTCAACGCTCCCCCCCATTCCCTCATAATCAAGGAGAAACTGACTCCCGATCTGTGGACCAAGAAAGAATTTACTCGTTTGAAATCGGGAATGAACCTTCAGGATATGGCCGCTGAGCAGCGGCAGGAGATATCGAACACGCTCAACCAGGTAAGGACTTTCCGGGTGGTCGAAATTCCCCTCTATGCCAATAACCCGAAGGCCTCGGATCCCTATTACGACCTGCGCTTCTTTATCGAAGCAGACTACGTGGTGACGAGCAGCAGCGTAAAAAACCGTTACCTCTCCGATCCGGAAAGGTTCCCCCGGCAGAAGGCCTTCTACTCCCAGCTGGCCGCCTATTGGACCGAAATCGCCGTTTTCAAACCGCGGGCGGGGACCGCGGGACCGGTAATCAATATTTTCCACCAGAGGGATGACACCCCCGCCCGGATGAAGGAGGAACTGGGATGGATGGAATCGTTCTCTCCCGGAAAATGGCAAATCAACAAGGTGGATCTCCATGAATTCGCCAAGGAACTGGCGGAAACGGCGACCTTGAGGCAAAATTACACCCTGGCCGAATTTTTCTTTCACCTGTGCGATCCGAATGATCCCGATGTGCATTACTTCTACGCGGGAATGCTGGCCCTCTCCAAAAGATACCCGGAGATGCTCGACTGGCTTACCGGCCTGGCCCGGCGTTCCGGCTTGCTGCCGCCGCCGGAGGGCGGCGGCGGATCACCGCGATCCGCCAACCGGCCGGAGGATGACTTCAACCGAAGAAGGATCGCGGAACTGCTGCGGGGAACCCTGGAAGATCCGCTTCTGGAGGAAGGCATACGGAACAAAATCCTGGCTTTCCTGGAAGGGCTGGAGGCGGACGACTCCCCTCCCGGGGAGAAAGCACCCTCCCCCCGGATTTAATCGGCAGCAGGAAAAAGGGAGGAGGCACCGGGAGGTAAAGCAGGCCGGGGATAATCCTTACTCCGCCGGCTAATCCCCCCTCAAACCTCTTCCACGAAAATCACCCGCACCACCTCCGATAAGACTCTACCCTGGTGCCGGTGGGCTTTTCCCGCCGGGATAACGATACCGTCTCCCGGAGCGTACCGGCAGGTTTCAGCGTCAAATTCTATCTCGAATTCACCTTCCAGCATGTATCCCAGGTGTCCCTTTTCGCACCAATGGGGCTTCATTTCCGGGTAGTACTCCACCAGGCGCAGCTGTTTTCCCTCCCCCCTCTTAACCTTGCAGCGCATTCCCTGGATCGGACTCTCCCAGGAGATGGATTCGAAATCGATCCGGTGATAACTCATGGCACCGCCTCCTAATATCGTTACCTGATTACCGAGAGGAAACCGGAAAGGATCCATTCCCCACTCCCGCTCATCATCCTCCAGTCCGGTCCCCGCCTTCAAGCAAAATCGATAATCCGCCCGGGAAAAGTGGCCCGCGTACGGGCAGGCGGTTCTTTCGGTTGCATTATCCCCCCCCCGGTCCTATCATGGCGTACAACCATTGATCGAACAAGGCATGGCGGATCAAAGATGAACCCGGATAACGCAAAAAAGGCCTCCCCGCCCAAAACTTCCCGAAACGCTCTTTTTCTAATCCAGGAGCGCTTCGATCACCTCTTTCCCCTGCTTTATGTCCTGCTCTTTACGCTGACGGTCGGTGTTATCCATCTATCTTCCCCGGCCATCGGGGATCTGGGCGTGGAATCGGATTTTTTCAGCGAATTGGTGGTAAGCGCGCAGAAACTTTGGCAAGGGGACTTTTCCGTGGACAACTATCCTTTCAAGGGTCCCTTTTTCTCATTCGCCCTGGTGTTCGTGCATGTCTTCGGCGGGGACTGGTATACCAATAATATAATTCTCAACCTGATCTGCGCCGGGCTGAGCCTGATCGTGATCTACCGCCTGTTCCTTAGAATATACAGCCGATCGGTGGCCGTGGCCGCGGTACTCTTGCTGTCCGCCAACTACGAGTTTTTCTACCACGCGCACAAGGCCTCCTCCGACATGCTTTTTTTCCTGCTGGCCTTTCTCTCCCTCCACCTGCTGGTGAGAGAAAAGAGGTCTTGGTATTACATCCTGGCGGGGGGACTTGTGGGCGGCCTGGCCTTTCTCACCCGTTACAACGGGTTCTTCATCCCGGTGTCGGGGGCGATCATGTTTATCTTCGTCAATCCCGGGAAATGGAAAATTAACCGCCGTCTCCTGGCGGGCACGATATTCCTGGGCGCCTTTCTCCTGCCCTGCCTTCCCTGGTTCTGGGCCAACCATTCCCAGACGGGGAGTATTCTGACCACCCATAATCTTTATAATATCGTGCAGGAATTCTACGGGGGAGCGCGGGAAAGCGAAATTCCGCCGGGCGGATTCACCTCGATCTATCATCTAATCACGCATGATACCGGTTATTTCCTGGCCCATTACGGAAAGAATATATTCTCACACCTGTTTTTGGACCTGCGCAAGACGGTGGGGCAACTGGTGGGGATATTCGTATTTTTCGGCCTGCTTCAACTATTCTTTATCCCTCCTTCGCGGCGGCAGAAATCTTTCCTGATCTTTCCCCTGTTCTATTATCTTTCCATGTGTGCCATCTTTTATCTTCCCCGTCTCTCGCTGCCGATCGTCCCCGCCTATTACGCCCTGGGACTGTCCTTTCTGTTCGGCTCCGGAAACCGGCACCGGTCCTCCCTGGGGAAATGGACGGAAGGTAAATTCACCACCTCCCTGGAATGGATTAACCGGCCGCTGGGGAGAAAAAAGGATACACCTCCCCCTTCCGGCCGGATCTCCGGACGGGCCGCCGCTGCGCGGAAGAAAGGCGGAGGGGCGGAATTCTCCGGTGCGGGCGCGCCCGGGGCCAAAGGATACCCATCTCCCCGGATGATTATCGGCCTGCTGGTAATGGCCGGTCTCCTGGTGGCGGAAATCGCGATGATCGTTTCGGCCGAGAGATACTACCGCCGGCAAAATCCCCTCTATATAATGGAAGTGGCCCGTTTTCTAAAATCCCACCAGGATCCGGATAGCACTCCGGTCATCCTGGCCCGCAAGGGGCACCTGGCCTACTATGCCGGGATGCGATACCAGAATTACCCTCAAAATTGGAACAACTTTCGTGAATTCATCGATTACGCGCTGGATCACCAGGTGCGTTACATCGCCTACGGCGATATTGAACGCATGTATTTTAGCGCCGATGAATTCATGCGGCAGCTGCCTCAAAACGAGGGAATCGATCTGATCTACGAGGATAGCCACGCCCTGATCTTCTCCCTGGCCGAATGGATGCCGGAGGGCCGGGTGATCCCCGGTATGCAGGAAGAAGATTTCACGAACTTGCTCGGCGAAGCGGAAAGATCGAGGGATCCGGAAAGAATAATGTATACCTGCAAGAACATCGCCTCTTTGCATATTACCGGCGGCGATTGGAACGCCGGTATCGGTTATTTTACGCGGGGGATGGAGATAATCCGGAGTTTACCCGATAATCCGTCGTCCCGTGAAAATCTGTCCGCCATCCGCAATTATCTCTCCCAGTCGTATCTGGAGACGGGTCGTTACCGGGAAGGCATCCAGCTGCAGCAGGAAAACATCGAGCTTTTCAAGCGGTCGGGAGATATGGAGGCGCTGGCCCGTTCCCATCTGTTGACCTACCGGCATTTCGAAATGCTGAAGGAGATCGATAAGGCGCGGGAGCATCTGGAGATCTCCCGCAACCTATACCTGGGGCTGGGAAACCGCAAAATGGCTCGAAGCATAGACCAGATCCTGAGCCGGTTGGGAAATCAGCCGGGGAGGGACACGGATTGATAATCCTCCCATTTATAGGGAAAATACAGTTCCCGGAACTTCTTTGATAGAAGGGACCGCAGGATTTCGTAATGGGGCGATTGCCTGCGCAGCGCCACCCCATAGTCCAAAAATCCGGCGAAGTAAGCGTAGTCCTCCTGAAACTCCGGGCTGCCCAGTATTGTTCTCCGCATCCCGGCGTAATCGGAATGAGGCAACCACACAAAATCAGGATGCAGGCTGAAAAAATAGGGCGCCTCGAATCCCCGGCGGGCGGTAATGCGATCGTTCAATCCGCAGAGATCGATAATCCTCACCTCCGCCGCCGCCGCTCCCACCAAACCGTATTCGGTCATGGCCACGGTCACCGCGGGGGGAAACCTTTCCACCAGGTCCGCCATCTGTTGAATGCCCTTCCACCAGCCCACGGCCGGCAACATGACGCTGGACCCTTTTCCGGCCTCGGGTTCTTCGGTTTCCGGCAACCCGGCGGGGGTACGGTACCTCTCCCATAAGCGCCGGAAAACCTCTCCCTCGTTGCCCGAGACGGCCAGCAATATCAGGACGTATATTCCGAACAATCTTAGGGGAAATAGCCGGTCAGCGGACGCGCCTCCCGCCCGCAGGGAAGCATGGCCGGAATCGATGGCATGAAACGCCGCGATTACGACGAAGGGCAAGGCGGGATAATAAAACCGGGCTTCAGTACCCATAATCTGAACAAACGTGGAAAAATACCCGCCAGTCAGGATAACCGGCGCCAGGAAGACCGCCATCCGGGTAATGGACTTCCTGCCCCCGAAGAGTAATATGGAAATCAGGAAGGGAAGGGACATTTTCATGAAGCGCAGGATATAGGAAAGGGCATTCCATTTGAAGGCGCCCCGGTAGTCGATGAAGAAACCGCCGCGCTTGGCGTAAAAGGCCAGGGGCAGGGCGTCGCCGAAGTAGCTCTTTTTTACCGCGGCGTCCACGCTGAGCAGTACCAGAAAGGCGGCCGCGTAGAGGACGGAGCTTCCCACCCGCCTCCGCTCCAAGGAAAAGAAAAACAGGGGGGGCACCAGCAGGCCGTACAATAAGTTATCGGGGCGGGCCAGATACGAAAGGTAGGCGGCAATCAGGCACCCCGTCCACGCCAGTTTGCCCGGCCGCCTGCCGTAGGCAAGGGTAAAACAAACCAGCAAGCTGTTGCACAGCAAGGCAAGGGTGGTTTCCATGCCGCTGAAGCTATGGAAGCGGAAGGCCGGGGATAGAACCACTGCGGGAATAACCAGCAGATGTATCCAGCTTCCACGCGGTCCCGGTTCCTCCAGGGCCAGGTACCCGCCGAGAGAAAGGGCCAGGCAGGATAGCAGGCCCGCCGTGAACGACGCTCCGGTCAAAAGGGCGGCATCGGATAGGGGCAGAAGGGCACGCAACAGGGTGTGGATAAAAAGATACAGCAGGCTGGTGCAGCCGAATACCGGACCCTCGCCGGCATTCCAGGAGAATCCCTGCCCCTCCAGGAAGTGCCTGGCGTAACGGGAGAAAATGTACGCGTCATCGAATTCCGTATACCCCAGTCTTTGCCCCGCCACCAACAGCACGGCCAGGACGCTCGCCGCGGTCAAGGACAATACCAACACCCTGTAAAATAACCTGGTATTCATTCGGTAAGATCTTCCCGGAGGGCTCCTTTGTTTCTTTCGATCTCGTAGGTCCTAAGATTTTTCTCCTCGATGACCTTTTCCACCCGCGGGTGAGGGACCAGGTAAAGCACGGTCACCCGGTATCTTTCATCCAACGGTATTTCCACCACCCGGGCGGAGGAGGGTATCAAATCTTCCCGAATTTCCGCCAGATCGAACCTCTCCAGATCCCGCACGGCGTAACATCCGCGGCCGGGCGCGTCCCGCTCTTCCACTTGGGGATGCCCGATAATCAGATTGACCCCCCTTTGGTAGAGGTATTGGTGGGAGGCCATCCTGATGTGCCCGGGACGGGAGGATTGTATGATACCGTTCCGGGCGATCCACCGGTCGTTCATCCCCAGCATATCCACCACTTCCAAGCGGGAATAATACGATATGGCGCCGGCCGCCGAGGTGGCTATGACCACCTCCGCCGGAGGCTCGGCGAAGAGCTCGCGCAGCACGGTTCCCACCCGCCTCCAGTTTTGATCGCTTTCCTCCAGGTGACCCTTGAGGGCGGGGATCGATTCTATTCCTTTCACCCCCGTGGTAAAGGTGAGGGCGTGATACAGCGAGCCGATTAATACCAGGGCCACAAGCATTTGGCGAATTTTTTCTTGCTTCAGGGAATATATCGTTTTCACGAACAGGAGAAAAAATAAAGGCATGACGGGGACCAGCAATTTGAATTCCATGAAATCGCCGCCTACCTTGATTACGTATAGGCACCAGAGGATGATTGCCGCCAGGATGAGCCTGATTTCTTTCCCTTCCACCCACATTTTCCCGGGCGCAAAAAACAGGATTGCCGGGAGGGGAACCAGCCAGTAGGCGTGGAAAAAAAGGCTCAGGTAATAGATCCCTCTCACCGGGGAGGTCCCGGCGGCGGCTTTCGCCCAATAAGTGTTTGGCAGCACCGCGCCGTAATACCGGTATTTCCAGGAGAAAAAGGCGGCGATGAGGAGCGCCGCCGGCAACAGCAGGCAGGCGATCCGGGCCGCCCCGCCGG
The DNA here is from genome assembly GCA_016926065.1 of Candidatus Krumholzibacteriota bacterium. Lineage (GTDB taxonomy): Bacteria > Krumholzibacteriota > Krumholzibacteriia > Krumholzibacteriales > Krumholzibacteriaceae > JAFGPI01. The sequence continues at coordinate 6,773 of JAFGPI010000088.1, forward strand.
GAGCCGAATTTTTTTCCGCCAGGATGCCGCGGATCAGGAAGGGGAACAATACCAGCAGGAGAATAAAGGAATCCAGCCGGAGCAGCACCGCCGCGGCACCCAGCAGGGAGAGGGAGATCAGGCGCGCCGCCCGCGGCGAACCCCCGGGGATAACGAGGGTCAGATAGACCAGGGCCGTGAACAAGAAGGCCTGCAGCTGGGTCTCCATGCCGCCGGTCGCGTAGCAGCTGAACGAATAATTCGTCCCCAGCAGCAGCAGCGAGAGGAGGGCGGTGGAGCGGGAGGGGAATATGCGCCGGGATAGCTGGTAGAAGATTATGAGGGAACCGAGGAAGGCCAGGCAACCCAGGATCTGGGAGAAGGCCAAAGCATCCAGATGGAGTTTCCAGCCGGGGACGAGCAGTAGGACCCATAAAAAATTCGTGTATCCTTCCACCCTTTCCCCGGGATTCCACACCAGGCCCTGGCCCTGTGCCAGGTTCCGGGCGTATCGATAAGATATATATGCGTCATCCTGCACGAACCGGTTCATCCAGGCCAATCCGAGCAGCAGCAATATCACCGCCACCGGCAGCCATCTATTTTCCCGGATCGAATCGAAACGCATATTCCCGTCCTCTATCCGATTATTATGCATCCTGCCGCCTCCGATTCTAGAAAACGTCCGGCCGGGCAACAAGGACTATTTTCTTTCACCTGCCGCTGGCGTTCTATCCGCCTCCCGCAGAAGCGGACCATATTCCCATGTATCATCTGCCGGACCGGTGATATAATCCTTCTGCGGAGCATGGAAAATCCCGGAACCGGCGGAGGACGAGGACCGGATTCACGCGCCGGGGCAGCGCCGGAAAGCGTATCCGGTAAAGGATCGAGACCGGGGATCGGGAAGTGGGGTGCGCCGGAATAAGGTTCCGGAAGAGGGGCAGTAACGGGGACCGGACCAAAACGATATGGATACGGTGAACTGGGGAATAATCGGCTGCGGGAACGTGACCGAGAAAAAGAGCGGTCCCGCATTTCAAAAAGCGCGCCGCTCCCGGCTGGTGGCCGTAATGCGCAGGGATGCGGCCAAGGCCAGGGACTACGCCTCCCGGCATTCCGTTCCCCGCTGGTACGACGACGCCCGGAAACTGATAAGCGACCGGCAGGTGAACGCCGTCTATATAGCCACTCCCCCGGTGGAGCATAAAAATTACACCCTACTCTGCGCCGCCGCCGGATTACCGGTTTACGTGGAAAAGCCGATGGCCCGGTTCCACCCGGAGTGCCGGGAAATGATCCGCGCCTGCGCCGATGCCGGAGTCCCCCTGTACGTGGCCTATTACCGCCGGGCCCTACCAAAATTCATCAAGATCAGGGAGCTGGTTCAATCGGGCAGCATAGGCGCCCCCCGCCTGGTCCACTCCACCCTGGTACAGAAACCGCTTTCCCTGGATCCGCCAAGCGGGGAGCTGCCCTGGCGCGTGTTGCCTCAGATCAGCGGGGGGGGATTGTTTCTGGACCTGGCCTCCCATCAGCTCGATATCCTCGACTTTATCCTGGGACCGCTGCGCTCGGTGAGGGGAACCGCATGCAACCAGGCCGGACTGTATCCCGCCGAGGATACCGTGACCGGCTCCTTCAGCTTCGCCTCCGGTTGCCAGGGTACCGGAGCCTGGTGTTTCTGCGGAAACACCGATATCGACTGGAACGAGATAGTAGGCAGCCGGGGAAGCATCTCCTTCTCCACCTTCGGGAACGATCCGGTGATATTGACACTGGAGGGGAAGGAAAAAAAATTATATTTCGAGAAGCCGGAGCACATCCAGCAGCCCCTGATCCAGACGATCGTCGATGAGCTTACCGGAAAGGGTCGATGCCCCTCCACCGGAAAAAGCGGGGCCCGCACCAGCCGGGTCATGGACAAGATACTTAGATCCTGGAGAAGAGATAAGGGCCTGGATTATTAATCCGTATCAGGCGGGGCCGGGCGGCGGCAAAAACGGAATCCGCTGCTGTGGAACCAGTCTATCGAGGGAAGCTCGTAGCGCAGAGCGGTGGCGCAGTGATAGCGAAAGAGGAACCAGGCTCCTCCGCGCAGCACGCGGTGATCCCCGACCGGGGGGCCTAGGGGATTGACCTGGGGACTGATCAGGAGGTCATAGTAATCAAAAACATCCCAGCACCACTCCCAAACGTTGCCGCTCATATCCTCCAGTCCCAGGCTGTTGGCGAACTTCAATCCCACCTCGTGGGTCGTACTATCTGAATTGAATTCGAACCAGGCACAGTCCACTACATCCGGATCTCGATTATATCCGCTATGCTCATCCGCCGGAGAATAAGAGAGTCCGTCTATGTAACGGGCCGCATACTCCCATTCGGCTTCCGTCGGCAACCGGTAACCATCCGCGTTCCACTCCACGTCCGCGTTGCCGATTTCCCCTCCCGACTGCGAATCACGGTACACGTTGTCCGGGGTATGCGCCCGCCCGGCGTAGTAGTAAACCGGCGTGTATCCGTTTTTCTCCGAATAGGCATTGCACCAGGCCAGGCAATCATGCCAATTGATCATCATCACCGGATGCCGCTCGTTGGAGAATTTGCTATTACTCCCCCTCTTGCCCTCATTGGCGAACACATAACCCTGGGTCATACCCCAGCGTTTTACATCTACCCACAGGGCCCAGGTTACCTCGAACACGCCCATCATGAACTCGTCCAGGTGCACGGTGTGTACCGGCCATTGATCGCGGGAACCATCGTTCCTTCCCATGGGAAAATTCGTGGTGGCCGGTACGGTAACCATGGCGTGGTGCCAGGGTTCCGGCACCGGGATTACATGTATGATCAAGCTGTCGATATCGGTATTCCCGTCCAAGTCGATGGCGGTCAAGGTGATCAAATGCGTGTTCGCCGAAAGATTGCTGAAGGTCAGCGGCGATCCGGTGCCCATAACTCCGTCCCGGGAGGAGGACCAGCGCAACGATTCCCCGCTCAACTGCCCGTCTTCCGAATCCTCTCCGCTGCCCTCAAAGGTTACCGGATCGCCCTGCAGAAAATAGGTTTTCATGGCGGGGCCGGTGACGGTGGCGGTGGGAGGATTATTGGGATTGACATGTATGGATATCTCGTCGTACCTGGTATTCCGGTCGCTATCGGTAGCCGCCAGGGTAATGGTATGAGAGCCGAAGGAAAGATCGTTCCGGTAGAAGGAATCCCCCCTGCCCAGATAGCCGTTTCTGTCCGACCACCATTTCAAAGAATCGCCGGGAAGCATCCCGTCCTCGGGATCGTTTCCCTGGCCTGAAAAAAAGATCTGCTCTCCTTCCAGGAACCTCTCTCCCTCCGAGGGGCTGGTTATCAGGGCCGCGGGCGGTTCCCCGATCGACCGGTACCACACCAGTGAATCCCAATCCGCCAGGTTATAGGCCCAGTCTCCCAGGGTGTTATCCAATATGGAAAGATCGAATTCCAGCGCTCCCCTCACCCCGGCCCTTAGATCCCAGCTCCAATCCTGGGGATCCTCCAGGGCGCCCGAAAAAACGAAACGAGGCTGGTTTTGCAGCGAAGGTCCGGAGGTCGAGTATATCTCCACCACTATCTCGGCCCGGATATAACCTTGCAGAGTGGCATCGACCGGCTGAATCCAGTATGCCGGAACCGTTACGAACTCCCCGCCCTTTTCCCAGACGGGCTCCCAGGCCTTATTCCGGTAGCGGGCGCCGAATTCCAGCGTGTATTCGCTTTGGTATCCCGCCCGCAGGGTTTGCGCCGCCGCGGCGTCCAGGTCAAATCCGGCGAAAAAATTAATGGTCATTACTTCCACTACCGGTACCGGTCCTATCTGCTGGTAGGCGGTATGCTGATAGGACACCAGGGGAACTTCCCCCTGGTGCTCAACCGGACCGGAAGCGGTAGCCTCCAATACACAGTGGTAGAAAAAGGTGCCCGCGGCAATGGCCTGGAACTCCGACAGAGCGGAGGATTTTATTACCCCGCCGATACTCATAACCGGTTGGAAATCCAGGAATCCGGAGGCCACGGTGACCTCCAGATCGACGCTATTGACCGTGCCCGAATAGAGCTCCACCCCCGACAGGTTCATCCCGCCATCGGTCAGTTCCACTCCTTCGGCCTGGTGCAGGACGCTCCCCGACACGGATCCGGAGCCGTTCTCAGCCGCCGGGTCTCCGGTCCGGTCGAATAATTGATAAGAGGTGCTAAATTGCCCCGATTCCACCGCTTCCACCAGTGAAGCCGGGGTGGTTTCCAGGTTGATCTGCCCGGCCGCATAGTTGACCGCCGAAACCCTCCTCAGGTACCCTCCCTCTCCCTTGCCCACTATAATATCCCCCACCTCTATATCAGGAGGGGTGCCTTGATAGTTAAAAGTAAACAGGGAGTTTTGTATCTGCGCCAGGGAGAGGCTGTCGCTTTCCTCGATTACGTAGGTATCCTCGGAGATTTTGGTTACAGGGGAGGGTTTGGAGGGCTGGGGCTCCACGACCCCCTCTTCCCCGCAACCTGCGTAAAGGGCGGCTGCCGCGAATATCAATGAAAAAATCCAATATTTCTTCATCGCCATGACTCGCTTGGGGGTCTCATCCCTCTCTTCATCCTACCTTTCGGAATATAATATCACCTTTCCTTTTTCGCTAATATTTTTTTCAATTACTGGATTTTCCGTCGGCATCCAGCCGGTGCCCTCCGGATTGGATCCGGATCGAAGCAGCCCGGACTACGAAGCAGCCGTCCTCCTCAAGAGGATCAAAGAAGTTCGCCGCTGATATACAACCGCAAGCCCAGGATTGGTCCCCGTTCTCCGGCGGCCTCTACTTCAGGACCGATAGACGGTATTCATGCGATACCCCAATAATCTTCTCAAAAAACCGCACCTCATCATAAGAAATTATGACCGGCGACGGCGGATCGTAGAAGGGATCGCTCTGGACGTACAAGGTCGAATCATAGGTGATTTCCACCTGGCTCCGGGATAGTATCCTATTCACTTTGAAAAGGTGCCGCCCCTCGTCGGTCAGCGGGCCGAACTCGTCTCCGGTGTCGACTTTGTACACATCGCAGGAAACCAGGGTCGAATCAAAAGGGGGAACGAGTATGGTGGTATATTCCTTCATCCAGATACGCGGGGAGGAAACGGGACAGGTGGTGTCATTCAGCCAGCAACTCATAATCAGCGGGAAGATAAGGGCTATCCACAAGTATTTCGTCAGATATTTCAAGAGGCACCTCCTCGGAACTGGCCTAGCGAGTCACCGGTTCGTCCTGAAATCACCACCCCTCCCGGTTCATGGCACCATTTTTGACTCTCTCCGGCGCTTTCGTCTGATCGGAGGGGCGGTGGCGCGCGTTTGATGAAATCACCGGTGGTCCACAAGTTCTATCCCTTTATCATTATCAACAGCATTTTAAACCTGGTTAAGGCCCTCAAAGAGTGCGGCTCATGGGCGGGCATGAGTATGATTTCATCCTCCTTCACGATCTGGCGCTCTCCGGAAATCGTAATTTCAGCCTCCCCGTCAATGACATTCACCAAGGCATCAAAGGGAGCGGTGTGTTCGCTCAAGCCCTGACCCTCGTCAAATGAGAATATGGTGATCGTCCCGATCGTCTTGTCAATCAGGGTCCGGCTCACCACCGCCCCTTTCTGGTATCCGGCCAAATCCTCCAATTTGAATACCCTGCCGCTTTCAAGGCCATTATTTTTTTTATTGTTTTCTTCCTTCATCATAGCCCTTTCAAATCGCGGGAAGATCTCGTCTAACCTACCCGGAATGCGGGATAACGCGGCCGGCGGGAGCGTGACCTTTGAGCCCCGGAGTCCAGTCGGAACGCGGCCCGGGAACCGCCGGCGCGGACGAACATGCCCCTTAGGCGGGGCCGTCCTCCTTGAACCGGTCCGCGAACTTCTTCGAGGCCGGTTCTCCTCCTATTCCCCAGTTGGTCATGGGAACTTCGTGTACAATGACCTCCACGGCCTGTTCAGGGACGCCCAGATCCACGAACACCTTGGTAATGCCTTTTATGACCCGCTCCACCCGATCCTCACCGAAATCCGTCCAGACGTTCGCATGAATTACCGGCATGGAACACCCCCCTGGTTAGGTTTCCGTATTGAAAGCCGGTGGATATTTTACTACTCCACCGATTTTTTTTAAAGCGCCTTTTTCAAGCTCCAATACCATGAAGGCCTCGCCGGGAACATCGAAATCCAAGCTGAGCCCGTATTCCCGGGCCGGTTTGAATCCAAATCGCGGATAGTACTCCGGGTGGCCGATAAGAACCACGACCTGTTGTTTCAACCGTTTGCACTCTTCCAAACCTCTCCGGATCAAGGCCGCGCCGATACCCCGCCGTTGAAAATCGGGCAGCACGGCCATGGGAGCCAAGGCCAGGGCCGGGTGCGTAACATCAGACTGCTGGATCGAAATTGGGCTGAAGAGGATGTGCCCCACCACTCGGCCGTCCCGTTCGGCCACCAGAGATAACTGGGGGATAAAGTGCTCCGATTCCCTTATAGAGGCCACCAGCGTGGATTCCGTCTCATCCCCGAAAGCCTGCCGGTTGATCTGCGCAACGATCTCCCGCTCTTCACTTTTTTCATGTCTGATCTTCAACATTGGTCCTCCACCGCCGGTTGAAGGTTTATTTGCATTTCCTGGTTATCCGCGTCAATATAGCCGGTCTTCAGCGTGGCTCCGCATAGCTCCGCCAGGAGCCGGGCTAATTCATCCCGGGCCTTCAGCACGCTGGCTGGAGGAATTGACCCCACCCCGTCTATATTGATAATAATTTTCTTGGTATCCCGGGTGATCTTGGTGAAATCGCCGTTTCTCCAGTTCCACCTCCTGCACATGACATTCCCGGTTTCTTCATCAAAATAAATCACCTCTCCCGGTTCGGGATTTTCCGCTGCTTCGCTTCCCAGGGGAATAAAGGTCTCGTTTCCCCGCGCGAATCCGAGACGTAAATTTCCATTTATTCTATTGACGTCGTCGCCGCCGCAGGGCACCAAGTACTTAATAGAGATGTAGTTGAATAGTGCCACCACGGAATTGATGAGGGGAAAACCGCCCCCCTTCTGAATTCTTTTAAGCAGTGATTTTATGGAGGGGGGATATTTATTCGGATTAGACCCGAATTTACGGTGGGCCTCCTCCCAGGACTTTACAAATTCATGTTCGACACAATTCGTTCCGCATCTCTTCTCAATCTCCTCCTGGAGAAGCTTCTTTATCCTCTCGTTGCCGGGACCGTTCACTATGTCACTAACCGCTATTATGCCCCGCTTGAATCCGGGAAAAAGCTGAAATATCTCCTTATCGATGATAATCATTTTCATGGTGCAATTAAAAGCAGCGTTTAAATACTCATTCCATCACCACGGCAAAATACGAATATACTTCCCCCTCCCCGTACACCACCCAGAAATACAGTCCCGGGGGACAAACCTGGTTATCATTATCCCTTTTATCCCATTGAAGATCGATTATTTCCGTATTTTCGGTATGCCATACATATTTAACTTCCTTGCCGGTTTCATCATATATATATACATCCGACGCTATGGCTCGGCGCACCCGGTAACTTAGTCTGTTGCTATATTCGAACGGATTGGGGTAGGAATATAAAATTTCGATCGCCTCCGGGTGATGGTCATATTGGGGATGGAAAAAGGCGGTATCGGCGAGAATCATATGCTCGCTGTCCAGGGTAAAAGGAGCGGTGCGGATTTCAACGCCGGGAATGATCTGCGAGACAATCACATGCTTTCCATATTCGATCCGCGATAGCGCGTACGCTCCCCGGGAGGTATAGACGGGATTCCCCTTACCATCGGCATATACCGGAACACCATCAAGCTCAGCCAGCGCCAGCGTGTCACCCGGCGAATGGTCGAGCCCTCTTTCCAGGGAGAGGACGGCCACCCTTCCCTCCACGGCTCCGTATTTCTTGGGAGTCAGGATCTCGTCACTACAGGAGACCGTTGCTAGAATCGCGGTTACAATTATCGATAGGCCGATTTTCATTCTATCCCTTTTTTCCGGCCTGCCCATTCTTCGATTGAATCAAAGTCTTTCCCATTCCTCAACCTTTCCCGCCACGACTTCAAATATCGGATGGGCATCGATTTTGCCGGGTCCCGCCTTTTTAATCTCCGCAAATTTTACTGGATCCCTGAGCTTTATCTTCTTTAATAGATGCCCGAGCTCGTAAGCGAGCTGGCCCTCGCTTACAGTTATTACATTCTTTGAATCAATACCATTAATTTTTGATCCATCAAATAAAAATCCCCTGCTTTGTGACTCCAGAAATATATAGAACAAATATGCGTTTATAGCCGAAACGGGATCGTCACAATTTTTAAACCTGGTCAATTGCGGGTGATTCTTGTAGCCCCTGGTTTTTCCTTCCAGCACCTTTTTGGCCAACAGGCCTTCCCGCCAAATGGCCAACAATCCCTTTCTGTCCAGATACCTGGGATGCAACGACCATAATCTCATCTCGCCCGCCTATTAAAGCACCATCATCTTACATTTTTCCGCTCCGCAATCTTTCCTCCACGCAAAATAAAAGGATAATCGGATGAGAATAATTAGCGCTCCTTGAATCTGGTAGCGTATATCTTCCGGGGAAAGCCTCCGGGGGTGAACTCCACATTCCTTTCTCCCCTCGCCAAATCCTCGTCCGCGTACGCCTCCACCACCTCACCCACAAAGAGCATTTTATCTCCGGTTTCCATTGCTTGTTTGACCCTGCACTCCATATGAGCCAGGCACTCATCAATAAAAGGAACCTTTACCCGGCGTGCCGGCCGAGGGGTCAATCCCGTTTCGGCGAATTTATCGACGTCACGCCCGGAGTGAAAACCACAATAATATATCCGCGGTTCCAGCTCCGGGGGAGGAACATTGACGATAAACTCCCCGGTTTCCTTTATTAATTCGCATGAATAGGCCTCTTTAGCGATGGCGCAGGCAATAAGGGGGGGCTCCTTGGACACGGGCATACAGAAGCTGACCGCCATGATATTAGATTTTCTACCAATTTGCCCGCAGGTTATCAAAAAATGCCTCAGGGGCCACATAAACTCGAGATACTCTACGTCGCTCTTCATTTCCGTTCCGCCGCTTCAGGGCCCAGTTCAGAAAGAGGGCCACTACCCGATCCGAGGCTCCCGGTTAGATGGTAACCTAATTATCCATAAGCTCGAGGGGCCTCCAGCTTCACACCTCCGTGGCCTCCGTCCTTTCTTTTTGGGACATAGCGGCCAACCGTTTGACCTCTTTCACGTCCAGGCCTAATCCCTGGGCCACCCGGCTGCCGTACTCCTCATGCGCCTTGTAGAACAAGGCCGTCTGGCGAAGCTGGATGCGCTTTTGGGCCTTCCCCAGGTGATCGACGATGTTGCCGACGAGGTGTTCCCGGGCTTCGTCGGTCATAACCTTACTGAAGAGATTGCCGGCCTGCACGAAATCATCATTGGGATAGGTGAAGGGATAACGTCCGGCACTTCCGGAGAGCTCGATAAGGGGTTCGCCGGCCTGGGGGTCCGGTTCCGGACCGTCGAAACTATTGGGCCAGTAGTTCGGTCCGCCCCCCGCGTTGTCGTCGACACGCATTAATCCGTCACGCTGATAACTGGTCTCGGGAGCGTTTTTGGGCGCGTTGACCGGAATCAGGTGATAGTTGGGACCGAGCCGGTGAATGTGTGTGTCATGGTAGGAAAACACCCTGGCTTGCAGCATCTTATCCGGAGATACGGCGATCCCGGGCACGACGTTTCCCGGGCCGAAAGCCGCCTGTTCCACATCGGCGAAATAGTTGTCCGGATTGCGGTCCAGCACCAGCTTTCCGATCTTGATCGGCGGAACCTCTCCATGAGGCCAGACCTTGGTTATATCGAAGATATCCCAGGGAAAATCCTTGGCCTTTTCCGGCGATAGAATCTGCATCTCCAGAGTCCAGGAAGGATAGTCGCCCCGGTCGATGGCCTGGTGAAGATCGCGGGTGGCGTTATCCGGATCCTCGCCGCACAGCCTCTTGGCTTCCTGCCGGGTCAGGTTCTTGATACCCTGATCTGTTTTGAAATGGTACTGCACCCAGTAGTACTGCCCCTTATCATTGTACCATTTGTAGGTATGGCTGCTGTAGCCGTTCATATTTCGATAGCCGGCCGGCGTTCCCCGGTCGGAGAACAGTATGGTGACCTGATGAATCGACTCGGGAGTAAGGGATAAAAAGTCCCAAAACATGTCCGGGTTGGGCAGATTGGTGGCAGGATCCCGTTTCTGAGTATGGATGAAATCGGGGAATTTCAGCGGATCACGGATAAAAAACACCGGGGTGTTGTTCCCCACGAAGTCGTAATTTCCTTCCTCCGTGTAGAATTTGACCGCGAAACCGCGGGGATCCCGGGCGGCGTCGGCCGAACCGCGCTCTCCTCCAACGGTGGAAAAGCGGGCGAACACCTCGGTGCGCTTTCCCACCTGGGAGAGAAAGGCTGCCCTGGTATACTTGGTCACGTCGGCGGTAACCTCAAAATGACCGAACGCGCCCGCTCCCTTGGCGTGGACCACCCGTTCGGGAATGCGCTCCCGGTCGAAGTGCGCCAGTTTCTCCAGCAGATGAGCGTCCTGCATTAGTACCGGTCCCCGTTCACCCGCGGTGAGGCTGTTCAGATCGTCGGCCACGGGGATTCCGAATGCCGTGGTCATTTTCTTTTTCTTCTTTTTCATCTCCCACCTCCTTGATATAGTTACTATTTTAAGGTAAACATAATACCACCACAGGGAGTTCGAGAAAACAAAAAATTATCATCTATACGGTAATTATCTATATTCTTTGCCGATAATACCTTCCAAGGTGAAATTTATTTATTGATACAGGTAATATATGCGACGACAGCCGCATCGGCGCAAATATAAAACCGCGCCTTCCATGTAATATGCTCCTGGTAGATAAACCAGTTTAGACAGAAGCAGATAACACTTTATTCATCAACTCCATTTATTCTCCCTCCAAGCCCGCCTTCGATTCCCCATCGCCCGGAAGATTAGTCTCCTAATTCCCCCAGCTTCTTTTTCGCGTTCCCGTTTCCGGGATCTAGCTTCAGCACCTTCAGGTATAGCTCTCGCGCCTTCTCCTTGTTCCCCTTTTTCAGGTAGGCCTCGGCCAGGCTGTCCCAGACATTCGGCGATTCCGGGTACTCTTCCGCGTTCAGGGTGAATATCCTAAAAGCCAGATCTGCATCACCTTCCCCCAGGGCCCGGTATCCCAGCCTGTTGCACACGGTCTCCGGCACCGGTATCCGGTACCCATACCTTTCAGAGAGGGCATCGTAGTGCGTCACCACCCGGTCAAAACCTTCATCCAGGACCGCGCCCGGAAGCTGCCAGCCGCCGAACACGAAATCCAATCCGTAACCGAAAGATTTTACCGGCATCTCCTGGTGATCAGCTTCCGGGAAATGCCGGTAAGTGTACCGGAAATCATCCCCCATGCCTTTGGAGAGAGCTTCCCGGAAACGCTCCACCGGTTCTTGCACCGTCTCTCCCTCACTCCCGCAAGCCAGGAAGAGGATTTTCAAACAAATCGCATCATTCTGCAGAGCTTCCTGAATACGCCCGGTCATCACCTCTTCGTCCCACCAAAGGTTGGGGCTGGTGGCAATATAGGCGGTGAAGTCAACCTTACTCCAAGAGATAAATCTCCGATCCCGGAGGATATCAGGCATACACCTTACCGTCATGTATTAGTTTATGTTGGAATGGTTACTGCCGGGAAACATATCGGGCATCCGCGAGGCCCTGGCGGAATATCCATTGAGCAAGCATCTCCCTGAGCGATGCAAGCCCTCCGGGGTGATAGGCCGGTTCCAAGATCCACTATCTCAAAACCAGCACGCTATCGATCAGGCTTTCTCCTGCGGGCTGCAACACCTCGATGTAGCATATACCGGCGGGTAATCCGGGATCCCTCCCGATACTCACCTGGAAGCTCCCACCAATTTCCACGATCCCTCGCGCTTTACGAAAAAGGCGGTTTTTTTTCTTTGGGGGCGGACCTTATCGCCGCTGCATCGATAGGCATTTGAGTAGATAAGCAGGGCCTGTGAGCACTTCGCGTCGAAACCGACTCTGGAAAAGGTAAGAAATCCTTGCGCGTCAGGATACACTTTATCGAAATTGTCCCAATCCGGCTGAATCGTATCACATTCAGCGGCGTGTTCCTTGTCGCACAGGATAAGATACCCCCCGCTCTCGGAATACACCTTGTCTTCACGATGATCCGAGCTGTCTTGCAGAGCCCGTAAGTATTGCCTCTCCGGTATCAGCGCATATTCAACCGCCAAATTGAAATTCGCCTCCAGGCAATCCATTTGACCGCTATTCCTGATTATGAGAGAGTCGATCGTTTCCTTTTTCAAACCGGGCCACTGTTCCCGGGAGAAGTCACCGATACCTTCGTAGATCGGTTCCGTATCGCAATTGATCAGTATAAGTTTGAAGTCCTCCCCATACTCTTCTCGAAGGAGAACCGACATGACCTCGTAAACAGAAGACTCACAGGAGGCGGTTTCCGGCACTTTTCCCTCAGAAAGCGACAGCAACACCGAAAATCCCAACAGGATCGACATTGCTATAGTTTTGAATATTTTCATATTTTGTTCCCCCCCCGTATCTAACACGCCATTTCACTACCCACCGGTATTTCCCGTAGGTTTATACAGTCGTCCTCACGGACAGTATAAAGCCACTACCATTAGAAGTATAGTGAGAAGCCGTCATATAATGTCTTTCTCCGACCGGCGGATAAAGTTCGCCTTGACCCAGTTCCAGTTTAGAATCACGTGAAAAGCCACCATCACGGTTAAGACGATGCCTCCCCC
>JAFGPI010000005.1 GCA_016926065.1 Candidatus Krumholzibacteriota bacterium
ATGCGGGGAACGCCCTTGATCTCCACCCGGCGGCCGCCGGTGACCGAAACGTTCACATCCTGCCGGGCCGCGCCAATGCCCCGCCGAACCTTACCGCTGGAGCGGGCCAGCCAGCGCAGTATTTGGGCCACCGCGGCGACTTCCTCCGGGGTTTGCATATCGGGACGGGTGACCGTCTCGATCAGGGGTATGCCCAGGCGGTCCGTCTTGTAAAACCTCTCGTGCCCGAGGTCCTTCACCTCGCGGCAGGCGTCCTCTTCCAGGCCCAGCTGGATGATGCCGATACGCCGGCCGCGGAAGGGGATCCATCCATCCACTCCCAGGATGGTAGTGCGCTGGAAGCCGGTGGGAATCGATCCATCCAGGTATTGTTTGCGGGCGATATGGATCTCGCTCACCAGCTTGCAGTTGAGGAGCATGGTGATCTCCAGGGCGATGTCCAGGGCCCGGGAATTCAATTCGAAAGGCGGAGTGTCATCCATCTCGTAGGTGCACACGGTATCCTTGTTGATCTGGTAAATTATCTCCTTCTTGGTTTTGAATTCCATCAGGGCGGTGCCGTCGTACTCCCCCAACTCGGAAAGGGTGGGGCGCATGTGGCGCAGGATCTGGGCGTCGAAGTCTTCCGAGTAGGGCCGGACCGGGCAGCGGCAAAAGAGTTTCTTATCGGTGTCCAGCTGCTGGTGGATCTCGATCCCGCTGCGCAGGCCGATCGCTTGATAATCCTCCGGGGTCATATCCCCCATCGATCTTGGTTGGGTCAATCCATAGCTCCTTCTGCGAAAAAATCAGCAATCCAGGTAGTATTGGACCTCCAGGGGATGGGTGCGGTTTCGCAGGGGGATCACGTCCTTTTCCATCTTCAGGCCGATCCAGTCCTCGATCATAGTTTCATCGAATACTCCGCCTTCCAGCAGGAATCCGTGATCTTTCCGCAGCGCCTCCAGGGCTCCGGAGAGGTTGCCGGGAATGGGCTTGATGCGCGCGCGCTCCTTCTTGCTCAGCTCGAAGATATTGACGTCGAACGGCCCGTATCCCAGTTTGCCCGGATCGAGTTTCTTGCGGATTCCGTCCAGTCCGGCCATCAACTGCGCGGCCATTGCCAGGTACACGTTACAGGTGGCATCGGGCGGCCGGAACTCGATCCTCTTGGCCTCCGGGCTGCTGGCGTATTTGGGAATGCGGATGGCGGCACTACGGTTGCCCAGCGAGAAAAAGGAGTTGACCGGGGCCTCGAATCCGGGCACCAGCCTTTTGTAGGAGTTGGTGCTGGGATTGGTGAGGGCGAGCAGGGCCGGAGCGTGTTTGAGCAGGCCGGCGATATAGTGCAGGGCGGTCCTGCTCAGTCCGGCGTAGCCGTTCTTGCTGTAAAATAGGGGTTTCCCTTTTTTGAACAGGTGCTGGTGGAAATGCATCCCGTTGCCGGCTTCGTCATGCAGCGGTTTGGGCATGAAGGTGGCCAATTTGCCGGCTTCATGGGCGGTCATGCGGGCGAAATATTTCACCATCATGGCGATATCCCCCATCCTCTGCAGGGGGGCGAAAGTCACCTCTATCTCCACCTGTCCGTGCCCCCCCACCTCATGGTGATGGTAGTGTATGGGGATTCCGGCGTCCTCCAGGAGGGTGATGGTTCTATCCCGGATACCGGCCACCGCGTCTTCGGGGGGCAGGGCGTGGTATCCTCCGGCGGTCTTCAGGCCGAATACTCCCTTATCCTCTCCTTCGCAGGGTATAATCTCGTAGCCGAATTTCATATGGGACATATTAACCAGGATCTTTTCGAATATGTAATATTCGAATTCCGGCCCCCACAGGGAGAGATCGGCGATGCCGGTGAGGCGCATGAAGTTCACCGCTTTCTCGGCGATAAATCTCGGATCCCGGGGAAAGGGCTTCTTGGAGTCGGCCTCCACGATGCTGCATATGAACGAGATGGTGGGAATTTCGCTGAAAGGATCTATGAATCCGGTTTTCAGTTCGGGTACCAGGGAGAGATCGCCCAATTCGATCGTTTTCAAGCCGGCGAAATTCGATCCGTCAAAACCGAGTCCTTTGGTAAATATGGTCTTATCCAGGTTGGAGGCGGGAACGGTAAGATGATGCCAGTGGCCCAGAAAATCGGTGAATTTCAGGTCGATGAGCCGGATATTACGCTTCTTGATCGTGTCCTTGAGTTTGGTTATAGTAGGAAAAATCTCATCACCTCCTGTAAAAAAACGTATCGTTCACGTCTTGCCGAGGTACGGTTAAGCAGGACCAGGGATTCCAATATATTGAAAGGGTAGGGACGTTTCAAGGAATAAATGCATTTAAAGGATTGACATTTTAATAGTTCAGTGATAGTGATAGGCACAGTTTGGCCCGTAGGGTAAGGAGATAATTCTATTTTTTTTGGTTTGTTAACCGGGAGGGATTGAATGACTGAAGAAAGGGTGATGAACCGGTGGATCGTGGTGGTGGGTGCTATCCTGATCCAGCTCTGCCTGGGCGCCATTTACGCCTGGAGCGTGTTCACCAGGCAGATAACCATCCCCGATGGTGGTTACGGTTTCAGCGCCAAGGAGGCCGCCTGGGTCTTCTCGGCGGGCCTGGCCACCTTTGCCGTGGTGATGGTGCTGGCCGGCCGGCTGCAGGCCAAGCTGGGACCCCGGCCGATCGCCATGGCCGGAGGTATCGTGCTGGGACTGGGTTATATACTGGGTGGATTCCTGGGCAGTAGTTTCCCCGCCCAGTTGATCTGTATCGGAATAATCGGGGGCGCGGGGATCGGTTTGGCCTACGTGGTGCCGATCGCGGTGGGGGTGAAATGGTTCCCCGACAAAAAGGGCATGATCTCGGGCCTGGCGGTGGCCGGATTCGGATTCGGCGCGACCCTCTGGGTCAAGCTGGCGGGAAGCTGGTTCGGCGGACTGCTCAACATTACCAACGTCTTCGGACTTCCCGGGGTGCAGAGCGTTTTCGTCATATACGGCATAGTATTCTTGCTGCTGGTTCTGCTGGGCAGCATAGTGATGGTCAATCCCCCGTCCGGATACAAGCCGCGAGGTTGGGAGCCTCCGGAGGCGAACACCTCCAGCAAGGCCACCGGAGCGGTGGATCTTACCAGCGGAGAAATGCTGCGCACCCCCCAGTTCTATTTCATCTGGCTGATGTTTATAGGTTCGGCCCTGGCGGGATTGATGGTTATATACTGTATCCGGCTCTTCGGAATAGACGCGCTGCAGGCCAACCAGGTGGCCGATGGAGCCAAAGCGGGCGTGATAGCGGGTACGGCCATGGCCTGGTACGCCATCCTCAACGGATTGGGCCGGATCGTGTGGGGAACGGTTTCGGATAAGATCGGCCGCAAGCTGGCCCTTTTCCTGATGTGCCTCTTCCAGGGAATCATCATGTTGCTGTTCTTCAAGATGGGCGGTTCGAAGGCGGGATTGATCGTGGGCGCCTGTATTATCGGTTTTAACTTCGGCGGCAACTTCGCCCTCTTCCCGGCCGCCACGGCCGACTTTTTCGGCAACAAGAACGTCGGCACCAATTATGGCTGGGTTTTCCTGGCCTACGGAGTGGCCGGCATCGCCGGACCCCAGATCGCCGGTTATTTCAAGGACGCGGCCCGGGCCACCGGGGGCGCCGATGTGAGCGCCTGGCTCACTCCCTTTATGGTGGCGGGTATTTGCTGTCTGGTGGCGGCGGTTATCGGGCTGTTCCTCAAGCCGCCCAAAAGTAAGGTTGCCTGAGCTTAGAGAAAAGTAATATATTGCATCCGCGGGGGGCCTGAGGGCCCCCGCTTGTCGACCGGGCGACCGGACCGGCGGAGACGATAGTTTCTGGAAGGAAATCAATGAAAGAGATGCCCTACATGCTGGGAATAACCGGCGCATCCTGTTCGGGAAAAAGCAGCCTGGCCCGGGCCTTGGTGGAACGGCTCACCGGTTTTAATTCTCTTATCATTCAAACCGATTCCTATTACCGCGACCTGGGGGAAATGCCCCCGGAGGAGCGGAATCGATATAATTTCGACGATCCCGCCGCTCTCGATTTTGAACTTATCTTCTCTCAGCTGGAAGGCTTGAGGGAGGGCCGGGAGGTGGCCGTCCCCAGCTACAGTTTCTCCACCCACCAGCGGGCGCCGGAGGAGGAGTGGTCGCCGCTTAAGATCAGCCGCAGCGGTGGCCGCCGGCCTTTGATCGTGATCGAGGGATTGCATGCATTCCACGAACCGCGTATCCGGGACCTTTTGGATATGAAGGTCTTCATCGATGCGTCCCTGCGGTTATGCCTGTCCCGGCGGATTGAGCGGGATGTACGGGAACGGGGGAGAACCAAGGAGAGCGTCGTGCGCCAGTTCGAGGAAATGGTGGTTCCGATGTTCGACCGGTATGTCCTGCCCACCAGAAAACTGGCCGATATCATCATTAACGGCGGGGATTCGCCGAATCGCTTGGTAGAGAAAATAATCCCCCGCATCAACCTATCGGACCCAAACCGTTAAGAAAGGCGTTCCCGCCAGCCAAGCCTTCCGGCTCTCCAGGCCAGTTGTTTCCAGAATATTATATCAACCGACGATGATGATCGATAGGGCGCGCCCGCTGGATGCTTTTGAAACATTCAGGGCTGACTATGTTTTTCCCTCATCGCTTTGGCGAAGGCTCCGATTATATGAAGTCCCAGCACCACGCAGGCCGCCGCCAGGGCTGTTTTTTGTCCGGTGGATTTACTCAGGTGAAAGGGCCAATATACGCTTCCAGCGTATATCAGCGCTCCTCAGGCCGCCGCCCCCAGAATGCTGGTTATGATTTTCACGGTTACTTTCATATGTTTTCTCCCTTCCCGGGGATTCCAAACAGCAGAAGATTAATCCCCTTTATACTAAAAGCTGTATCCGGAGGGAAGGACAAAGATGCGCGGAGAAAATTCTCGGGACCATTAAAATGCGGCCTGTCCCCAGGGGGCGCCATCACCCGGCCGGGGCGCCGCCGCCGGTCCGGCAAAGAAATGTCGCCGCGGATTGAGAGGGAAGCCGGGCGCAATCCGGTAATTATAGATGGAACTTTACACCTTTATGAAATAGATATAGAGTACTCACCGGGACGGGGCGACAAACTCCGAGCTCCCAGGAAAAAAAGAAGAAATAAATATGAAGCCCAAGCTTAAAGTGCTTTTTCTCTGTACCGGAAATTCCTGCCGCAGCCAGATGGCGGAAGGTTTGTGCCGCCATTTGCTGGGCGATTTCATAGAACCTTACTCGGCGGGAATCGAGAAACATGGATTGAATCCATTGGCGGTAAAAGTGATGGGGGAGATAGGGATTGACATCTCCGGCCAGCGGAGCAAGACGGTGGACGAGCTGGGAGAAAAGGAATTCGATTACGTGGTTACCGTCTGTGACCGGGCGAAAGAGATGTGCCCCTTCTTTCCGGCCCGGGTCAAGGTGGTTCACCGGGAATTTGAGGACCCGCCGAAGCTGGCGGAAGAAGCCGCCGGGGAGGCAGAAGCCCTGGCTCTCTACCGGCGGGTCAGGGACGAGATCCGGGATTATATCCTGAGCCTTTCCCGGGAATGGAGAGCCGCCGGTGATCTCTTTTGACCGTTTGCGGAAGTAATGATACCCAATACGGAGGGGGAGTATTTTAATGAAGAAAAGAACCGGCGAAAAGATCGGCTGGATCGGAGGATGGCTGGGAGGATTTATCTGGGTTTTTATCCTGGCGGTGATCTTGCTGCTGCAAAAGCGGATGGCGGAGGGCATATCGGGAATGGCATTAGGCGTTATGGCGGGGTTTCTCATATCATTCACTGCTCCCTGGAAGCACCCCCGCAGCGCCTATTGGAGATTGATGCTTCCGGTATTTTTGGTTTTTATCGGCGCTGTGGCGTGGGCGTTATGGGCATTCGGCGGGGTGGAGAAATCGGGTTTCGGCCGGTGGAATATTTTTTGGATTTCGCCGCTTTTGATCCCCTTCTTCAGCATGGGCAAGAGGCGTTGGGAAGAGGGCGATAATTAACGGCCGGTAAAAAGGACGATGGCGGCTCCGTGGAGGATTCCGGGGAGGAATCCCGGCCGGTCCGGCCCGGACCACCCCGACCGCCCAACGGTGGAAGGAAAGAGAGAGGAGAGTAAATGAGCAGGATCCTATTCGGAATCGCCCTGGCGTGCGTGATCTGGGGAGTGGTATCGGCTATTGCCATGGCCGGTTATATCGCCCGCCGCGGCCATAAGATCAACATCCTATTCTTCCGCCTGCTGATATTCAAGTACATCCACCAGTACGCGGAAATCACCACTCAAGAACGGGGAAAGCCGGGAGGGTGGTTCTATTCCTACATAACCTCCATGAACCTGGCTTTGGTATTCGTCATCATCGGGGCGGTGCTTAAATAGCCGGTGCCCCGGTTCGTTTAACCGCTGATAGGCGCTCATCGCTCACTGGTTCGCCCGATCATCTCCGATCTGGGGGAGAGCCGCTGGGGGTGGACTGGAGATGGTCCGCGAGGGGGACCCGGCCGATTCCGGGGAAAGTGATCTTTTGCGCCTTTTAAAAATTCGCCGGCCGTGCTATCCTGTGATCCGTATAGAGAGGTTCCTTATCCGGGAGAGTTTCATGGAGGAGTATATTCGAGAAATACTGAAGCAGCTGGGAGAAGATCCGGACAGGGACGGATTGATAAAGACCCCCCAAAGGGTCAAGGAATCGCTTTCCTTCCTCACCAGCGGCTACGGGGAGGATGTCGACAGCATCCTGGCCGGTTCGATATTCGAGGAGGAGCACGACGAGATGATCATCGCCCGCGATATCAGCCTGTACAGCCTGTGCGAGCATCACATGCTTCCCTTCTTCGGCAAGTGCCACGTGGCCTACATACCCAAGGGCAGGATCGTCGGTCTTTCCAAGATTCCCCGGGTGGTGGAGATCTTTTCCCGGAGGCTGCAGATCCAGGAGCGTCTCACCAACCAGATCGGGAAAACACTGATGCACCACCTCAAGCCTTACGGGGTGGCCGTCACCATCGAAGCGATTCACCTCTGCATGGCCATGCGGGGGGTAAGGAAGAGGGATTCCCTGATTATCACCAGCTCGATGCTGGGGGCTTTCCGCACCAACAGCAAAACCCGGATGGAGTTCCTCAACCTTATCCGCGGCAGCGACCGCCATAAGTGGTGAGCAACGGCGGCGGCCGCCCAGGGCCTGCCGGGGTCGACGCCTCCCCGTCCCCATCCTGGCTTTCAGCTTAAAAAAGTGGATTTTTCTCTTTACTTTCGGTTTTTTTTCGGTTACCCTGATAGAAGGTCATATCTCAGTCCCCTACCCGGGCTCCCGGGAGGGGGCCGGTTCGTGGTTTTTGCCGGGAGGCACGGAGATGGTTTACCTGACCAAACGGCAGCGCCAGATACTCGAATTCATAAAGGATTTTCAGCGCCGCAACGCTTACGCCCCTTCCCTGGAGGAGATAGCCGCGCATTTCGGGTTGTCGGCGGTCAGTACGGTTCACGAGCACCTGGTAAATCTTTCCCGCAAGGGGGCGTTGAGCCGCGGGTGGAACCGGGCCCGCTCGATCGAGCTGATGACGCCCGGCGCTTCGCTGGAGGTGCCCCTGGTGGGGATGGTGGCGGCCGGTTCTCCGATCGAAGCGGTGGAGGTGCCGGAAAGCGTCTCCCTCCCCCCCGGTTTTTCCGGGAGGGGGGAAACCTTCGCCCTGCGGGTGAAGGGGATGTCGATGGTCGGCGAGGGTATACTCGACGGCGACATAATAGTGGTGGAAAAACGCCAGCGGGTCGACAACGGGGCCCTGACCGTGGCGCTGGTCGACGGCGGCGAGGCCACGGTCAAGCGTTTTTACC
>JAFGPI010000089.1 GCA_016926065.1 Candidatus Krumholzibacteriota bacterium
GACGTTGGCTACCCGGTTCAATCTGGCCGCCGCCAGGGCGCTTCTATAGGCGGCGGGATCGCGTTCGATGCCGACGATTTCCCCCGCGATCCGGGAAAGGGGAAGGGTGAAGAATCCCACCCCGCAGTAAAGATCCACCAGGCGGCGCGCCGTGCGTGAGGGGAGGGACACCACCCGCTCCATCAGTTGCCGGTTGAGGAGGCGGTTTACCTGGAAAAAGGCGTCCGGGGCGAGGGGGAAAAGAAAATCGCCGGATTCCATCAATATGTCGGGGGGGCTTGTCCGGTCATCGATTCCCCAGAAATGAACCGTTCCGTATTTATCGAGCCGGGCGCGGATTTCCGCTCCCGGAGCCGGGGATTCAATCCTCAATTCCGATATGGCCTCCCTCATTATTTCCGGGATCAGCAGGCAACCCGCCGCGGGGAAGGGAACGACGGAGGATGATTCACGCGCGCTGAAGCCCTTCCTGCCGTCCGCTCCGACCTTGAACAGCACGTGGTTGCGGTATCCGAAGCGCGAGGGTGAGGCGGTGAGGGGCGGAATATCGATTGTAACCTTTCCGATCCTTTTCAGGCTCTCCCGCACGGAGATTTTTTTCGCCTCCAGCTCATCTTCGTAGCCGAGATGCAGCATATGGCAGCCTCCGCAGCGTCCGAAAGCCGGGCATTCCGGTTCCCGCCGCAGGGAAGACGGCTGGATGATCCTGGTCACCTCCCCGAAAAGGCACTTTTTCTTTTCCGCCGTCACCCGGAACTCTATCTTGTCTCCGGGCGCCGTGCAGGGCAGAAAGAGCGTCCGGCCCTCATAGTGCGCCAGGCCCCAGCCACCGTAAACGATCTTCTTCACCGTGGTCACCTGATCCATGACCGGTAGTATAGCGGATCGGGAGGAGATGAGAAAGCGGTAAAGGAACCGGTAGGCCGGAAGGTCGTGTCCGGGATCGGGGGCGAAGGGGATAAGAGGGCTGCTCTCCTCCTTGGCGCTGCCGCAGGCGATCTTTTACTTTACCCCGGAGGAAGGCTGCTCTATACTGATAAGGTGGCCCGTACGGCGGGCTTCACCTTTATGTGCGCCGCCACGACGGTCCGTGGAATCATCACCGCCGGAGGAGTAAGACCGGGGAAGTTGGACACTAAATTATCAACCAAGGAGAAGGTATGAAAAGCACCGTCTCTCTCTTGCTGATCGTAATGCTGGCCGGCTCGGTACTGTTGCCGGGTTGTTCCGAACGGAAGGATATTCCCGATTTTTATATCCTTCAGGAATTGGAAACGATATCCCAGGTGAAGAAACCGGAGAAAAAGATTGAAAGGTTTAAGATATTCATCAATAACCACGCGGATCATCCCTACCGGGTGCTGGCGGCAAAAAGACTTTTCAGCGCCCAGGTTGAGGAAACCGGCGATATGGCGGGAGCCCTGAGTTCTTACGACGACATTTTACAGCGGGAAAAAGACCCCCTGGTGCGGGGCAAGCTGTATTACGGCAAATTCGAGGCCCTCTGGGAGGTCGACCGGGATAGGGCCGTCGACCTGGCCCGGGAGCTGCTCCGGAGCGAGGAGAGTTACCACAAGCTGTTTTTGTACATGGGCTATTACTTCCTGTACGGGGAGGACGAGGAACTGGCGCCACTGGCGGAAAAGTGTTTTCTAAAAGCGATCGAAAATACCGACGATACGTTCCAGAAGAACCATGTACGGATGGTGTATGGGGAATATTTGAATAAACAGGACAGAAAGGAGGAAGCGTACGCGGTTCTCTCCCAGGCTTCCGAGTACGCCTTCGCCAACGAGATCCTGGGAGGATATCTATGGGAGGATGATAGGAGGGAGGATGCCCTGGCGGCCTACATAAAACTGGTGGCCGGTGTTCCGGGAACGCGGGAAGGCATTAAGCTGGACAGCCTGTACGCGCTGGTTCATCCCGGGCTCGGGGACCTGGAGGATAAAATATCAAAGAGCAGGATTATCGATAAGGGTATGATTCCGGACATGGATTTCGTGGATATCCGGGGCCACCATCACAATCTGCGCGGATACCGGGGAACCAAGCTGGTGATAACCGCCTTCAGCCCTACCTGACCTTCCTGTATTGCGGAGTTGCCGCAAATGGAGGAGTTGAAAAAACGGGAGAAAGAACTGGGATTCAAGCTGCTTTTAATCGACGGCAAGGGAATGTTGAATAAAACGCTGGAGGTTATAGCGGATAAAGCGGTGACCATTCCGGTATTGATCGACGGCCGCGAATATGCCCGGGAACACCTGAATGTGATGTATACTCCGACTACCCTTATTATCGATGAGGAGGGAAAACTCAGGTCCCACTTGGTGGGCGGCGCCCGCGGTTTCGAGGATATCGTTTCCGGTATACTGAATCGTATCTGATCCCTCACCCGGCGCTGGCGCCCTTGAGCCCCCTGACCGTC
The DNA here is from genome assembly GCA_016926065.1 of Candidatus Krumholzibacteriota bacterium. Taxonomy (GTDB): domain Bacteria; phylum Krumholzibacteriota; class Krumholzibacteriia; order Krumholzibacteriales; family Krumholzibacteriaceae; genus JAFGPI01. The sequence goes on from JAFGPI010000089.1 coordinate 2,429, forward strand.
AGGCCTGGAAGGCTCCCCGCCCGGCATTGGATATGGCGTATTCCAGCTCCACGATCCTTTCCCGCCAGCTGGCGTCAAGATCCAGCCCCTTGGCCCGCTCCAGGACGGACAGGGCGTCCTGGCCATTGTTCATCTTTTCACTCAGCAATTTGGCCAGGGCCAGGGAGGTCTTGGCCGAAACCTGGGGAGAAGCGCTGTTTATTATAATGTACCGGTAGATATCGTGGGTCTCTCCGAAGTGATTCTGTTCGGACAGCCATTTCCCGACCCGCAGCAGCAGCTGCGGATTCACGTCCATAACCGCGGGTTGATTGATCAAATCGAGGGCCAGGTGAGCCGCTTCCTGATAGCGGGATTTCAACAACAGGTTTTTCAGCGATGGATCGAACAGTTTAGCGCTCTCCTCGATCAATCCGTGTTCCCGGTAGAGGATGGCGATGTCCTGGATCAGGGCCAGGTCGCCGGGACTTTCCTTGAGTAGCTGGGCAAAGACCACCCGGGCTCTTTCCACCCCGCCGTTTTGAAGCTGCTCGCAGGCTGCATCAAAACGGGGATCCCTGCGCACTCCCTCGTTGATCTGTTTCCGGTGAACCATGGGATTGATCCATTTGCTTTCCAGCCCGGTCGCTTTAACGGTCAAGGCGGTGATCACTCCTCCCATGTAACCGGCGATATGAGCCAGGTAGGCTACGTTCGATCCGCCCACAAAGTCGGAAAGTGATTTCAAGGCCACCTGCTGAATGAACCAGAAGGGGAGGAACACGAAAGCCGGAAGATGAAAGGTTCCCCAGAAAGGCCTGAATAACAGTATGAAGAAATAGAAAAACTTGATCTTGGTCATGAAGTGCCTGACCGTAAAAGCCCCCATGGCCGCGGCGATGGCCCCGGAAGCGCCGATCAGGGGTATGGAGGAGGATGAATCCTGCAGGCAATGAGCCAGTCCGGCGAAAACCCCTCCCAGCAGGTAAAAACCGAGAAAAGGCCATCTTCCCCAGCTATCCTCCAGGAGACATCCCACCACCCAGAGGAAAAGCATGTTTCCCAGCAGGTGCCAGATATCTCCATGCAAAAAGAGGTGAGTGAAAAAGGTATGGACGCGGTTCATTTTCGAGGGTACCAGTCCCAGCGCAAAATTCACGTGGGCGTTGAGAACATCGTCCTCTTTGCCCTTGAGCCGTTTCCAGTTCTCGAACTCATATTGTCCGTCGCTGCCCTCGGCGTAGTGTCCATCCTCTCTTTTCTTAAGCACCTTTCCGAAGTCCTCGATTTTCTCTATAGCGGTGCAGGTGAGGCCGGTGGCGTGCATTATTCCGTATTGGATATCGGCGTAATTATCGGCTTCCTCTATTATCCTGATTCCCTCCTCCGCGGTTTTTCCCAGGTATACCGAGCTGTTGGAGGAGGATGATTTTTCGATCAGATAGAGGCGGACCTGGCTGGCGTATAAGCGTTTGTGCACCCGGAACAGATCTTCCTCGGCCTGGCCGCCCAGCAGGGAGCTGAAAAGGTGCACCAGGAAGCAAATGGCTATCAGCGATATTGTGACTTTCGGTTTAAGCGCCAGGGCAGCTTTGGTACCTATCGGAATAATCATGACTTTACCTCTTATGGCGTCCTGCCGGTCGTGGATTGCATAATGAGAAGGCCGACCGGACGCGCCGTTGAAATAACAGAGGGAAAATCGAGTAACCTATGGTTTTTCAACGCTATATGCTGCTACCCTGTTCCCCTTGAAAATATCAGGATTGGATATTTGCAAGATCGATTCCAGGGATCGGATGGCCCGGTTTAGGTGCGGGAACCGGCCAGCCGGTGGGCCCAGCGCAGGGGGGTGGAAATCCTGTAGCGGGGGGTAGAGGCGAGCACGAATTGGACGGCGTGGACCAGATCGATTTTGTGTCCGATTGAAACGTAAATCGGTTTTACCCGCTGCCGGGTCCGCAGAACGGTTCCGATGGTGAAACCCTCTTTATCCCGGATCGGTGCCCGGTCGCCCCTTTCCGGTCCGGGTTCCTCGAATATGCCGCAGAGGGGGGATTTGGCGCAGCCGATGGTGGGAATATCGAGGATGAGCCCCAGGTGACTGGCCATCCCCAGGCGCCGGGGATGGGCGATGCCGTGACTGTCGCAGAGCAACAAGGAAACGGAACCCTGTAATTTTTTCCAGGCTTTAAGAATGGCCGGTATCTCGCGGAAGGAAAGCAGTCCCGGTATATATGGAGTCAAACAGGCCGACTGGTGAACGGCCGTTTCGATCAGCTCCAGGCCGGGAAAGGAAAAAACCGCCAGGGCCGCCCGGGCCTGGTCGCGGGCCGGAAAATGAACATCGGCGCCGGCGATCCTCTCCACTTTACGCTTGTCCCATTTTCTGTCTACCAACGGGCTCAGCTCCCGCTGGATAAGGATTCCCTCGGCGGGGCCGATTTTACGGTCCATGGATCCGGCTATATCCAAATAATCCATAGCTTATCAGGAAAGCTCGATCTCCTCTTCCAGCTGGGGGAAAAAAGCGGGAAAGCCGTTATCGGTCAGGAGCCGGTACAATTTTTCGGATTGATCCTCTTCGCCGTGCACGATGAAGATTTTTTTTAGTTTATTCTTCAGCGGTTTCACGTAATCGAAGAGATCGTTACGGTCGGCGTGTGCGCTGAAGGTGTTCATCACCACTACCTGGGCCCGCAGGGCCTGATCTTCCCCGAAGATCCTGACCTGTTCGTGTTTCTCGACGATGCGGCGCCCCAGGGTGTTCTGGGCCATGTAGCCGATTACCAGAACGGTGTTCCGGGGATCGCCGATGTTGTTTTTCAAGTGGTGCACTATCCTGCCGGCCTCACACATCCCGGAGGCCGAGATGATGATCATCGGTTGATCGTCCTGGTTGAGGGCCTTCGATTCTTCCACGTCGGTTATATACTTGATGCGGTTGGTGCCCAGGGGATCCATGCCGGAGCGGAAGGCATCGTACATTTCCTGGTCATAGCACTCCGGGTGCTTGATGAAGATTTCGGTTATATTTACCGCCAGGGGGCTGTCCACGTAAATGGGAATACCGGGGATACGGTCTTCGAGCAGGAGCTGGTTCAGGTAATAGGCTATCTCCTGCGTTCTTTCCAGCGCGAAGGAGGGGATAATGATCTTCCCCCCGCGCTTGGCGGTACCGGTGATGATCTCCGCCAGCCGGTCCTTGGCTTTGTCCACCGGATCGTGCAACCTTCCTCCATAGGTACTTTCCAGGATCAGGTAATCGATGGCGGGGGGCGTTTCGGGGTCGTTGAGGATGGGGATGTTTTTCCTCCCCAGGTCGACCGCGTAGGCGATCTTGATATCATCTTTTTCCCCGTTTCCGATTTCCAGCAGCGGGGTGGAGGATCCGAGCACGTGCCCGGCGTCATAGAAGGTGACCGAGACGTCTTCGGTGGCCATCACCTTCTGGCGGTAAGGGTGTCCGGAGAAGTATTGCAGCGATTTCTCGGCGTCCTTGCGCGTATAGAGCGGGGTCACCGGGGGAAGGCCCTTTTTCCGGTGAATCTTGTTGACGTATTTGATGTCCTCTTCCTGGATATGTCCGCTGTCCGGAAGCATGGCCGAGCAGAGATCGCGGGTGGCGTCGGTGGTGAGGATACGGGAAGCAAAACCCTGCTTGACCAGATTGGGGATATTGCCGCTGTGATCAATATGGGCGTGTGACAGGATCATGGCGTTGAGGGAATCGGGCGAAAAGGAGAAACGGGAATTCTTCTCGAAATATTCCCCCCGGTGTCCCTGGAAGAGGCCGCAATCGATGATGATCTTCGAATTTCCGGTGGTTATGAGATGATTCGATCCGGTTACCTCCCGGACCCCGCCTAAAAATTTCAGCTTGATGCTCATATCGTCCCTTTCGCTTGCTTGGATCCTTAATCCCTCACGGCTGCCCCGTGTATTTCCGGTTGAAACGGCGATGCCGCTCGATGCGTACCGGCCGCCGCTTGACGCCCCGCCGAGGCCGGCGGGGCCCAGGGATTAAATGTATGCTCTCAGAATCACGGTTGCACTCATTTTTTTCCCCCGGCGCCGGAAATCCACGGTGATACCGGCACCCTCCTCCCCCCTGAAAATTTCCAGGATTTCCTCCAGCATGGCGCATTCCGCGGTCTTTTTCCCGGCCACGGCGGTGATTATGTCCCCGGCCCGGAATCCTGCCTCCGCGGCGGGAGTGCCCCCTATCGCCTGGTAAACGGCGATCTCCCCCCCACTGCTACAGGTGAGAAGGAGTCCGCACTTATCCGTGAAAAAGGGTTTCTCGAACAGGTCGTTTCTTTGCAGGATAACCTGTTGCTTGCGGTAATCGAGGTAGACGGTGAATTTTTGCAGGATATCGTTCCCCACTATTCCGCTGATTCCTTCCAAGGCCCCGATTCCGGATTTGCCCGCGGGGAGCATGAATACCGGCTCTTCCAGGATGATATCTCCCAGGCGGAAAGAGTTGAATTTGATCAGGGAGGCGTTCTCCACCCCGCCCGCGCCGATAATCGACGTTTCCACCGCCGCCTCTCCCGGCTTTATCCCCCGGGCCTCGGCGAAGCTCCTTTGCAGGATGGAACTGCCGGCCCCGGTATCGAGAAGGAAGGTTCCCCCGTGCCGGCCGTCCAGCGTCCCCGGCAGGGAGAAGATTTTATAGATCAGGGGAGCTTCGATCACCTCTCCGGCGGAAGGCGGGATCAGGGTGTCGGGGGAGTAGAATGAGATCCTGCTCTGCGAATAGTCTATTTTGGTTATAAAGCGGCTGAGAAAATCGTATCCCAGCACTCCGCCGGTTTTTATTCCTGCAAACCGGTACACCATCCCGGCGATCGAACCGGTCATGACGGTTTGTCCGGAAAACTCTATTCCCGGAACGCTGAATCCGGGCAGCTTGGTCATGTAAAGGGTGGTCATTCCCCCCGCGCCGGCCGCCGGTATTCTGCCCTTCAGCTCGAGACCCAGTTCCGCGGCCAGGGAAGAATCTATCAGGGACATGCCGGCGCCGGAATCGAGCATGAACAGGTGTTCCTCCATGGTTCCCGGGATGTTAACCGGAAGAAAGATATGCTGGCTGTGATAGGTGAACGGTATCCGGGCGGATGAACGCCCCCGCGTGAAGCGGTAATCCTCCGCCCGGCCGGAGGGGGGAAAGAAGATGGCGGGATCTATTTCCCGGTTCAATGCGATCGATTGGGTGGTAATCCTGATCTCCTGGTTGAGGGCCAGATGCCGGGTGATGGTATGAAAGGGCAGCTGGAGACCGTCCACCGGCCGGTAGTCGGAGAATAGCTGTTCGATAGCGCCGTCGCTGTCCTCGACCACGAGCTTCAGGAGCAGGTAGGTGGATATATCCAGGTATATCCGGCAGGCAGATCCGCCGGGGGGGAGAAGGCGGAGCACCTCGCAGGTTCTCCCCCGGACCGAATCGGCGCCGGCGTGGGATATGACCACCTTGTGCCGGTCCAGCAGATATCCATGGCCCTCCAGCAAACAGGTGGTAACCTGGTTGCTGCGCGATCCTTCGTCCTCCTGGTATTGTAATTGTCCGTTGGGGCCTATCATCCAGGCCTTTTCGCCGTCGAATCCGTGTTTCACGGTGAACAGGCCCAGGCCGATCTCGGTATAGGATAGGCAGGGCCGGAGAGACCAGGTTTTCATGGTCCCCTTCAGGCCGGTGGAGGTCATCTCAATTTCGGAGGTGGAAACGATCGATTGAACCGAGCGGATCAATTCCTCTCCACCCAGCGCCGCGGCGTGTTCATCCAGCAATTGATCTATCCTGCTCGGCTTTTTCGCATTCAGCAATAGGGGCAAGACGATCAGGACCGGGATTAGGAGGCTCCGCGGGATGATATTCCTCAATTTTTTATCCTCCCCGGGGTGGAGCGGTTAGGGACCGAAGGTTCGTCATGCTGTCTCTTGTTTTCTCATCCGGGATGAATGTTACCACAGGAAATTCCCCTTCCCAAGCATCTTTTTAGGCGCGGGAGGATACGCCCCGCGGCGCCCCCGCGGTGGAACGCCCTTTGCTGATTTGATCATCCGGCAGCAGTTCCTGTTGGTAAAAGGTGAGGAATCATGGCAACAGGAATGGCATCAAGCACTAAATTCGCGATACTTTCTTTCATCTTTTTCATAGCTTTATCTTGGGGCGCGGCCCACGCCGGATGGGTGGAAAACGGAAAACCGATCTGTGATGCGCCGGGCGAACAATGGTATCCCCGGATGATTCCGGATGGCGCCGGCGGGGGAATCGTGATCTGGCAGGATTACCGCGCCGGTAGCGGAAACGTTTACGCGCAGAGGATCGATCCGGACGGCGAAATCCTGTGGCGGAGCAACGGGGTGAGTGCCTCGGGCAACGATCAGGACCGGGAATTTTTTCGCCAGGCCGTACCCGATGGAAGCGGCGGTGTGATCCTTACCTGGATGGATCACCGCGGCGGAGGCGTGGATATCTACGCTCAGCGGATCTCCGCGGAGGGAAATCCGCTGTGGGATCCGGACGGTCTGTATATCTCTCCCGCGGAGGAGGATAATTATTATCCGGTGATCATCGCGGACGGAGCGGGCGGGGCCACAATAGCCTGGCAAAGCGGGATTGATTCCACCTCTCAAATATTCATCCAGAAGCTGGATGAATATGGAAACATGGAGTGGCCGGCCGGCGGCCTGGCGGTCTCCACCGAACAAGGATCGATAAATCCTTCCCTGCTGGCGGACGGCGCCGGGGGGGTGATAGTGGCCTGGATTTCCACTTCCACCGGAACCGGAATTCTAGCGCAAAGGATCAGCGCGGCGGGAACGCGGCAGTGGGGCGATTCCGGCAGGCCGGTTTGCCCGGGGGGAGTGGTTCATGGATTCGTCCCTCTGTGCGGGGACGGCGCGGGGGGGGCGATAATCGCCTGGCACGATATCCGCGGCGGGAACCATGATATCTACGTCCAGCGGATAAGCGCCTCCGGGGATCCGCTCTGGGACCCGGACGGATCGCTGGTCCGGGGAGGAGCGGGGGACCAGTGGCATCCCGGAATAATCCCCGCTGACGGTGGGGGATGCTTGATCGCCTGGATGGACAGCGAGGGTGAGGATTCAGATATATACATGCAGCGGATCAACGCCTCCGGCGGCCTGGAATGGGAAGCGGGCGGCACGGTGGTCTGTAGCGCCGCCGGATATCAGCTCAATCCCCGGCTCGCCTCCGACGGCGGGGGAGGGGCCATAATCTCCTGGCAGGACCGCCGGGAGGGTGATTTCGATATATACGTACAGAGGGTGGACGAAGCGGGCTCGCTCCGGTGGGCCGGGGACGGCGTGGCGGTGGCCAGATCAGCGGGAGAGCAGCGTCTCCCCGAAATCGTCCCGGACGAAACGGGCGGAGCCCTCCTCACCTGGGAAGGGGGGGATGAAGAATCGAATATCTACTGTCAAAGGATCACCGCCTCGGGCGGTTTCGTGGCCGTTAACCTGGCCGGGTTTACCGCTGTCAGAAACCGGGGGGGAGTGGAAATAACCTGGCGGCTGCGGGAGATCGATATGCGGGCTACTTTTATTATCCTGCGTTCGGCCGATGGCGGTCTCTTCTTTACCAATCTGCTGGAGGCTGAGATTCGTTGCAGGGACGGAGAATATTTTTTCCGGGACGAAGATCTCCCGCCGGGGGGGGATTACCGGTACCGGGTGATGGTGCGTGACGACCGGGGGCAGAGGGTCCTTTTCGAGACGGAATCGATCGGTTTTCCTTTCCGGGAAGCGGTCATGCGCCAGAATTACCCCAACCCCTTCAATCCGGTGACCACCATCAGTTATTACCTGCCCGAAAGAACCAGGGTGATCCTGGCCGTTTATGATCCCGCCGGAAACCGCGTCCGGTGCCTGGTAAATGAAATGGCGGACCGGGGAGAACACCTGGTGGAATGGAACGGCCGGGATGAGGGGGGGCGGACGGTATCGTCGGGCGTCTATTTTTACCGCCTGCGGGCCGGAAAGGAGGAATTTTCACGGAAGATGATTTTGCTGAAATGAGTGCCCGGCGAGGAGAACGCCTTATCCTGTCGGCTTAAGAGGTTGCAGCCGGGGTAAATGCCTGCCCTCCCCGCGTGGCGAGGGACCGGGCGCGTAAGGAGCGCGGGGCTGCTTGGAAATGATGACGGACCGTTCCCTGGCATCTCCTTCGGGAGTCAGGTTCCGCTGATGGTCAGACGATCGATCTTGAAGGCGGGGGAGGCAACGGTGCTTTTCCATTCCATCTCTCCGGCGATCATGGAGATTCCGGCCAGGATGCGGGGAAAGGTGCCCGCGATGGTGAATTCGTTTACCGGGAAGGAAAGTTCGCCCCGCTCGATCCAGATCCCCTGTCCCCCCTGGGAAAAGTCACCGCTGGACCAGTTGGCGCCGGGACCGGAAAGCGAGGTGAGATAAAGTCCGCTATCGATGCTGGAAATTATCTCTTCCCGCGTTGCCGCTCCCGGTTCCAGGTAGAAATTCGAGATACCTCCCGCGCTGCCGGTGGTACGCAAACCGATTTTTCTGGCCTGGTAGCTGCTCAAGAGGTAGGATCGCAGCCTCCCTTTTTCGAAAACGACGTTCTTTCTGACCGACACGCCTTCGCCGTCGAAGGGACGGCTACCCAATCCCCCCGGCCGGAAAGGATCATCTATCATGGTGACCAGGTCCGCGGCGGCGGCGTGATCCAGCTTATCCGCCAGGAAGGAAGATTTCCGGTATATATTCCCGCCGTTGACCGCCGCGGCGATCCAGCGCATGAAATCCCGGGCGGTAACATCGTCGAAGACCACGGGCACCTCGCAGGTTTCCGGCTTGACGGCTCCCAGTTTACGCAGGGTGCGGTGGACCGCCCGGGAGGCCACCCTTTCCAGCGATTCCAGGTCCGGCAACGAGGTGGCGGCCGAAAACCAGTAGGAGGATTGTTTTTTCCCGGTGTTTTCCCCGGCGGCGGGTCGATCCTCCGCGGCGCAAGACAGATCGATGGAGTGAAAAGTTTTCTCGTACCCTTCGCAGAATCCGAGCGAGTTGGCGCACACCAGCGCCTGGCGTCCGTTGGAGAATGACGCTCCGTCCGATATGATCCGGTCATCCAGGCCGCAGGCGATTTTTTCCAGTTCCAACGCGGTCTTTATCTTCGCGTCGGTGGTCAGCCTCCCGTAGTCCGGATCGATGAGGGCCAGATCGCGTGGGGCCCGGCCCAGCTCTTCCTTATCCGGGAGGGAGAAATATTCATCACTGTCCATGATCCGGGAAAGCTCCACCCCTTCGGCGATCAACCGCCGGATACTATCCGGGGCCAGATCGTTGGAGGCAACCGAAGCCTTCCGGCTATCGACCGAAACGGTGACCCGGATGAGGTTGGAAACAGATTCCTGCAGGTTCTCGATCTCCCCGTTTCTTACCGTCACGGAAAAATCGGTGCTTCCGGAGAGGGAGGTTTCCGCCGTGTGCGCCCCCTCGGCCAGGGCGGCGCGGACGGAAAAATCGGCCATACTCTTCATCTCCTCGAGGGTCATATCCCTGCTCCCTTATCCCGGCCCCAGCTCACTGCCCC
>JAFGPI010000090.1 GCA_016926065.1 Candidatus Krumholzibacteriota bacterium
GGAATCCATCCAGATCTTCCTGCTTGAGGGGGCACTTATCCACGTCATCCGGAACCCCGTCGTTATCGGAATCCTGCAGGATGTCGGGGCATCCATCGCTATCCTCAAAACCGTCGAAATCTTCCGGTTCTCCGGGACAGTTATCCTCCACATCCGGTATTCCGTCGCCATCGTTGTCCAGATCGGGACATCCGTCTTCATCCTGGAAACCATCGTTATCTTCGGCCAGATCGGGACACTGATCAACATCGTCTCTTATTCCATCGGCGTCGTTGTCCTGATCGGGACATCCGTCATCATCCTCGAAGCCGTCAAAATCCTCGGGTTCGTCGATGCATTTGTCCACCTTGTCTTCTATCCCGTCTTTATCCCTATCCTGGGGCAGCAGGAAACCTCCCATGGAGAAAGCGAAATAGGCCATCCAGTCCGGGGGCTGCACCAGGCACCTATCATCACTGACATTGACATCCAGCGCTAACAGAATTCCCACCCCTTTTCCCGAAACCAGGGAAATACCGGGTGTCAGGGTGTAAAGATTCTTGCTGGAAAAGTACACACTATCCTCCGCCGCGTAATTCGCGTTCAAAAAATCGTCCCATTTGAATTCCAGGAAGAGGCGGGCGTTCTTGAGGATGAATTCCACTCCGGTTCCGAATTGGAAAATATCGTTGAAATTATTATTGCCCCCGGTCTTTACGGCCGGATAGGCGGGGGGATAATACCCGCTGGTATTGGGATTATTGGTGTTCAGGATACCGTAACCGAAATCCTCGTTTTTATTAAATTTATAACCCGCGTTTATATGCAGTTTGGTGGGAACGAAACTTTCCAAATCGGTCAAATCAAGAGTGAAGAGACCGTTAAAGCTGTAATCACTGGCATCGGTGGTGAATTTTCGCTCCTTGTTACCGGTGGGGAAGGTGGTGGAAGCGAGAAATCCCAGCTTTACCCGATCGGACGGTAGGGGCAAACATATTTTTGCTTCCATCCCGGTATCTCCGATGCCTCCCCGGCTGGTGTTTTTTAACTCACCGTTGGCATGGTCGTCATGGACGGACATGATCCAGTTGCGAACGTCCAGGGAGGCTGCGATCTCCAAATGGTTGCTCAGTCCCAGGGCAAAATAAGCACGGGAGAGGAAAAAATTGTAATCGACCTGGGGATCCTTTATGGCGGGGTCAGCCAGATGGTAGAAACTGTCCGTCTCATCGGTAAGTATTATACCGCTTCTGCGATAGTAGGATGTTCCCAGAGTGAACAACAGTTTCCCCTTCCCGATGGTTCCGGCTTCCTTCACCCGGAGCAGGCCGGCGGGCCCATCCCATGAGCTCTGCGCGCTTACCGGGACGGCAAATAAAGCGATAATTGAAAAAATTAAAACCGATCGAGAATAAAATCTCATGCTGAACCCTCCTCTAAAACGGATACTACAACGGAAAGGGTAAAATCTTTATTTTCCTTCCTTTTTGCCGGGCTGGTCCCCGGCTGCCGGTGGTTTATCGCTTTTCCCTCCCGGGCCCGGCTCCTTACTTTCAGGTCCCGCGGATTGCTCTGCCTTCGGTGGTTGATCATAATCTCCGCGATTGATCTCATCAACATAATTCATCTGTAGATCCATCAAGACACCATCCAGAACTCTTTTTTCATTATCACTCAGATTTCCGGCGGTCTTCTCCTGTATCATCACTAGCATATCGATAGTAATTTTTGCCTGATGCAAATCCCTTTCCAATTCTCCACTAATCGGATTTGCCAGCTTGCCCAACTGCTGCAGGGCCAAGGTTTGAAACATGGCTACAAGATGTTGAAAGAGATACGACTTACGCGTTTCATCATGGTTTGAGTTGTTATCCAATTAATTTTCCTCCTTTCCCTGAAAATGACTATAAATTCACAAAATTTCCTCTGTCAATGAAAAACAGGCAAAAGGTTCCGCTTCCCCATAGCCTTCATGCTGGACGGTCAAGTCGTTATTTACCAATCTCATATGGCGACATGCCGGGAGGAGATCAGTAAATCTAAAGGTTGAATGTCAGAATTTTTCCAGGCATCCCGGCGGCTTGCGGAATTCTCGGCACCCCGCGGTAAGGGCGGGGAATAAGAGGGAGGGACCGCGGGGGATCCGCGGGGAGGCCTCCACCCGGCAATTAGCCCCAGCCCTGATTGATTAGGGTAATATGTGCGGAAATTAGATAGCTCAAATCCCCGAAGGCATGACCGGGATGGATAAGCTTTTAAGAATATACTCAGTTGATTCCCCGCTCGGAGGCGAACCAGATCATTTTGGCGTCCTTATCCGGGGAAGCATTGCTAAAACCATGCTCCTGATTTCCCACTATGTATATGCTATCCCCCTCGGATAGCTCGTATCGCTCCCCATCCACTTCGTAGTAGACCTTTCCCGATAGTACCTGGGCCGCCTCATCGCAATTGTGTGAATGAAGAAAGACCTCGCCCGCGCTACATGGATGGAGGGTTATCAGCTTGGCGTTAATCTTTCCGCTGGGGATGGAGTTGGTCAGCATTTCCACCACTCCTTCCGTCTTTTCCAGTTTCACCTGTTTGCGGTCCTCCAGGGCGACGAAGGAAACGTCATCCAGCTCTTCGGTCTCTATAAAGTAGGCGGGGCATTTCCCCAAGGCGTTCGCTATGCGGATAAGCGCGCCTATGGTGGGAGAAGTTTTTCCCCGTTCAATTTCCGAGATATGAGTGGCCGATATCCCCGCTTTGGCTTCAACGTTCTTGAGGGTCATATGTTTCTTTTCCCTGATTTTTTTCATTCTTTTTCCGATCTCTTCTTTCGTGATCATAATCACCCTCCCGGTGGTCTGTCCCGATTTACAGGCTGTACGGCGGCAATGTAACCCAGATTGCGCGACACCGGGCGTCGCCTATATTTCTCATGGCGTGAGGTTTATCTGCCTTGTAATGAATGCTGTCGCCCTCTTTCAAGATAAACTTGTCACCGCCGATGATTATCTCCATAACTCCTTTTGTCACCAGGGCAAATTCTTCACCCTCATGGGTGCTGGTTTCCTCCGGCCGGGCGATACCCGGTTCAAGCTCCACTTCCAGGAAGGAAATTTTCGGATTAGGCAAATCCTTGGTCAACGAATAATAGGTGGCGCCCCAGTCCATGAATTGCATGGCCTTACGTTTCTTCTTGCTTACCACGGATACTTTGCGAAGATTCCTTTTTTCAACGAAATAAGATACATCCGTTCCCATGGCTTCGGCGATTTTGGCCAGCGCGCCAACGGTGGGAGAGGTCATGCCCCTTTCAATCTCCGAAACATGAGTGGCCGATACTTTTGCCCGAACTTCGATATCCTTGAGGGTTAAGCCCTTGGATAGCCTAAAGTTCTTGATACACGCACCGATCTCATTTTTATCATGCATTAGTATCCCCTTCGTTCCCTCTATTGATTCAACTCTATTAACCACAGCTAATTACTTGCCAAAGAGACGAAAAACAAAATACAGGTTAATATAATAAATTAAAACTTAGATTCCAAACTTTAAGTTAAACCTATATCCACTCATTAATAATACTCCCCTAATATCGTCTCATTTTGTATGGTTTTCAAGAAAAAATTTCCGGATTTTTTATTATTTTCACATTATCTAACGCCGGCTTGCTAAAATCACCCCGGCCGATGGCCGTACCTGCTTATAGTTATTGATAGTTATGCACTGGACCGAGGTTAATCCCTAGACTTATTCGGTCTCCATCATTTATATTTAGCAAAATGACCCTACGCCATTCTTTTCCGGGGGCGCCGCCGCCAGGTTTAATTTTATCGAGGGGATTCCACTGATGCAGTCCCAAAGAGCCAAATTACTGGTAATCCGGTTCAGTTCACTGGGTGACCTGGTGCTTTTGACTCCCTTACTGAGAGCCCTGCGGGAGGGCTATGCCTCCCACGATATCCACCTGGCGACCAAGAAACAGTATGCCGGACTTTTTGATCATAATCCGGATCTGGACAAAATCCACACTCTGGAAAACGACCGTTTCCGCCAGCTGCTAAAATTGAGAGGAAGGCTGCGCCGGGAGGATTATGATCTGATCATCGACGCCCACCACGTGCTGCGCAGTAATTTCCTTCTGCGCACTCTTCCCGCCGCGCGCAAGATTCAACTAAAAAAAACTCAGCTCAAGAAGATGCTGCTCATCAGGCATAAAATAAATCGATACCGATCCCCGGTTTCACAAACCGATATATACCTGGAACTCGCCTCCCGCCTGGGAGTGGATATTCCCCTGTCCCTCCCTCGCCTTTTTCTCCCCCCCCCGGTCTCAGTCCGGGCGGAAGAGATCATCAACCGGGGAGCCCCCCCCAAAGACCGCCTGATCGCCCTGGCCCCGGGCGCCCGGTGGGAAACCAAACGTTGGCCCGAGGATAAATTCAAAGCCCTGGCGGAGGCATTAAGCGGGTTCGAATGGGGCGTCATCCTCATAGGAGGGAAGGAGGATATTCCCCTGAACGCCAGGATCAATCGGAACCATGCCGCCGACCTGGACACCACCGGAACGCTGTCGATACTGGAAACCGCCGCCGTCCTGGAAAAATGTGATCTCCTGATCACCAATGATTCGGCCCCCCTTCATCTTGCCGAAGCGGTCGGCACGCCGGTGATAGCGCTCTTCGGGCCCACGGTGCGGGAGTTAGGATAC